>JBIICE010000123.1:0-12627 GCA_044239025.1 Verrucomicrobiales bacterium
CAGCGAGGACGTTGCTGATGACGTATTCGTCGAGGGAGACGCCGAACGAGAGCAGGGCGGCACCCGCGACGGAAGGCCAGAGATGGGGCAGAAGCACGTGCTGGAAAGTGGCCGAGGGCGAAGCGCCGAGGTCGAGGGCGGCGTCGGTGAGGTTCCAGTCGAAGCGCTGGAGCCGTGACGAGACGAGGATGAAAGTGTAGGCGAGGGCGAGGAGGCTGTGGCCGAGAATCATGGGTGGGAGGCCCGGGGCCATGGAGAACAGCGTGACGCACCACAGTTTCAGGGAGAGCGCGGCCACGATATCCGGAGCCATGATGGGAAGGGTGAGTGTGGCGGCGACGGCATGGCGCGCGCGCCGGAGCTGGGCGTTTCCGATGGCTGCGGGGATACCGAGGAGGAGGCCGATGACCGTTGCGGAGGCGGCGATCAAGGCGCTGTTTTCGGCGGCCCGGAGCAGTCGGTGATTGTCGCCGAGCTGGTGATACCAGCGCAGGGAGAAACCGCCCCATTTCATGGCGGACGGGCTGCTGCTGAAGCTGAAGAGGATGAGGGTGAGGACCGGGAGGAGGAGAAAGGCCGCCGAGAGTGCCCCGTGAAGCGGCAGCCACCAGGGGAGAGAGTGTTGCGGGGAGGGAGCGCGCGGGTTCATGCGTCGGAGATCCGCTGCAGTTTCCGGACCACGGCGAGTCCGACGGTAAGGAGCGACATGACAAGGACCGAGAGGGCCGCGCCACCGGGCCAGTCGAGGTTCTGTCCCGCAAAGCGGTGATAGATCATGGTGCCTGCCAGCAGGTCGCGGGATCCTCCCAGGAGGTCGGGAATGACGAAGGTCCCGGCGGCCTGGATGAAGACGAGGATGCAGCCAGCGGAGATGCCCGGCCGGATGAGTGGGAGCACGATGTGGCGGAAAGTCTGGCGCGGTGTGGCTCCGAGGTCGGCGGCGGCCTCGCTGAGTCGGCTGTCGAATTTCTGGAGGGAGTTCATGATGGGCCAGACCATGAAGGGGAGGAAGTAGTGGACCATCCCGAGGAGGCTGGCGGCGGGCGTGTAGAGCCACTGGCCGGAGGCGGGGACAAGGCCGAGGAAGCCGCCGAGTTTTCCGAGGAGACCGTCCCGGCTCAGCAGGCTCATCCATGAATAGACGAGCACGAGAGAGTTGGCGGCGAGGGGGAGCATGACGAGGCCGAGGAGGAACCCGGCTTTCCGCCTTGGGAGCCGGGTGATGAGCCACGCGAGGGGAGCTCCGACGGCAAGGGTGCCGGCTGTCGTGGCGGTGGCGAGTGCGAGGGTGCGGAGCATGACCCGCAGCACGGGTGGAGACGCCAGATCGCGCCATGCGGCAGCCGAGAAGGACCATGTGATCGGCTGGCCGCGTTCGCTGAGCGAAGCCGCGGCCACGAGCAGCAGAGGGCCGGCGAACCAGATGGCGAGCCATGCCAGCGCCGGGGAGACAAGGGTGCGTGGATTCACGGGGGTGCCGGGGCGAGGGGCCAGAGGAGTTCCGGGAGGCACCATGGATGGACCATGGCTCCCTGTGGGGGCGGGGGCCGGTGGGCTTCCGATGGGCCGGAGAGGATGGTGCCCGAGGGGAGGCGGAGCTGGACCTGGTGGGAGGATCCGCGGAAAGAGGCTTGGACCACGGTGGCGGGAGGGAAGGCAGCGGCACCCGGTTCCGGGGGAGTGAGGAACCGGAGGTTTTCCGGGCGGAGCAGCAGCGTGGCGGATGGCCCGGAGAAGCTGCCGGCCGGGATGCGGACCGTCATTCCTTCAGCGGCGACAAGCCATGAATCGCCGGAGCGATCGAGGATCGAGGCGCTCAGCAGATTGCTTTCGCCCAGGAAGTTTGCCACGAAGGGCGAGGCTGGGTGGTGGTAGAGTTCCGCGGGCGTGCCCGTCTGGAGGAGGCAGCCGCGGTCCATGATGCCGAGGCGTGCGGACAGGCTGAGCGCTTCCTCCTGGTCGTGGGTCACGTACACGAAGGTCAGGCCGAGGGACTGCTGGAGTTCCCGGAGTTCCGCCTGCATTTCGCGGCGCAGGCGGAGATCGAGTGCCCCGAGAGGTTCGTCGAGGAGCACGACTTCCGGGTGGGTGGCGAGGGCGCGGGCGAGGGCGACGCGCTGCTGTTGTCCACCGGAGAGCTGGGCGGGCAGGCGGTCGGCGTAGTCCTGCATGCGGACGAGGCCGAGCATTTCGCGGGCGCGGGATTCGCGGACGCCACGGCCGAGTCCCTGCATGCGGAGACCGAAGGCGACGTTTTCTCCGGCGGTGAGGTGAGGGAAGAGGGCGTAGTTCTGAAAGACCATGTTGACCGGTCCGGCGTAGGCTGGTTGGCCCGGCTGGACTGGCTTGCCGCAGACGGCGATGGATCCCTGATCTGGAAAGTCGAATCCGGCGATGAGGCGGAGGGTGGTGCTTTTGCCGCAGCCGGAAGAGCCGAGGAGCGAGAAGAATTCGCCCGCTGCGACCGAGAGGGAGGCGTCACGGACGACGGGGGTGCCGGCGTATGATTTCCAGACATTGCCGAGGAGAACAGCTGGCGTCATGGGAGGCATGGAGTTACCGGTCCGCCTGAGGCAGCGTTTTGCCTTTCACCCATGCGGCGGCGACGAAGAGAGCCTTGCGGGGAGTGGAGAGGCGGTAGCGGACATCGAAGACGCGGCAGCCGTCTGCCTCCATGAGATCCAGCGTGCGGCTGTAGATGCGCCGCATGGTTTCCGCGGCGAGCAGGGCACGGGCGTCGGCAGGGCGCCATGCGGCCGCGGCCGCTGCGTAGAATTGGCGGGCGCGGGCGATCTGGCTGTTCATGAGCCGGAAGAATCCGTCATGGTAGCGGTGAGCGGCGATGTCCTGCTCCGAGCAGCCGGCTGCGGACATTTCGTCGAGCGGCAGATAGAGCCGGCGGCCCTGGTCCCAGTCGGTTCCGATGTCGCGGAGAATATTGGTGAGCTGGAGGGCGTAGCCCAGCTGTTCGGCGTAGGTGCGGCTTTCCGGGGTGCGGCATCCGAAGATGCGGATGCTGACCAGGCCGACGCAGGAGGCGACCTGATAGCAGTATTTCCGGAGGTCTTCCCATGTGGCGAAGCGTACCGGGGCGAGGTCCGTGCTGACCCCGTCGATGATCTGCTCGAGTTCGTCGGTGGGGATCCGGTAGCGCTGCTGCAGGCCGAGGATGGAAGATTCGAAGGCCGAGAGGCCGGTGGCGCGCCCGTGGAGGACATCGCGCCACCGCTGGAGACCCTCCTGACGTCCGGCGGGAGGGATGCCATCGTCGTCGGCGAGGTCATCGACGATGCGGCAGAAGGCGTAGAACGACTCCATGTCCTCGCGGCGCTGTCTTGGGAGGCTGGCGAGGGCGAAAGCGAGATTCGACCGGCTTTTCCGCACGATGGCGGTGGTTTCTGCGCGGGACGGATCGGGGGTCATGGAGCGGGAAGCGGGCGTGAACGGGAGGCGGGGGCATTCTGGGCATAGTGTTCCGGCTGTCCACCCGAATGCGGTGCCGGGGGTGCGGCGCCTGTGGATGGTGGATTTCCGACTTTCCAAAGCCGTCAGTTCCGGCACCAATGCGCTGATGAAATGCATTACGTGGAACGTGAATGGGCTCCGCTCCGTGATGGGGAAGGGGTTTCCGGAATTTGTGATGGCGGAAGCGCCGGACGTGATTCTGCTGCAGGAGACCAAGGTCAATGCAGCCGAGATGGACTGGTCGTGGCTGCCGGGCTGGCATCTGGAGTGGAATCCGGCCGAGAAGCCTGGCTACAGCGGAACGGCGATCCTTTCGAAGCATCAGCCCGTGGCCGTGACGCGGGGGATCGGGCGTCCCGAGCACGACCGCGAGGGCCGGGTGATCACCGCGGAATTTGCTTCGTGCCATGTGGTGAGCGTCTACACGCCGAATGCGCAGGCGGAGCTGGCACGGCTGCCGTACCGGATGGAGTGGGATGCGGCTTTTCTGGAGTACCTGAAGGAACTTGAGAAGCGGAAGCCTGTGCTCTGTGCCGGGGATCTGAATGTGGCGCACCGGGAGATTGACATTGCGCGTCCCGATGCGAACCGGCGCAGTCCCGGATTTTCCGATGAGGAACGGGCCGGGTTCGACCAGATTCTGGGGGCTGGCTTCGTGGATGCGTTCCGGAAGTTCGACGAACGGCCGCACCAGTATTCCTGGTGGAGTTACCGGGCGGGGGCCCGTCAGAAAAACATCGGGTGGCGGATTGACTACTGGCTGGCGAGCGAGGCCCTCGCACCGGCTCTCGGGTCGTGCACGATCCGCCAGGAGGTGATGGGCAGCGATCATTGTCCGGTGGTGCTGGAGGCCGCGGTACGGTTCTGAGCAGCGCTCCGGGACGCATCGGTGGGGCCTGACTGAACCGGAAAAAGTCCGCTGGCGTTCCGGCCGGGTCAGGGCATCATCCCGGCGGGTTATCAGGGTGTTGGCACCTGGAACGTTTCCTGAGCCGTACCGATGGAACCCGACATTTCCTTCCCCGAGTCCCCTCATGAATTCGACTATCTCTGCCCGTCTCAATGTTGATCTGCTGGAAGACAAGTACCGGCAATGGCTGGAAAATCCGCGTTCCGTAGAGGGAACGTGGGCCTCTTTCTTCGAGGGTTTCGAACTGGGGGTAGCGCAGCCCAGGGCGCGCACTCCGGTGAATGTGATGGATGACAGCCGCGGGGTGCAGAGTGTGGGGATGAGCCAGCAGGAGATGATGTTCCGGGCGAATGTGACGCGCATGCTCGAAGCATACCGCGGCCTTGGGCATACCGCGGCGTGGCTTGATCCACTGAGCCCTTCCGGCGACGAGCAACCCCGGCTGGCGCTGGCGGAGTTCGGCTTCACGGAGCGCGATCTGGCATCCGAGGTGGAGACCATGTTCTACAACGGTGGCCGGCGTACCAAGTTGAACGACATGGTCGCGCGGCTGCGCAAGACGTATTGCGACCGCATCGGATTCGAGTACATGCACATTCAGAATTCCGAGGTCCGGGCCTGGCTGCAGGAACGGATTGAATCGCGCGTGGATCAGCCGAATACCACCACGGAGACGAGGGAACGCGTGCTGCAGTGGCTCTGGGAGGCGGAGACCTTCGAGCAGTTTCTGCACACGAAGTACAAGGGGCAGAAGCGCTTTTCGCTCGAGGGAGGCGAGAGCCTCATGGTGGCGCTCAATGCGATTCTTGAAGATTGTCCGGCCGCCGGGGTGAAGGAAATCATGATGGGCATGGCACACCGCGGGCGTCTCACGGTCCTCGCGAATTTTCTGCAGAAGCCGCTCAAGGTGATTCTCCATGAGTTCAGCGAGAACTACATTCCGGATCTGGTGGCGGGAGACGGCGATGTGAAGTACCACCTTGGCTACGAGGTGGATCGGAAGATTCAGGGTGGGAACGTGCTGGTTTCCCTTGCTCCGAATCCGAGCCATCTCGAGGCGGTCAATCCGGTGGTCGAGGGATCAGCCCGGGCACGGCAGCGGGCCCAGGGCGATGGGCTTGACCGCAAGGCCGTGGTGCCGGTGCTGATTCATGGTGATGCGGCCTTTGCCGGGCAGGGCATGGTGGCGGAAACCCTCAATCTCTCGCAGCTTCCCGGTTACCGGACAGGCGGTACCATTCACCTCGTGGTGAACAATCAGATTGGATTCACGACGACCCCGGCGGACGCACGCAGTTCGGCCTACGCGACGGATGTGGCCAAGATGATCGAGGCTCCGGTGTTTCATGTGAACGGCGAGCATCCGCTGGAAGTTTATTTCGTGGCGCGGCTGGCTCTGGAATTCCGGCAGCGTTTTGGCCGCGATGTGGTCATCGACATGTACTGCTACCGTCGGCATGGTCACAATGAGACCGACGAGCCATCCTTCACCCAGCCGAAGGTCAGCAAGCTCATCGCGGCCAAGCCGACGGTGGGCACGCTGTTCCGCGAGCGCCTTGTGACGAGCGGAGAGTTGCCGCTGACGCGGGCGGATGCGATCCAGAACGGGATCCGGGATCGACTGGAGACCGAGCACCGGGAACTGCTGGAGCTCGAGAAGACGCATTCCGGAAGCGATCTCAAGAAAGCGGTCTTTGCTGGATCGACTGCCGTGTTTCAGCCGCCCTACTCGCACGAACGTCTGGCGACCGGGCTGGACGCGGCGCGGTTCCGCGAACTGGGCGTGAAGCTGACGGAAGTCCCCGCTGGTTTCCGCCTGCATCCGACAGTGAAGCGGACGGTTGTCGACAAGCGGCGCAAGGCGGCCGAGGATGGTGGACCGTTTGACTGGGCCAATGCCGAGGCATTGGCATTTGCCTCGTTGCTGACCGAAGGGACGCCGGTCCGTCTTTCGGGTCAGGACGTGCGCCGTGGCACCTTCAGTCAGCGCCATGCGTGTTTCTACGATACCGAGAACCGGGACCGCTGGATGCCGCTGCAGCACCTTTCCGAGGATCAGGCTACTTTGCGGGTCTACAATTCGCTGCTGAGCGAGGCGGCGGTGCTGGGCTTTGATTACGGCTACAGTCTGAGGGCTCCGGAAATGCTCATCCTGTGGGAAGCGCAGTTCGGTGACTTCGTGAACGGGGCTCAGGTGATCATCGACCAGTTCATCAGTTCATCGGAATCGAAGTGGCAGAAGCCATCGGGCATCACGCTGCTGCTGCCGCATGGGTATGAAGGGCAGGGACCGGAGCATTCCAGTGCGAGGCTGGAGCGCTTTCTGCAGCTGTGTGCGGAAGGGAACATGCAGGTCTGCAATCTGACGACACCGGCGCAGTACTTCCACGTGCTGCGGCGTCAGATGAGGCGTGATTTCCGCAAGCCATTGGTGATCATGACACCGAAATCGATGCTGCGCCTCCCGGAGGCAGTTTCAGCAGAGGCCGATTTCACCGGCGACACGGCATTCCGGGAGATGCTGGACGACGCGGCGCTGCCGGGGGCTGCTGCCAAGATCACGCGGCTGATCTTCTGTTCGGGCAAGGTCTACTATGATCTGGTGAAGTACCGTGAGGAGCAGAAGATCACGAATGCCGCCATCATCCGGATCGAGCAGCTTTACCCGTTTCATGAGGAACTCTTCAAGGAGATTACGGCACGGTATCCCAAGGCTGACAAGAAGTGGGTGTGGTGTCAGGAGGAACCGCTCAACATGGGCGCATGGAGCTACATCATGCACCGTCTTGAGAAGCACACGCAGCAGCGGGTGCGCTATGCGGGGCGCGACCGGGCGTCGAGTCCGGCCGTCGGGAGTTCGGCGCTGCACAAGCGCGAGCAGGCCCAGTTGATCGAGGAAGCCTTTTCGGTCTGACCGGTCCGGCGGAGAATTCAATGAAAAGGCCCGGCTGCCGATCTGGTGCAGCCGGGCCTTTGTTTCTGACGGGTTCGATCAGGGCTGGCTGAGGAAGGCGGAGATATCGGCGGAGATTTTCGCCAGGGAATCGAGATTGGTGTACATCATGTGGCCACCGTCATAGTAGCCCCAGGTGAAGTTGCCCTGCGCTGCGGGTGGGAGGTCGAGGTGGCGGACGCTGTATTCGATGCCCTCCGGCGGAGTGGCGAGGTCGTGATAGCCGCAGCCGATGAAGACCCGGAGGGCCGGGTTCTGCTTCATGGCTCCGCCGAGCTGGGAGCCGACATCGAAGTAGCGGTTTCCTTTGCCGTAGTTCCATGGATTGACCCCGCCATTGAGGATTTCATAGGGTCGGTCCGACACGTAGTTGAGGCCATCGGTTCCGCGGAGATAGGCATTCATCGCCGAGGCGAAGGCTCCGTAGACCACGTCGTAGCTGGGATCTCCTTCCGGGCCGCTGCAGCGTCCATCGAACCGGCCGACGACCTTGTCGTCAGCCTTGAGGAGATCGCGCCGGAAGGCCGAGGGATCGATGCGGAGGTTGTCGCGGAGAATCTGTTCCGAGGGGAGGCTGGTGAGGAGAGAGAGGTAGTCGGCGATGCCTCGGCGTTCCTGTTCCGGGAGAGCGGAGCCCATGAGGAGGGCGCGGGGATAGCGGTCGCGCGAGAACTCGACCGAGCGTTTCCACGCGGCGGAGAAGTCCGCCTGGAGTTCCGGTGACAGTTTGCCGTGGTAATGGGCCACCGCCGTCATGCTGGGCAGCCAGATGTGCCATGGGACATCGTTCTGTTCGTCCGGTGAAAGGGTGCGGAAGTCGAGCAGGCCGCTCACGATGATGACGCCATTGAGGTACATGCCGAAGCGGCTCTGGAGGTGATCGGCGAGGCCGCTGATGCGGATGGCGCCATAGCTTTCCCCCATGAGGAACTTCGGGCTGCCCCAGCGCTGGCGTTTGGTGATCCAGAGCCGGACGAAGTCGCCGACGCTTTCGATGTCTTCGCTGAAGCCGTGGAACTGCTTGGGGTCTTCGCCCTTCTCGGGCTGGCTGAGGCCCGTGCTCACGGGGTCGACGAAGACAAGGTCGGCGTCGCGGAGAAGCGTGTGTTCATTTTCCGTGAGCTGGAACGGCGGTTTGGGGGCGGTGACACCATCGGGCGGCATGGCAACGCGGCGTGGGCCGAAGGCGCCGAGGTGGAGCCAGACGGCGCTGCTGCCCGGCCCGCCATTGAAGCAGAAGCAGACCGGGCGTTTGGCGGGGTCACCGGCATCGATGCGTTCGTAGGAAACCGAGAACACCTTCGCCCTGGGTTCACCATAGGCCTTCGTGAGCGTCATGGTGCCTGCGGTGGCACGGTAGCTCAGTTTCTGGCCTTTGACGGTGATGGTGCGCTGGGTTTCGACTCCATCGTCCTTCGTTTCCGCGGCGGGGGCGTCTTTCTTCTCTTCGGGTTTGGCGTCGGCAGCGTTCGCTGTGGCGGTGGTGAGTGCGAGTGTGAGCAGCAGGGACAGCGGATGGATTCTCATGGGACCGCGCTACCGTCCGCGGACGGGCAAGTCAAGCCATGGGGTCGGGTGCAGAAGATCCGGGAATCTGCGGGGACTGCCGGGCAATCCGCAGCGAGTTCCGGCGCAACCTGCCGCTGGGCCGCGGGTTTCGGGCTGCTGCGTGCGCTGGTGCGCGGCGGGGTGTCATCGTTTCCGAGTCAGACCGCTCAACGGGCTCTCGGCTAGCCTCGGGCACCCCGGGCCCATTTGTGCTGAGTCGAGGCGAGTCCATGCGGGACGTGCATCCGGTCCCGTTTTTCTGCTGACAGGGGCCGCGAGGACCCGCAAGATGAAATCCTTTATTCCATGGCGTCATCTTCAATTTCCTGGCTGGATCGTGCGGCAACGGAAGCAGGGTCCGGGTTCAACCGCTGGCTGGTTCCGCCGGCGGCCATCGCTGTGCACATGTGCATCGGGCAGGTCTATGCCTTCAGTGTCTTCAACAAGCCGTTGGCGGCGGAACTGGGCTCCACGGTTTCCCAGGTGCAGATTGCCTATATGATTGCGCTGGTGATGCTGGGCCTGAGCGCTGCGGTTTTCGGGAAGTGGGTGGAACGGAGCGGGCCGCGGAAAACCATGCTGGCGTCGTGGTTGTGTTTCTGCGGGGGGCTGGTGCTGGCAGCGCTCGCAGTGAAGGTGAAGTCGCTGCCCCTGCTGCTGGGCGGCTACGGGGTGCTGGGGGGGATCGGGCTGGGCCTTGGCTATATTGCGCCGGTGAGCACCCTGGTGAAATGGTTTCCGGACCGTCCGGGGATGGCGACGGGAATGGCGATCATGGGCTTTGGTGGCGGGGCCCTCATTGGTTCGCCGCTCGCGCAGGAACTGATGAGGCATTTTGGGACCGGAGGAGGCACGGGGGCATTGCCGGCGCTGCTGACCATGGCGGCGGTGTATTCGTTTTTCATGGTGCTGGGGGCGGTGCTCGTGAGGGTGCCGGCGTCGGGTTGGCGTCCTGCCGGATGGGAGCCGACGACTGGTGGATCGAGGCTGGTGACGACGGCGAGTGTGGCCGTGGATACCGCGTGGAAGACCCCGCAGTTCTGGCTGCTCTGGGTGGTGCTGTGCATGAATGTGAGTGCGGGGATTGGCATTCTCGGGCTCGCGAGTGACATGCTGCAGAACATGTTCGGTGTCTCCGCGGTGGTGGGTGCCGGCTTCACTGGCCTGCTGAGCATCTTCAACATGGGTGGCCGGTTCGTGTGGTCGTCGGTCTCCGATTTCACGGGCCGCAAGGCAGTCTACTGCATCTATTTCATTCTCGGGGCCGCGCTCTATGCATTGCTTCCGTGGACGCAGCATACGGGGAACCGCGTGCTCTTTGTGGCCTTCACCGCGGTCATCATCAGCATGTATGGAGCCGGGTTTGCAACGATTCCGGCGTACCTGCGCGATCTTTTCGGGACGTATCAGGTGGGAGCGATTCATGGGCGTCTGATCACGGCGTGGAGCATGGCTGCGGTCATCGGGCCGTCGCTCATCAACGGATTGTTCGACCGCCGGGTGGCCGCCGGAGTTCCGAAGGCCGAGGCGTACAACGGGACTTTTTATCTGATGTGTGTGCTCCTCGGGATCGGTCTGCTGGCCAATCTGCTGGTGAGACCTGTCGACCCGAAGCATCACGTGAAATCCTGAATCCATGAAGACTGTGCTTATCTGGCTGACCGTGGCGGTTCCTCTGGCGTGGGGGGTCGCGAAATCCGTGCAGAAGTCGCTTCCGCTTTTTGCGGATCCTGCGGTGGTGACGGCTCCGGCCCCGGCGAAATAGGGAAGGCCGGGTTCCGGTGGTCCCGTTCGGGGGTGCATCTGAGTGCTCGCCTCGGGGAGTTGCCTGCGGTAGACTGGGCTCATGAAAATTCCACTGACTCTGCTGTTGGCCATGGGAACTGCATCCGTGCGGGCGGACTGGCCCACGTGGCGAGGTGCCGACCGGACGGGCATTTCCGATGCGAGTGGACTGCTCAGAGAGTGGACCGACAAAGGACCACCGCTGGCATGGACTTCCAGCGGTCTGGGCAAGGGGATGTCGTCTGTGGCCATTGCCGGTGGGAAGGTTTTTGTCACGGGGAGGCGGCAGGCGGATGGGCGTGAAGGCACGCAGTTGGCAGCGCTTGAGGCGCGCAGCGGGCGGCCGCTGTGGTCACTGACGACCTGTGAAGGGGGAGAGGAGCCGAATGGGACCCCGACGGTGGCCGGCGGCATGGTCTTCGTGCTCGACCGGGTTGGAAATCTGACCGCAGCCGAGACGGCGTCGGGCCGCAGAGTCTGGCAGCGGAATCTCGAAAAGGAATTCGGAGGGAAGATGATGTCGGGCTGGGGCTGGAGTGAATCGCCGCTGGCGGATGGTGAGCGGTTGGTCGTGACACCGGGCGGGCCGGCAGCCCTGCTGGTGGCGCTGGATCAGAAGACCGGCCGAACGCTTTGGCAGAGCAAGCCACCCATGCTGGGCAGCGAGGGGCAGGATGGCGCGGCATATTCCAGCGTCGTCATCAGCAAGGCGGCGGGCTACCGTCACTACGTGCAGCTGACCGGGCGTGCCGTGGTCGGCGTGGATCCGGAAGACGGACGCGTTCTCTGGCACTATGGAAAGGTGAACAATGGCACCGCGAACATACCGACGCCACTGGTGTGGGACGATCATGTGTTCGTCTCGACCGGCTACGGAGCCGGGGCTGCGCTCCTGCGGATTTCCCGCGATGGGAAGGGCCTCAAGGCAGACGAAGTGTATTTTCTGGAGTCGCGCACCTTTCAGAATCATCACGGAGGCATGATTTTCCGCGATGGCTACATCTATGCGGGGACGGGACACAACAATGGCTTTCCGATCTGTCTGGAGGCGGCCACGGGCAAGGTGAAGTGGGGCGGCGAGCGTCATCCTCAAGGCAAGGAATCGGCGGCGGTGACCATGGCCGACGGGCGTCTCTATTTCCGCTATCAGAATGGCGTGATGGCGCTGATCGATGCCAGTCCGGAGGCGTACCGGGAGCGGGGGCATTTCCGGCTGCCTGACGAAGACGGGCCATCGTGGCCGCATCCGGTGGTGGATGACGGCAAGCTCTACATCCGGACTCAGGACAAACTGCATTGCTTCGACGTGCGGGCGCGATGAGCCCCTGCGGCGGGCGATTTCCGGCGGATTCTTCCAGGAACCGGGCGAGTCGCCCGTGATGCCCGCTGCAGTCGCACACTGACTGATTTTCCGTCCGCCCTCTCCTGAATCCGGAAGCCATTGTCTCCAACATCCGACCCCTTTCTTCTCATGAAACCGCTTTATCTTGTTCTTGCGCCCCTGCTGCTGGCGGGTGCGTCTGCCGTCCGTGGTGCCGACACTGGTTTTCTGGAACGCTTTGCGCTCGCCGACGACCGGACCGCTGTGCTGCGGGAGCTGATTCCGGGGACAGATGACTTCTACTACTTTCATGCGCTGCATCTGCAGCATCAGGGCAAGCGGGCTGAACTGCTGCCCCTGCTCAAGGAATGGGAAGACCGTTTTCAGGGCGGCAATGCCCGGAGGGATGAGATCCGGAACCGTCAGGCCCTCCTCGATTACGGCACGGATCCCGCGGCGAGTCTCGCCTACCTGCGCGACAAGCTGGGGGCGACGTATCATCACCAGCGCATCACGCCCGATGCGCGCCCCGACCTGCCGACGAAGCTCGACCCGGCCCTTGTGTCGCGGGAAGCCTTTCTCGCCGACGCCCTCGCCAATACGGATGCCCTCGGGAACTTCACGCCGCACGGACTCGTCACACTT
>JBIICE010000371.1:0-3139 GCA_044239025.1 Verrucomicrobiales bacterium
GAACCTTCCGGGGATCCCTGCGGCGAACCTTCCGGGGATCCCTGCGGCGAACCCTGTGGCGAACCCTGTGGCGAACCCTGTGGCGAACCCTGTGGCGAACCCTGTGGCGAACCCTGCGGCGAACCCTGCGGCGAACCTTCCGGGGATCCCTGCGGTGAACCCTGTGGCGAACCTTCCGGGGATCCCTGCGGTGAAGCGGCGGCGGCGTCAGGTGGGCTGGAGGCGCTGCGGGCAGCTTCGGCGAGGGCGGCGGCCGCGGCGGCGGCGGCAGTGGCACCGAGTTCCAGTTGTTCGGAAGCCTGCCATGCGGCGTCCTGGGCAGCGCTCGACTGATCCACGGCACCGGCGGCCTGCTGCTGGAAGGCTTCGGCGGCCTTACCGAGGGCCTGGGCGAGTTGTCCCAGCGTTTCCTCCTTTCCGGCGAGCCCCGCCTGGTCGGCGGCCTCGGCAGCGGCGGCCACGAGGTCGGAGAGACTGCCCTGTTCCTTTGCGAGCGCCTGGGCCTGCTGAGCGAGGGCTTCCGCCTGAGCAGCGGCCTGACGCAGCGCCTGCTGCATGGCCTGATTGTTCTGCTGGGCCAGTTGATTATTGAGATTCTGAGCCTGGGCGGCGGCCTGCTGCTGCGCCTGCTGCCATGCCTGCTGCGCCTGCTGACGCGATTGATCAGCCTGCTGGCGCTGCTGATCCGACTGAGCCTGGAGCGGAGCATCCGGATTGACACCGGCCTGCTGCGCGAGGCTTTCGGCGAGATCCTTGAATTGTCCCGATGCTTCCGCGAGTTCATCGGCCGAGGCCGTCGCTTCCTGTTTGGCGGCCATGCCTTCATCCTGTCCCTGGGCCACCGGGGCCTCCGCGGGCTTGGCCGCAGCGTCGGCATTGAGGTTCTCCGCAACGGCGCGCAATCCCTCGGCGGCCTCCTGGAGGGCCGCCTGCGCGGCGGCCGTTTCCTGGGCCGCTGCCGCCATTTCCGGATTGCCGGCAGACTTTGGATCCTGCGGGGCAGGCTGTCCCGGCTGCGCCTGAGCCTGCGCAGCAAGATTGGCCGCTTCCTGCGACTTGCGGGCCCCTTCCTGAGCCGACTGCGCGGCCTGACGGGCATTCTCACGCGCCGCCGCCGCATCCTGAACCGCCTCGTTCAGCAATTGCCGGTCGGCAGCATCGCGCCCCACCGCCTCAGCCTGCTGCTGGGACAACTGGCCGAGCTGATCCTGAATCTGAGAAGCGAGCTGTTCCGCCTGCTGCTGACTCTGGGCAGCCGACTGCTTTTCCTCAGGCGTCCGGGCATTGGCCGACTGTTCAGCCGCCTTCGCCTGCGCGGCGACTGCCTCGCCGATCTTCGCAGCGAGGGATTGCGCCTGCTCGGCCGCTGCGCTGGCCTTGGCGGGATCGACGGGTGCCAGCGGCTGCGCCGGCTGCTGATTCTGCTGAGCCGACTGCTGGGCCAGTTCGGCGGTTTCCTGTGAATCCTGGCGTCCATCAAGAAGGTCCTGAAGGGCCTGCTCCATGCGCTGACGCGCTGCCGGATCCTGTGCGAGGGCCGCAGCATTCCGCTGTGCGAATTCGCGTGCCTTGTTCTCGAGCTGCTGACCCGATTCCACGACCTTCCGCTCCGCCTCCGCGAGTTGCTGCTGCTGCTGCGGGGAATCCGCCTGCGTCGGCTGCGTGGCGAGTGCTTCCTGGCGGGCCGCCAGATCACGGGCCAGTTCCGCAATTTCCCGCGCCTCCGTGGCTGCCTGCGCAGCACTTTCCTGCCGGGCCTGTTCCGCTTCGCGCGCCAGTCTTGCCTGTTCCTCCGCGAGCGCCTGGAGCTGAGCAATGGCCTGTGCCTGCTGCTGCTCGTCGGCATTCTGACGGTGTTCCTCGTCGAGCTTCTCGATCGCCTTCTGAAGATTATCCTTCGCCTGCTGGGCCAGCTCCGCACGCTGCGCCCGGTCGTCGCGCAGCGGAATCTCATTCACCTTCTCCGTGGCCGGATCCACCAGATCCGCGGCAATGCGCGCGAGGTCCGGCGACTGCCGTGCATAGGCCGTTTCCTTCATCCGCTCCGCCAGCTCGCCGAGAATCTCCGACGCCTTCTGCGAATGCCCGGCGGTTTCCTCGATCTCCCGGAGTGCTTCGGCCTGAATCTCCGGCGTATTGCGCAGGAGGTCCGGCTTGTTTTCGATGCCCTGGCGCGCCTGCACGAGTTCCTTCTTGGCATCCTCGATCGCCTTGCGGATTTCCTCGGCCTGCGCGGCCACAGTCTGTTCCATGAGCGATTTCGCATCGCGGCGGATGCGGATCTTCAGTTCGCGGCTCCGGCCCGTCTGAGGTCCCTTGCGGTCGGCCGGAAGATTATCCGTCGCCACGAGGGCCACCACCACTTCCGAAACGCCCTCGAGGTCCTGCAGCGCCAGATCGACCAGCGCATTCCCCTTCCATTCCGCCCCATCCGTGCCGCGCTCCGGGAGCGGCGTGACTGGCAGCTTCCGTTCCGGTTTGCCCTGCGGCAGCAACTGCAGCGTCACCCCCTGGACCCCGAAATCCTCGCGCACCGTGTATTCCAGCGGAAGCTTCTCCGTGGGCCGCAGTTCGAATTCACTCTCCAGCGGCGAATCGATGGTGACGGCCGGGGCGCGATCCGCCTCCGCGCGGTAGGGAGCATCCTCGCGCAGACTGGCGATGCCATGACTGTCACGGAACTGAAAGTACCAGTTCGTGTCCATGCCAGGAGTCACGACCGATTCCCACTCCGCCAGCTGGCGTCCGTTTTCCTCGGCGAGGCGCACCGAGCCCGACGCCTTGCCATCGACGAGGGCATCCGCGTCCTGCACCGGGCGACTCAGCAGGGCCCGCACCCGGACCGTCGTTCCGGCCGGAGCCACAATCTCCGGTCCTGCATTCTCCTTCATTTCCTCCTTCCGACCCGTGTACTCCGGGTACTTCCACGTGAGCGTGTACGATTCCACCGACGGCCGCGGCAGCACCGTCACGGTGAACGCCGGGCTTGTGGCCCGCCCCATCGCAACGGTTCCGCTGAAACCCCGCTCCGCGGCCGGAATGCGCAGGGCGTAGCCGGTTTCGCCCTCGCCCACCGCCACCGCCGCATCAGCCAGCAACGATTCCTCCACGGAGGTCCCGTCGGCCAGGGTCATGCGCA
>JBIICE010000007.1:0-43915 GCA_044239025.1 Verrucomicrobiales bacterium
TACGACATGGAGAATCGGGCAGTGGGAAAAACCTACTGCGATTGGAAGCGGAAGCGGCCGAAGAGGCGGGAGCCCTGGGAGATGGGGATGGGGGCGCGCCAGATTTCGGTGCGGGATCCGTCGCCGTTATCGGTGACGGAGACGAGGGAGCCGGAGAGGGGCCATGAGTCTGGGGATGGGGAGAACTGGGCGGTGTGGCGGAAGTCTTCGCGACCGTTGAGGAGGCGGAGGGCGAGGGTCATGTAGTCGGCCGTCTCGCCATTGACGGTGAGGCTGGCGATGCTGGTGGCGGGTGAGTTGGCGGCGTTTGGACCGAGCATATACTCGAGGGCGTTGGGGATGCCATTGCCATTGGCGTCCGGTTCCGCGCCGCCGGCGAGCCAGTCGCTGTAGCGGGTGCGGTCGTCGCCACCGGGGCTGGGGGTGGTGCTGGCACGCCAGTGGCGTCCGAGATTTGGGTCGAGCGAGCTGTCCTCCGGCCGGATCTTCACGAGGCTGGCCCCGTTGCCGTCGGCCGAGGCTGGCCAGTCCGGGAGTCGGTCATCGCTGTAGGCGAAGGAGAAGACCGGGGGGAGGAGGGAACCGAACTGGAGGGTGAGGGTTTCGCCGCTGTTGTTGAGGCGGTCGTTGGGATCCCATGAACCGGCGATGGGTTTTCCGGAGCCGTAGCGGGCGGTGAAGGCGTCCCGGTTGGCGACGATGAGGATACTGGCCCCTGGGGCGACCGACGTTCCCTGAGGGAAGACGAAATCGACGCCCGAGGTGAACTGGAATCCCTCGAGGTCGATGGTGGCGGTGGAGATGTTGCGCAGTTCGAGGTAGTCGAAGCTGTCATCGTTCCAGGCCTGTGGGGGGTTGAGGGCGGCGGCCGCGGCGGATTCAGCCGGGGAGGGATCCGGGGCGTGGTACATGATTTCGCTGATCACGAGCTGGGACGAGAAGACCGAGGGGTCGAAGGGACCGGCGGTGAATTCCGCGGCATTGCTCCAGAGGCTCCATCGTCCCGTGGCGTCCTTCATGCGGACGCGGGCACGGTAGCGTTTGCCGGGCTGGCAGGACGCGGTGGGGAAGCGGTACTCCGCCGAGAAGGAAGTGATTTCCCCGCTGTCGTGGCTGGCATTGATTTCGAGCAGGCGTTTTTCGCCGGGGGTGAAGGTGGGGGAGGCATTTACTTCGGCGACTCGCCACTGGATGGCGGCGAAGGCATCGTTGTTGGGGTCCGAGAAGGCCGCGGTGGTGAAGCGGAGGTCCGAGGGTGGGTATCCGGCGGGACCCGCGTAGGTGATGGTAGGAACGGCGGGGTATTTCGTGGCATTTTCGCCGAGGTTGCTGCCGAGGGTGTCGAGGAAGGCAGCGCGGCCACCGACACCGATGTTGCCGCCCGGCCATGTACTGCCGCCGCCATTGGCATCGAAGGCGAAGTCCTTCATTCCGGCGACGTAATTATCGAGGGCGGTTTCACCGTTCGCATTGAGCGCCGAGTTGCCCGGTCCGAAGAGACCGCCGTAATTTCCGGTCGCGGCGGGGGCCCCATTGGTGGGATGCCAGCGGATGAATTCCGCTCTGGCGAGCGGGCGGATGACCGCGGCGAACTCGTCGATGAGGGGGTTGATCTGGTCAGGTTGCCAGAGAAGGCGGCGGATTTCGCGGACCTGATTGAAGTAGCGGGGCCAGAGCGTGGGATTGGTGGAGGCATCGCCGCCCGCGCTGGCGCTGTCATTGAAGAGGGCGTTGTGGACGATGTCGTGTCCATTGTTCCATGTGGGTCCCCATGTGGCATCGAGGTCATTGGGGAGGTACCACATCTGGCCCTTGCTGCCGTTGGCGGCATTGTAGAGCGGATAGAAGTACCATGCGCCATTGTTGTCGCCGCTCGGCCAGTAGTCGTAATGGCGGATGGCCTCGCAGAACGCATGATAGCGGCACCAGAGGTCGAGATTGACGCGCGCCTGAATGAAAGCCGGAGTGCTGGTGCCGCGGAGCTGATTGTGGATCTGGTCGTGGTCGCTGCCGTCGGATGGGCCGAAGGCTGACTGGTAGCGGAACTGGAGGAGGCCGGCCACGCCGTCGCGGGTCAGTTTGTAGAGGTTGCCCTTCTTGAGGCCGTGAGCCTTGAGGAAGCGCCGGTCGTAATCCTCGTGGACCCACATGAGGCCCCAGAAGTCGCCCGCCCACCTCGTGGCCTGTTCCGCGGGAGTCAGAATGGTGCGGAAGTGCGACCAATGGCCGCGGGGGCTGGGAACACCGAGTTCGTTGAGCAGCTGGAAGCTCACCATTTCGTTGAGCGAGAAGGTGAAGCTCGCGCGGTTTTCCCACAGATTCTCCGTGATCATGGTCGACCACTTTTCCGGGTAGGGTCGGCCGGACTGATCGATGGCATCGAATTCGTAGCCCTTGTGAAAGTAGAACTTGAAGGCGCGTTTGCCATTGCCGACGCCGCCCGTGCCGCTGGCCGTGTAGCGACCGTTGGCACCCTTGAGGCGGTAGGGAATGTGATCGTAGACCACGCCATTGCAGACGAAGCAGGCTTCCCAGTTTTCGAAGTTCCAGCTGGGTCCAGCCGTGAGGCGCTGCGAGGAATTGACATCGTAGGCGACGCACTGATCGAAATCCGCCTTGCGGGTGAGGAAGTGATAGACGGGGACCTTCTGGAGGTCGGCGCTGCTGGTGCCCTCGTAGGCCGGGACGCCGTCGTAGACAAAGCAGGCGAAATTGAGCGAAGGATCGCCGCTGTAGGGAACGCGGGCCGCGTTACCGTGGTTGTCGGCCGCAGTGATCCGGTAGCGGACGAGGGTGCGGTGCGGCTGCGGGGGAATCGTCGCGCTCCAGATGCCATCGCCGCCGAGGGCATCACCGCCCGTGCCATCGTCCTTCATGGCGATGGTGGTCCAGTTCGCGGGGTCTTCGAAGGCCGGGTTGGGAGCGAGCGGGGTGGTGACACTGACGAAATTGCCGCCGGAGACCGCCTTGGGCAGAGTGGACGGAATGAAGTTGCCGGGAGCGACCAATTGATAGGCGAGCGAGGCCGCGGCGACGCCCTGGGGATCCGTGATGAGGGCTGTGATCACGATGGGGTCCGACGAAGAAGGCGCGGCCGGGGCATGATCTGCCCTGCGGATGGCAGGCGGAGCGGATTCCGCGAACTTGAAATTGCGGGCCCCCGGGGAAGCGGCGTCACCGGTGACGACGCCCTGGCGGACTTCTGCATCGATGAAGAAGTCGCTGCTGCCCGGCGTGGTGTTGAGCGCGTGGATGGCGATCGTGTTTTCGCCCTCGCGGAGATTCACGGCGGCGGCACTGACGGCCGGCATGGCTTCCGTGATGACTGGATCCGGCGCATTGACGCCCGTGCTGTTGTAGAAGTGGTGGCCCGTTCCGATATTTGCGTTTGGGCGGACGGCTCCGGCGTAGCGGCCATTGATCCAGACGATGCAGCCGTCGTCGCAGCGTACATGGACCTGGATGGCCGAGGGGAGTGATCCGGCCGGGATGGTGAAGGTGCGGCGGAGATAAGCCGTGAAGTAGAGCGTGCCATTGGCCATGTCCGGGAGATTGGTCGTGTTCTCGGCCGTGCCATTGGCTCCATTGCCATCATTGTCGCCGAAGCCGAGCGGGGCCCTAGCGTTTTCCCACTGGGCATTGGGGGAAGGTTCGGCTGGCTCCGTGAACGATGGTTCCCGCCATGCGGTGAACGGAGTTTCCGGCTCGCCCGTGTCCGCCTGGACGCCGCGGCGCCAGCGCCATGTGCTGCCGAATGGGAGGTAGGTGGCGAGCGTGGTGGGAGCGCTGGATTTGGCGGCGCGCCAGTTGCTGCCGTGGCTCGGGTCGAGGCCCGGGTGGATGAGTTCGATGGAGGAACCTTCCCCGTTGCCTTCCCATGGCCATGGCGAGCGGTTGGCGTAGTCGACTTCCGCGGTGATGTCGCCTGATGGGTTGCGGAGGCGGATGGTGTCGCCCTCATTCGAAAGGCCGGTGACTTCCTGCGATCCATCCGGGTAGACCACAATGGCGTGGTCCCAGGGTCCGAGGGCGTCGGCACCAAAGTAGCTTTTCATGGTCGCCGGGTCCTCCGCGACGACGAGATAGGCTCCCGGGGCCATGGTCGTGCCCGCGGGAAAGCGGTAGTCGATCCCGCCGCTGAGCCGCCAGCCCGACAAGTCCGCGGCGGTGGCTCCGTCGTTGTAGAGTTCCACGAACGAATTGCGGATTTTGTTGTCGGCGCTGTTGTAGTGGATTTCGTTGATGACGACGCCGCGGGGTTTCGGCTGGACGCGCAGGATGAACTGACCTTCCACCCAGAGGCCGGAACTGTCCGTGCTGCGGATGCGGATGCGCTGCGGCTGGCCGACGAGAGCGGCGAAGGCCGTGGCGGCGCGCAGCTGGTGCCCACTGATGCTGAAATTGGCATTTTCCTCACTGCCCGCGCCCGGAACGAGCGTGAAGGTGTGTGCGTCTCCCGCATTGGGATCCGGGCTCGAGATGAGGGAAAGGAAATCGCCCGGCACATTCTCCGGTCGGATCGTGAGGTCGTCGACGACGACCGCGGTGGGCGGTAGCGGGGGCGTGGCCACCGTGAGACGCACCGTGGCCGGTGGCGATTCATACTTTCCGTCGCTCACCCGGAACGTGAACTGGTCGGGTCCGTACAGGCCCGCGGTGGGCGTATACGTACGCTGCGGTCCCGTTCCCCCGCTCAGCGTGCCGCGGCCCGGCGGGGAAACGATCAGATAGGTCAGCTGTCCGTTGTTCGGGTCAGATCCGGCCAGGGTGAGACTGAGTGGCTGGCCCTGCTGCGCCGTGAGGCCCGCCTGACTGAAGGCTGCGGGAAATCCGGGGTCGGCCGCCACGCTGGCGGTCGCGGAATTCGTGACATTATTGCCGCCCGACTCGATGGCCCGCAGGGTCCATGTGACCGGTTGGGCCGTTCCGGCGAGGTCCGGAACCGTTGTCGTGACCGATCCGGCGGGAATGGTGCCTGCACTGACCACCGTGGCACCCGCGGTGATCTCGTAGCGGAATTCGCCCGTGACGTTCGCCGTATTGACCGACCACGCGAGGGTCACCGGATCGCCCTCGTAGGCGGTCACCGGAGTGGCGGAGAAGGAAGTGATGAGTGGACCCGCGAGCGGGGATCCTCCCGATGCGAGCGACTGGATTTCGGTGGCTGAGAGGCCGTGGTTATAGATGGCGACGTCGTCGATGGCTCCGTTGAAGAACTCGCCATTATTGGTCGAGCCGATGCGGAAATTGGCAGCCGTGGCTCCATTGGCTCCGGGGGTATCCTGAGCGACCTGCGTTCCGTTGAGGTAAATGCGGCGCGTGGTGCCATCGTAGGTGGTGGCCACATGATGCCACTGGCCGTTGTTGAGCGTGGTCGTCAGTCCGGTGGCATCGAGGTCTGCGCCCCACCAGTAATGGCGGAAGCCGTTGCCCTGGTCGATGATCCGGAAGGCATTGACCTGACGGGCCGCACCATAGGTTCCCCAGCCCACAATGCCGCGGGCTCCGAGCTGCGTGGGTTTGATCCATGCCGACTGGGTGTACGGGCTGTTGCCTGTTGGCAGGTTGTTCACCGTGCCGGCAAGAAACTGGGACGCCCCGCTCAGCTGGAGGGCACCGCCGAATCTGCCACTGGCGGTGTGGGTGGCGCCTCCACTGGCGGTCAGCAGCGTCCCGCCAGCCGCGTCCCGCCCCAGGCTGGCGGCATCATTGAAGGGCCAGTAGGCCACCAGTCCAGCAGGGGCCGATGGGATGAACAGACAGAGCGAGGCGGCGGCAAGGGTCAGGAAACGCGGAAGCATGGCAACGGGGTTCCCTTGAGGATAACACCCGTGGACTTCTCCCGGCAATTCCTATTGCGGACCCATCCGCGGTGCGGGGACTCCAGTGGGTCCGGTCAGTTGAAACCGAAGCGTGCCGGGGGATGAGCGGGCTCTGGTGGCTGGGCCGAGAAGTCGAACTCCCCGCTGTCCTCGTCCGTTGTTTCCTGTTCTTTGTTGATCAGCTGCAGCGCTTCCGCAGCCGAGAGATTTCCGAGGGCGAACTGCATGAGGCCGATGGCCTGGCTGGCGCAGATGACCGCCGAGATGGCGATGGTGTGAGCAATGAGGTTTCTCGGGGAGTCATCCCCGGGAATCAGTTGGAAGAGCCGCAGAGTGAATTCGCCATCGCTCTCGTCGAGCGTCCATGATCCGAAGCGGGTACCGAGGTTGAGACGGTTGAGCAGGCGGACGCCTTCCGTGCGGCGCAGCTGCGGGACCATGATGGGAAGGCGACAGAGCACGATGAGCGCTTGTGGATCTTCCTGAATGACCGTGATGACGTCATAATGAATGTCATCATGACTGATACCGTATTGGTAGGCGGTTCCAGGATCTCGTTCGTGGAAATCGAGGTTATTATCGTTGAAAAACTGCACAAGGGCCTCGGCAGGACGAGTTTTCATGAGTGAAGCAGCGGGGAGGTTGCGCGTGGAATCCGGTAAGCTCCTCCCCTTGACGGGAGCGTCCGGAGTAAATAAGGAATAACGCGGTATGCGTTTCCGACGACCCGGCTGTAATACTACAGAAAGTGCCCGAAGTCAAATGATTTCCGCATTCTGTGGGAGAAAGTACTGATTTGCTAGGCTTGCTTCCGGGGGACTGGTGGAATTCAGGGTGAGAACCGCTGGACGATGCGGTGGAAGCGCCGGCCGGCAGGAGGGGCGGGCTCGGTCCAGGTGCCGTCCGGGATGTTGGCGAGAGACCATTTGCCATCGATGGGAGCGGTGACCTGATAGCTGGTGATGGCAGCGGTGATGGTCAGCGAGACGTTGGCAATGGCGGACTCTCCGAGCGGATTGGCATCACCAGGAATCCGAGCGGAAGGGGGAGGCGGGGAGTCCGGCGCGGTTGTAGAGGTTGGCACCGGCGGGATTGCTGGAGAAGGCGTAGCGGACGGCGACGGGAGCAGGGACTTTCGGGGACGAGACGGTGACCGTGTCGCCGTCGATGGTGGCGTCGGCCCAGTGCCACTGGCGGTCGTTTCCGGCGATGGCGAAGCGTTCCAGTCTGGCCCCTGGGGTTTCGGCGGCGGGTTGGCGTCCTGATTTGGTGGCGGTCATGAGTCCCTTGTCAGTGTGATCGAAGTGGATGCGCGCGAGGGAGCCTTCGATGGAGAGTTTCCGGAAGAGGGGGCCACTCACGGTGAGGTTGGGTTTCCCGTAGTTTCTGGAGAGGGCCCAGAGGGCAAGGCGTTCGCCGACGTCCGCCTTGTTGGCTGGATGGATGTCCTCGGCGTCGCCGATGTCGATGGCGCAGGCCATGCCGGTGTGAGGGATCTGGAGGCACTGGCGCTGGACGTCGCGGATGAGGCCCCACTCACCGCCGGCGGGATCCGGGTTCGGTTTCTGCCACGCAGCCAGTTGGACGAAATAGAACGGCATTTCCGGGTTCAGGAACCACGAGCGCCATGCCGAGATCATGGCTGATTTCTTTTCGAGGTAGAGATTTCCATCCGCATTGTTCTCACCCTGGTACCAGAGAACGCCGCGGAGGCTCATGGGAATGAAGGGGGCCACGTGACCATTGTGGAGCGTGACGCAGCGGGGACGGTGGGCTTTTTCCCCGAAGGGAAATTCCGGGAAGGCCGGGGGCATGGGGATGGGGGATCCGGCCGACTGGGCCGCGCGGCTCCGGTCGAGCCACGACTGCATGGGTGCGAGGGCAGCGGCGAGGTCCTGCTGGTACTGGGCGAGGGAGTCGCGCATGGTACGCGCATAGGGTTCGAGCGATGGAGTATTGAGGAGGGTTTCCTGGGACATCCAGAGTTCGATGTTGGTGCCACCGACCGCGTTGGTGATGAGGCCGATGGGGATGCCCGTTTCGGCCTGGATGCGGCGGGCAAAGTAGAATCCGGCTGCGCTGAAGCTGTGGGCTGAGCCTGGCGAGCAGGTCTGCCACTGTCCGCGGACGTCTTGCTGCGGAGTGCTGGCGAAGTGGTATTCCGTGCGGAAGTGGCGGAGCGTTGGAAAGTTGGCGGCGGCGACATCTTCGGGGGCTTTGCAGGCACCGAGGGACCAATCCATGTTGGACTGACCGCTGCAGAGCCAGACGTCCCCGAGGAGGATTTCGCTGCGGGTGATGGTATCCGTGGGCGAGTTGATGGTGAGCGTGAGGGGCGCGGTGGAGAGCGGCTGCGGAGAAAGGGTTGTGAGCCAGCGTCCGTCCGGACCTGCGGTGGCGGTGGCCGACTCGGACCCGAGGGACACGCGGATGGATTCGCCTGGCTGGGACCAGCCCCAGATGCGCAGGGGTTGGTCGCGCTGCAGGACCGCATGGTCCGAAAAGAAGCTGGGCAGGCGCAGGTCGGCGTGGGAGGTGCCGAGGGTGGCGGCGAGCACGAGGGCGGCGCAGAGGGCGGTCTTCATGGCGGCGAGGATGCCGCAGACCGCCGGGACCCGGCAACCACCGTGCGCCGATGAAATCCGGTTGTGGCGGCTATGCTATCGCGCGCGGAACCAGGGCGCGCGTCCGGCGGTGCGTAATGGACACCGCAGACGCGCTGCGCGAGTATTCCAGTATGTCAGTGATCCTGCGCCGGAGCATGGAAAGTGTTTTGTCTGCCTTGGTTTTCGGGCTGGCGGGATCGGTGCGGTCCCAGATTTCCGTGCATGAGGGATTTGAGGAATACGGGGCCGGTGCCCAGCTGGAGAACGGGTCGAATGGGGCTGCGGGCACTGGGCTGGCCGGTGGATTCGGGTGGGCCGGCGCTTATGACGTCAACAATGCGATCAAGTCGCGCGTGAAGGTTGAGAACCGCGCCAGTACGCCGGTGGTTTATGAGAACGGGGAAATCCGGATTCATGGCGGGACCCGGGCCCTGCGGCTCTGGGACGATGCCAATGGGACCCCGGTGCTACTGCGGAGGCTGGGGCGGGACGTGCCGGTCGTGGCGGGTGGCAGCGTATGGTTCAGCTTCCTGTTCCGGACGAACAACGCCGATCCGCTGGCAAACCAGGATTTTCTGCAGGTGGGCTTCGATGAAGAAGCCATGCCCGTCGCTGGGAATCCGCGGCTCAGCGTGGGGGTGAACACGACCAGCACGGTATTTCCGCCATCCCAGCCGTTCCGCTTCTTCGCCCGTTCCGGGACAAACACCGCCGCGACGGCGTTCGATGATTCTTCCGGGGTCTCGGCTGGAACGACTCACCTGCTGGTCGCCTGCATCAGGAACAATGGTCTGTTTCATCACCGGGTGGAACTGCATGTGAATCCGGGGTCGCTGCTTGCGCCACCGGCGCCTGCCGCGGTTTCCGAATCCGGAAGCGGTCCGTCCGTTCTGACGCGCCTGCTGCTGCGGACGTCAGCCCTCGACGCCACCGATGTTTACGTGCTCGATGAACTGCGGGTAGGCTTCAGCTATGAAAGCGTCGTCATGGCGGAGGTGCCGCCGCTGCGGCTGACGTGGGAGAGCGCTTCGGTGAAGGAGCCCGACCTTGTCGGTCAGCTGCGCTGGCCCACGCAGCGGTTCACAGTGCTGGAATCGGCTCCGGCTCCGGACGGTCCGTGGGAAGCCGTCGGTCTGGAGGGTCGCAGTATTTCCGGGAGCGACTACCTGCTGCCGGTGGCGGCCCACCGGGATCACCCGCGTCGCTTCTTCCGGCTCCGCGACTGAGGCCGGATTTTCCGTTGGCGCGGGAGGAATCATGGGTTCGTGGAAAAGGATCAGTAAATGGTGTTTTTCCGACATTTTTGTTATGCCACCCGCTGTTGAATTCCCCGATACCATCTGGACGTGGATTGAGAAGGACAGCCGATCCCCGGAGTGCTGCGAATGGTTCTGCGAGACGTATCGCCCGGTGGTACTGGCTTATCTGCAGCTGACGATGCCCGGACAGGACGCGGAGGATGTCTGTCAGGATTTCTTCGCCAAGGCCGTGCTCGAGCGGGGATTTCTGGAACAGGCTGACCGGTCCAAGGGGAGACTGCGCAGCTACCTGCGGGCGGCACTCGACCACTTTGTGATTTCCCGGCGGCGGGCGGTCCTTGCGGAAAAGCGCGGGGGCAGGGCGTGGCACGTGCCGCTGGACGGCCTCGAAAGGGTGGACGAGTTTGCCGGCCTGGCGGATCCCCGGGCAACTCCTGATGAGATTTTCGACCGGGAGTGGGCCATTCATCTCATGGGGCAGGCGATCGAGAGCGCGAGGCGGGATTTTGCCAGCAGAGACCGATTGGCGGTATTCGAGGCACTGCTCCCCCTGCTGAACCGTGCGGAGTTCCCTCTGGAGGCAATCGCTGCCCCCCTCGGCATGAGCGCCCGGTACCTGAGCGTCTGCCTCTCACGACTGCGCCAGCGGATCGGCAAGCACCTCGAGGCCGAGGTGGGACGCACGGTCCGCCATCCGGCCATGGTTCACGACGAACTGGATGCGGTGCGGCGGGCGCTGGCCCAGGCCTGATACCAGGAGGCAGTCTGCGGGTCATGGCCGACGACCGCAACAATCCGTTCATTTTTTCTTGAACATTCCAAGGATTCTGGTTTTCTGGGATTCTCATGTCATCCGCAGTGATCAGACCGGACGAAGCCTCGTCGGGACGGCGCAATGGGCTGTCGTCCATGGAGATGGACGTGATTGGGGTATTTGTGAATGCGGTGAAGCTGCTGGGGATGCCGCGGTCGGTCGGGGAGATCTACGGGTTGCTGTTCATCACGCCGGAGCCATTGCCTTTGGATGCTCTGGTCGTGCGGCTGGGCATCAGCAAGGGATCGGCCAGTCAGGGCTTGAAGGTTCTGCGCGGTCTTGGGGCTGTGAAGCAGGTGTACGTGGGGGGTGACCGGAGGGATCACTATGCGGCTGAGACCGAGTTGAAGAAGCTGGTGGCGGGATTCATCCGGGAGGAAGTGAGTCCACGGCTGGAGGATGGTGTGGAGCGTCTGGAGCAGCTGCGGGCGGCAGCGGAGGCAGCGGAGGCGGGCCATGTGGATTTCTACCGCGCGAGAGTGGGGAAGCTGGGTCAGTGGCATGCCCGCGGGCACGCGGTGCTGCCTCTGCTGACGGGGCTGCTGGACTGAGCCGGGAGTGTTTTGATTTTCACCCGAACCCATGGCTACCCTAACACAACCCGACGAGCTTCGGTGGCGCTGCATCCGCGGCAAACCGAAAGGAGAGCATCTGGCGGCGCAGCATCTGCTGGCCGCGGGATACGAAGCATTCTGTCCGCGGCTGCGGCATCAGAAGAAGACGGTGCGCGGCAAGGTATGGTATGTGGAGGCCTTGTTTCCCGGGTATCTGTTTGCGCGGTTCCGACCCGAGGCGGTGCGTCACGTGCAGGCGACGCCGTTTGTCTCGCAGGTTCTCACCTTCATGGAGGACTTCGGGGCGGTGCCTGATTCCGTGATCCGGGATCTCCGGGGAGCGGTTGATGAGAAGGACAGCATCACGGTGCCGCTGACGGTCGAGCCCGGGGAGGTGGTGGAGGTGGTGGAGGGGCCGCTGCGTGGGCAGCAGGCGAAGGTGACGCGGGTGCTGCCGGGAGCGCAGCGGGTGCGGGTGCTGCTGGAGTTCCTTGGGAACCAGCATGAGGTCGAATTGTCGATTCTTTCTTTGCTGAACGAGCGGAATCCGCGTGAAGCTGTCTTCTGAAGCGAACGGCCAGGTATCATAGGAACGGATGTCCCGAGGGCATCCGTTCCGCCCCCGAAGTTCTCTGCGACGGTGATGCTTTGTCTCTGTTGCCACTCCATCATTCCCCTGCTGCACGGCTGGCGTGGATCTTTCCGCGTCTGGCCAGGGGCGGTAGCTTGTCCTGAGAGCCTGTTGAAGAACCCGGGTCGGCAACGCGGCAAGGAATGCTTCCACGAGGCAAGGCGCAACAAAGGAGCAGGTCGAGACCTTCGACTGCGGCGCAACGAAGCTTTGTGGAATGGGGCCCGCCGCCCGCAGGGGATGCCTTCACCACGCCACGGCGCAGCCGCTCTTCCCACCACTGAAGGACCAGGACCCGGTGCCGGGCCCGGTTCTTCCACAGGCTCCTAAACGCATTGAAGCAGCACGTTGATGTCCTGATCGCCGGGGCCGGATTTTCCGGCTTGGTTCTCGCTGAGCGCTTTGCGGCCCATGGTCTGAGGGTCGCGGTACTGGAGAAGCGTGGCCACATTGGCGGAAATGCGTGGGACCGCACCGATGCGAACGGGGTGCTCTATCACGTGTACGGACCTCATTACTTCCGCACGAACAGCCGACGCGTGCGCGAGTACCTGAGCCGTTTCACCGAATGGCAGGCGGTCACCTACCGGATTCAGAGCTGGACGCACGGGCGGTACTGGAGTTTTCCGGTCAACCTGACGACATGGGAACAGCTGCAGGGGAGGCCCGGTACCGAGGAGGAATTCGCGGCTTGGCTGGACGCGGTGCGGATTCCCTGCGAGGCCCCGGCCAACAGCGAGGAATTCATCCTCTCGGTGGCCGGCCCGGAACTGTACGAGCGGTTTTTCCGGGGCTACACCAGGAAGCAATGGGGCCGGGAACCACGGGAACTTGATGCGTCGGTCTGCGCGCGCATTCCCATCCGCACCGCACGAGATGACCGGTACCTGAGGGAGGAATTTCAGGCACTGCCATCGGAAGGGTACACGAAGATGTTCGAGCGGATGATTGATGCATCGCCCGGGGTCCAGGTGCATCTGGACGTGGATTTCATGGAGGCGCGCCGGCATTTTGAAACGCGGCACACCATCTACACCGGTCCGGTCGACGCATACTTCGGCCATTCCCATGGCAGGCTTCCGTGGCGATCGCTGCGGTTCGAAGCGGAATCGTTTCCCGGAGAGAAGCTCAGGCAGGCAGGGCGCGAGGCCATCGCGGGGCGGGCGGGATTCTGGCAGCCGGCACTGCAGGTCAATTATCCGAACGACCACGAATTCACACGGATTGTCGAGATCAAGCATGCGACCGGGCAGTTGACACCGCACACCAACATTGTGCGGGAGTATCCTCTGGCAGATGCGCCCGGCCGGGAGCCATATTATCCGGTACCGGCCCCGGATGCGCGCGCCCTTTATGCCCGCTACAAGGCACTCGCGCAGGCCGAGCCCGCCGTCACTTTCTGCGGGCGTCTCGCGACTTATCAGTACTACAACATGGATCAGGTCACCGGGATGGCGCTGCATGAATTCGACCGGCTGACCGGGGACGGAGGGCCATTTGCCGGACTGCAGGCTGCTGCGGACCGCTGATCCGGTCCCCCTTTATTTGCATCGTAAACTCCACTGTTCTACTACACTTATGACACCAAAAGAAAAACTGTCGGCCGGCACTGCGGTGATCGGCGTGCTTGGCCTCGGATATGTCGGCTTGCCGCTCGTGCTGGGATTTGCGGAGAAAGGCATCCGGGTGATTGGATTTGATGTCGATGAGCGCAAGGTGGACGCGCTCAACGCGGGAACCAGCTACATTCAGCACATCGGTGCCGAAAGAGTGGCAGCGTCGGTGCAGGCAGGAAGGCTCAGTGCCACATCCGATTTCTCGCGCATTCCGGAAGTCGACGTGATCATCATTTGTGTGCCGACGCCACTGAACCGTCACCACGAACCCGATCTGAGCTATGTGCGGGCCACGCGTGACACCATTCTGCCGCATCTGCGGGCGGGACAGGTGGTGTGCCTGGAGAGCACGACCTATCCTGGGACGACCGAGGAGGAATTTCTCGAGCAGATCCGGAGCCGGGGCTTCACGCTGGGCGAGGATTACTTCCTCGTCTTTTCTCCCGAGCGCGAAGATCCGGGCAATCCCGAATTCCATGGTACCGGCATTCCCAAAGTGGTCGGCGGACACACGGCCGCCTGTCTGGAACAGGGCGTCGCGGTCTATGGGGCCATCTACGGGAAAGTGGTGCCAGTGACTTCGACGCGGGTGGCCGAAATGGTGAAACTCCTCGAGAACATTTTCCGCGCCGTGAACATTGGGCTCGTCAACGAGATGAAGACCGTGGCAGACGCCATGGGCATTGACATCTGGGAAGTGATCGAAGCTGCCAGGACCAAGCCCTTCGGGTTCACGGCCTTCTATCCCGGGCCGGGGCTCGGTGGACACTGCATTCCGATTGATCCCTTCTATCTGACGTGGAAGGCCCGGGAATTCGGGATTCATACAAGATTCATCGAGCTCGCCGGGGAGATCAATGAGGGCATGCCCGGGTATGTGGTGCGGAGGGTGGCCGAGCGGCTCAACCGCGACCGCAAGGCCCTCAACGGGAGCCGCATTCTGGTCATGGGACTGGCATACAAGGCCAACGTGGACGACATGCGGGAAAGCCCGACCTTCCATCTCTTTGATCTGCTGAAGGGGCAGGGAGCGGAGCTTGCCTATCATGATCCTCACATTCCGGTGGTGACACCGACCCGGGAACACGCTGAATACACGGGCATGAAGAGCATCGCGTGGAACCGGGAGACCGTTTCTTCCTTTGATCTGGTGCTGATTTCCACGCATCATGCCGCTGTCAATCTCGAGGAACTGGCGGCGTGGGCACCGAGCATCGTGGACACGCGCAACGCGATGGCGAAGGTGCGGACCGCGCCGGGACAGGTCACCAAAGCCTGAAGTTGCCACTGCCATGAAACCCGGAGACTCCGTCGCCTCGATCTATCTGGACGGCACCTATGCGGCGAAGAACTCGTCGTTTGGCGATGACAATGCGGCGTGGAAGGCAGCCAGCGTGCGCCGCATGCTGGCAGCGGCAGGGTGGCCCACTGGCCGGATCTGCGAGGTTGGCTGCGGCGGCGGCGGCATTCTGGTGGAGTTGGCAAAGCAGCTTCCGGAGACAGAGTTCACCGGCTACGAACCGATGCCCGAGGCTTACGCGGTGTGCCGGACGCGGGCGGGCGGGCGGCTGCAGTTTCTGCATGAATCGCCGGCGGGCATGGTACCTGCCGAGCCCTTTGATGTGGCGCTCTGTCTGGATGTCTTCGAGCACGTGGAAGACTACCTGGGATTTCTGCGGAGTCTGCGCGGGCTGGCGCGGCACTTTCTGTTCCACATTCCACTGGATATGAATGCACAGATGGTCTTCCGGCTGGAACCGGTGCTGCGGGTCCGGCGGGAAGTTGGGCATCTGCATTACTTCTGCAAGGATACCGCGCTCGAGACGCTGCGTGACAGCGGCTACCGCGTGGACCAGTGGTTCTACACGGACAGCAGCACGAGTTCCTATGCCAACTGGAAGTTCCGGCTCATGAAACTGCCGCGGAAGGTGCTGTTTGCGCTTGCTCCTGACTTCACTGTCCGGGTTCTTGGGGGCTATCCGCTCATGGTGGCCGCCACTCCGGTTTCCTGAGGATATCTCCCTGATTATTTTTCTGCCGATACCGTGAAGAAGACCGCCGTGATTGGAGCTGGCCCCTGGGGCCGGAACATCGTCAGGACCCTGCACGGCATGGGGGCGCTGCATTCCGTCGTGGAATCCGGAAACGGGGCAAGGGAAGCGGTGGAACGCGACTTTCCCGGCGTGCGGGTGATTGCGGACTACGGCGAGCTGCTGGGGGATCCATCCGTGGGCAGTGTCGCCGTGGCGACGCCCGCACCGTCGCATCACCGGGTGGCGAAAACCTGCCTGCAGGCAGGCAAGGATGTGTTTGTCGAAAAGCCCATCGCGCTCACTTCGGCGGAGGCGGCAGACCTTGTGGAAGCGGCAGACAAGGGAAGCCGGGTGCTCATGACCGGCCACCTGCTGCTCTACAAACCCGCCATCATCTTCGTGCGTGAATACCTTGCGGCGGGTCACCTTGGCAAGGTGTACACATTTCATCAGGAACGGCTCAAGCATGGGAAGGCGCGCTCCGTGGAGAATGCACTTTGGAGTCTGGGCGTGCATGATGTGGCAGCGCTCCTCTATCTGGCGGGATCGGCAGTGACTGGAGTGATGTTCAGTGGTCACAGTGGGTTGCAGGCCGGCATCGAGGATGACACGTACCTGCACCTGACCTTCGCGGACGGGTCTGCCGCACATCTTCACAATTCATGGCTGTGGCCGGAAGACCGTCGGGGGCTGCGGATCATCGGGGAGCGGGGGATGCTCTGTTACGATGAGAAGAGCGAGACCGTGACGCTCGTCCGCAGGTCCATTGACCGGTCACTGGCGAATGTGGACGAGGGTTCCGAGGTGCTGTTCACGGCCGATCCGGGTCATCAGGCGCTGGAGGCTGAGCTGCGGCACTTTCTGGAGTGTGTGGAGAGCCGGGCGGTACCGCGGTCGTGCGGTCGGAACGGGCTCGACGTGGTGCGGATCCTCGAGTCGGCCGCTGCGGGCCGATGAGCGGAGGGTCCGGCAGGGCGGCACTGCAGAATCTCGAGGCCGTGCGCGGCCTCGCGGCCTTCGGGGTGGTCCTGCATCATGCCTTTGGGATGGCCGCTCAGCCATGGCACTACGGGCGCATCTTTTTCGGCAATCTATCGCTGGTCGGTCAGTTGGGGGTTGATGTCTTCTTTGTGCTCAGTGGGTTTCTGATGGCGTGGACGAATCCACGGGACGGTTGTCCGCGCGGGGAAATAGCGCGTTACCTGCGGCGGCGGTTCTGCCGGATCTATCCATTCTACTGGGTGGTCTGTGCGGTCTACCTGCCGGCGCTTTATGTTCTCAGGAAAGCTAGCGGCATGGAAGTCTTTGGCTGGAGGGAAGCTGTCAGCAGTCTGCTGCTGCTTCCGGGAGATCGGGACCCTTTGCTGGGGGTGGCATGGACCTTGCGTTTTGAAGTGATGTTCTATCTTCTGTTCATTCCCTTTCTGATGAGAAGGTGGCTGGGCTGGGCCCTTTGGGGTGGGCTGGCTCTGCTCGCTCTGGGGATCGCTTGGAAGGGTCTGGTCATGCCATCGCCGTGGCTGCAGCAGGTTTTTTCGCTGCGGTCGCTGCAGTTTCTTGCCGGGGTGGCAGTGGCGGCGCTGGTGGGGCGCGGGTGGTTCGACCGGAGGGCGGGCGGGATGCTGTGGACCGGGTTGCTGCTGCTGGCGCTCAGTGGCTGGCTGGAAGTGCGTCATGGGGCGGCGGCGGTTCCGCTGCGCTGGCTGCTCTCGGGTATGGCCGCGGCGCTGATGGTGGCGGGTTTGGCAGGTCCGGAGCGCCGGAGTGACGAGGTTCCGCGCTGGCTGAGTGTGCTGGGGTCTTGTTCGTATGGGGTTTATCTGGTCCACATGCCTGTGCAGGAATGGCTATTCATGAGTGCGGGGAACTGGCCTGGGCGGGGGTCGGAATTGGCCCTGCCGGTGATCGTCGTGGTCGTGGGGTTGTCGCTGGCGGCTGGGGTTGTGGCCAGTCTGCTGGTGGAGAAACCGCTGCTGGCCTGGTGCCGTCGGCTGATGGAGGCACGATTGTGAGGGTTCTGCTGCCGGGGATTCTGCTGGCGGGGTCGGTGGCCCTGCTGAGTGCAGTGGTCTTTGGAAGGTTTCCGCGGAATGAGATCGATGTGGAATTCTATCCCTGTTTTGCCGAGGCGGTCGCCGGAGGCTGGCGTGCTCTGATTTCCATGGACCGTCTGCAGCATCCCGATGCCGTGGTGGCCTACAGCAGCTGGCCACCTGGCTATGCGTTCGGCCTCGGAATCCTTGGTAAACTGGGAATTTCCTACGCGGCCGCCGTGCAGATCTGGAATGGATTCCTGCTGCTGGCCGGCGCCTGGTTCATGCATCGGCTATGCCGGGAACTGGGATGGGCAGAGGGCTGGCCGGCTGTCGCTTTCATGCTGCTGAGTCCTGCGCAGTGGCTCACTGGGACCATGGCGTTTCCTCACATCATGACAGCGGCCGTGATGACGGGGATGCTGGCGTCGGCCGCCGGAGCCCTGAGCGGACGGATGGACCGGAGGGCGGCGCTGCGCTGGGGATTGGTGGCTGGCCTTTCGGGATCGGGCTGCCACTGGGTGGCGTTCTTCGTGGTTCCGGCGCTAGTGCTGGCATGGGGGCTCGTGGTGGGGTGGCGTGGCCTGTGGCCGTCCGCGCTCAGGCCGTGGCTGGTGGGATGTGCGGCGGGACTGGCGATGGGCTTGGTTGTGCTGCTGGCGCTGCAGCTGTGGGTACTGCGGGACCCTGCGGTGATGGCACTGCCCGGCAGCGGGTTGGCAGACCGCATCCGCGTGCGGGTTTTCCCGGGCCTGCGTGGCCTCGCAGGGTCGGTTTTCTTTGGGGTGGTGCGGTTTCTGGTGGCTGGAGGGCTGGTGGTGGTGCCCCTGGCCTGGTGGCTGCGGAAGCGGCTGAAAGGTATCGTTTCCCGGGAACAGTCCGTGGCCATGCTGGCGAGCGTCCTCACGGCCGTTGGTTTTTCGTTGGGGTTGAGTGGTGAAACCGGAGTGCCGACGCATATTTTTCACGGACGCTTGTTCGTGCCGTTCCTTGCTCTGCTCTTCCTGGTGGTCTGGCGGGCTGGCGGAACGGTGCTGCGTGTGGGGATGGCAGGCGGGGTCGCTCTGCTCACCGGGACGGCCGTGGCCGGGGAAGATCTCCTGCCGGATCGGCTGGTGGTGAGTCCGCTGCTGGACGGGATCGAGCCGGGCTTCCTGGCTCCGCTGGAGGAATCCAAAGCCGCGCCGGTGACCAGTGCCGTCTCCGGGGAGGCTCTGATGCGTACGGTGATCAAGCAGGCCGTGGCATTGTCGCTTCCGGAGCTGGCGGCGCGGGGCATTGAAAACCGGGGAAAGACGAGAGCATGGCTGGAGGATCATCGGGAATTTCTGCAGTCGGCGACCACTTCCGGCGACGTGCTGGTGGGGTGGCATGCGATGAGCGTGACCGCTCCCTGGGAATTGCACCGCAGCGTGACCGGGGCCGCCGATTCCCTGTCCCTGCGGCCGATGGTCGCGGCGCTGCGGAAGCGGTTGCCGGCCGGCCGGGTGGTGGTGGCGGTACCCGTGGAGACGGTGCCTGCAGCGGTGGCGGCGGCCCTCGGACTGCCATCTGATGCGCTTGCAGACGCTGGATCCTCCTCTGATCTGCGCCTGTTCCGAATTGTGAGCCCCTGACCTGCCGAGCCATGTCCTTCCACGCCCACCCTACAGCTGTCATCGATGCACCGGTCACCATTGGGGAGGGCACGAAGATCTGGCATTTTGCGCACATCTGTCCCGGGGCCCGCATTGGCGCGAACTGCATTTTCGGACAGAACACCATGGTGGCGAACGACGTGGTGATTGGTTCAAATGTGAAAGTGCAGAACAATGTGGCAATCTACACAGGCACGGTGGTCGAGGACGATGTGTTCCTTGGACCGTCCTGCGTGCTCACCAACGTAACGAATCCACGGAGTCAGGTGAAGCGGCATAGCCTGTACGAACGCACCGTGATCCGCAGGGGAACGACCGTGGGAGCGAATGCGACGATTGTCTGCGGCATCACGCTCGGGCGGTACAGTTTTGTTGCTGCCGGGGCGGTCGTGGCGAAGGATGTACCCGATTATGGATTTGTGATGGGTGTACCGGCCCGTCTGAGCGGCTGGATGAGCCGTCATGGTCACCTGCTGCATTTCGGAGACGATGGACAGGCCCGCTGTCCGGAATCGGGTTTTGTTTATGAACTGCGGGATGGGCTCGTGCGGTGTCTGACCCTGGGCGAAGATGATCCCCTGCCCCCCGAGCTTGCGGCTGGTTCCCTATCGTATGATGACTTCAAGTCGGCAGGCCGCTGACTTCTTTCTTCCTCTCCCCGTTATCCCATCCCTGACACCTCTACTCGCCGTGAATGTACCGCTTCTTGATGTCAATGCCCAGAATCTTCCGCTCGAGGCCGAACTGACGGCAGCCTTCACGGGCGTGCTGCGCAGCGGTCAGTTCATCATGGGACCCGAGGTGGATGCATTGGAGCGGGAATGTGCGTCCATGGTCGAGGCGAAGCATGGGATTGGCTGTTCTTCCGGGACGGATGCGATCCTGCTGGCACTGATGGCACTTGGGATCGGGCCGGGAGACGAAGTCCTCGTGCCGACCTTCACGTTTTTCGCAACGGCCGGCTGCGTTTCGCGCGTGGGGGCAACCCCGGTGTTCGTGGATGCCTGTCCGGTCTGTTTCAACATGGACGTGGCGAGTGCTGCCGGGAAGGTCACTGGAAAGACGAAGGCGATCATTCCGGTGCATTTGTTCGGTCAGTCAGCGGACATGGATGCCGTCATGGCGCTGGCCCGGGCGCATGGTCTTGCGGTGATCGAGGACGGTGCACAGGCGATCGGGGCGAAGTACCGTGGGCGGCCGGTGGGATCGATCGGGGATTTTGGGACGTACAGCTTTTTCCCATCGAAGAATCTCGGGGGATTTGGCGACGGGGGGCTGCTGGTGTGTCAGGACGATGCCCTCGCCGAGCGCGCGCGGCTCCTGCGGACGCATGGGGCCAAGCCTAAGTACTACCATCGGTTTGTGGGCGGCAATTTCCGGCTGGACCATCTGCAGGCGGCCCTGCTGCGGGTGAAACTGGCGCGCTATGCGGATTACACGGCAAAGCGTCAGGCGAATGCGGCGCATTACAGTGTGGCGCTCGCGGATCTTCCCGGGGTGGTGACGGCTGATCCGGCGCACTGCAAGTGCCAGGAGAAGCAGGATGCGTGGCTGAAGGAGACGGGAGCAGGAATTGTGCTGCCCGTGGCTTACGCGCACAACGAGCACATCTGGAACCAGTATACACTGCGCATCATCGGGGAGGGTCGGCGCGACGCCTTCCGCGAGCATCTCACAAAGAGTGGCATTGGCTGCGAGATCTACTATCCCGTGACGATGGACCAGCAGGAATGCTTTGCGTACACCAGCGAATTCGCCCGGTCCGGCTGTGCGACGGCGCATCGACTGGCGTCCGAAGTAGTCAGCATTCCGATCTTCCCGGAGCTTTCGCAGCAGCAGCGCGAAGCGGTCATTGCGGCGATTGCTGCGTGGGTGTAGCCGCGGTGCCGGGTCCGCGGCGGGGTGGAGTGGGGGAGATGAAGCTGAACTGTCTGCATGCTGTTCAACTCCGTAGAGTTTGCCGTCTTTCTGCTGGCGGTGCTGGGCTTGTACTGGCTGCCGCCCATGGCGGGCCGGGCGGCGGCGTGGCAATGGGGAGTCCTCGCGGTGGGGAGTTTCGTTTTTTATGCGTGGGACCAACCGAAGCTGCTGATTCTGCTATGCGGGAGCATCCTGTTCAATTTCGGGGTTGGCCGTTCCATGGCGCGGAGCGTGGACCGGGGCGTACCCGTCCCGCGGCGCGTGCTGGCGTTCGGGGTGGCGGCGAATCTCCTGCTGCTGGCATCCTTCAAATATGCGGGTCTGCTGGGGGAGCTGCTTTTTCCCGGGGCGGAGAAGGCCGGACTGCGGGAATCGCTTCATGCGATTCCGCTGCCGGTGGGAATTTCATTCTACACGTTTCATGCGATTTCGTTTCTGGTGGACCTGTCCCGTGCTGGGGTGAGCGAGCCGAAGCTGCTGCCATTTGCCGGAGAGATGGCGGGTCGGGGTTGGCTCAAGCCACTGGGGAAGCTGGCATTGTACATCAATTTCTTTCCTCAGCTGGTGGCCGGTCCGATCATGAAGGCGCGGGAGTTTCTGCCGCAGATCGGGGCGCGGCGGTGGCGGGACATTCCGTGGCGGATGGCGCTGCGGTATCTGATCACGGGCTTCTTTCTCAAGATGGTAGTGGCCGACAATCTCCGCGAGCACACCGATCTCATTGGGACGACCAATGTACTGTGGATGAAGAAGCTGGATCTTGTGGGGCTGCTCTATGGGTATTCGTTCCGGATCTTTGCGGATTTTGCGGGATATTCGCTGATGGCGCTCGGCCTTGCGGCACTGTGCGGGTATCGGCTGCCCGTGAACTTCAATTATCCTTATGTGTCGGCCTCGGTGACCGAGTTCTGGCGGAGGTGGCACATTTCCCTGAGCAACTGGCTGCGTGACTATCTGTATTTTCCGCTGGGAGGAAACCGGAAAGGGTCCGGGCGGACGTATGTACACCTTTTCGTGGTGATGTTTCTGGGAGGATTATGGCATGGAGCCGCATGGCGTTTTGCGCTGTGGGGTGCCGCGCATGGTCTGCTGCTGGCCGTTGAGCGGCTGCTGGGGGTGAAGCCAGCGGAGTCCTCAGCGGCGCAGCGGTCGTGGCGGCAGTCAGGGAAGATCCTGCTGACGTTCCATGTGGTTTCGCTGGCATGGCTGCTGTTTGCGATGCCCGATCTGGAATCACTCACACGGTATCTGGTTGCCCTGCGGGATGCGCCGATGGGGCTGCGGGGTCGGCCGACTTTTCTGGTGGCGGTTTATGGACTTCCCGTGGTGCTTTATCATCTCTGGGGGTATTTCCGTCCGGTGGTGGCGGACGGAGCGCGGTGGCGGCGGTTGGCTGAGCCCCTCGTGTTCGGATTGATGCTGTATCTCACCCTCGTGAACGCCGGCGTGGGTGGATCGTTCATATACTTTCAGTTCTGAACTGATGAAGGTGGCCAGTGAACTTCTTGTGACAGCGGGACTGCTGACGCTTCATGCCGTGGGCATCACCTTGCCTGGCCGCAAGGTTGAGCTGTCCACCTCGAACATCATCACCAATTGCATCAGGATTGGTGATCTGCGCGCCGAGACGCGTCCGAGTCACGTGCTGGCGGGTTCGAGCATGACGGGGCGCCTTGATGCGGGAGCAGCGGCGGAGGCCGCAGGGATGCCCTTTGTGAATCTGGGATTGGATGGCTGTGGACCGGTCGAGGCGTTGGATTTCCTGAACGGCACTGGACTGCGTCCGCTCACGGTGTTTCTGGAACTGAATGCGGCAGGATCGGTATCACCCGAGAACGCGCAGGCGGTGGCGGCGGCCGCCGGTGGCACCGGGAATCGGATCCGCGAGGCCGTGCCCTTGCTGCGGTATCGGGAGAGGCCGTTGGACCTGTTGTATTCCGGGCTGCACCGCCGTGTGAAGTCGGACGGTGGCGGTGAAGGAAAACTGGTGCTGCCGGCCCCGCACATGACCACGGCAGAGGGGATCGGCGCACGGGATCCGCTCGCGGACGCGCTTCTTGAGCGGATCAGGAAGACCCAGGCCAACGGTGCCCGGGTGATCCTGGTGATGCTTCCCGATCAGGGCCGGGAGCGGGAACGGGAGTATCGGATTGCGCGGCAGGTCAGTGCGGGTGCCGGGATTCCGCTGCTTGATCTGAAGCCCGCCTTGGACCATGAATTGGCTTATACGGATTCCGTGCATCTCACGGCCGGGTCCGGGTCGCGGTTGGCGGCGGCGCTGGGATCGTGGGTTCGCACGGAGAATCAACCATGAAGCAACTGATCATCATTGGTGGCGGGATCGTGGGTCTGGCGACGGCCTTACGGGCCGCCGAGGCGAAGCTGGCGGAGAAGATCACGGTCCTCGAGAAGGAATCAGCTCCTGGACAGCACCAGAGCAGTCACAATTCCGGGGTGCTGCACTGTGGGCTGTACTATCAGCCAGGATCGCTGAAGGCCCGGCTCGCGGTGGAGGGAATCCGGGAGATGACCGCGTTCTGCGCGGAGGAAGGGGTCCCTTATGAGATCTGTGGAAAGATCGTGCTGGCGGTCGATGAGGCTGAGGCCGGGCGGCTGAAGAATCTGCACGGGCGGGGCACGGCGAATGGGCTGCGCGGCCTGCGCTGGCTCGATGGAGAACAACTTCGCGAGATTGAGCCTCATGCGCGCGGGGTGGCAGCCCTGCATGTACCCGAGGAAGGGATTGTCGACTATGCGGCGGTCATGCGGGCAATGGTCCGGCGGCTGGAGTCGGCAGGGCACGAGGTCCGCACGGGGGTGAAGGTGAGCGGAGTGACAGCCCGGGGCAGCGAGCAGATCGTGCACAGCGGAGCGGGGGATTTTCATGGGGATTATGTGGTGAACTGTGCGGGGCTGCAGTGCGACCGGGTGGCGCGTGGTGCTGGCCTGCGGCCCGACTGCCGGATTGTGCCTTTCCGCGGAGACTACTGGAAGCTGTCGGAGCGCGGGCAGCGGCTGGTGCAGCATCTCATTTATCCGGTGCCTGATCCGACCCTGCCGTTTCTGGGAGTGCATTTCACGCGGATGATGGGCGGTGGGATCGAGGCCGGACCGAATGCGGTGCTGGCGTTCCGCCGCGAAGGGTACCGGAGGACGGATTTTTCCCTGCGGGACACGTGGGAGAGCCTGACGTTTCCGGGACTGTACCGCTTTGTGCGCAAGTATCCCGGGACGACATGGGCCGAACTGCGGAATTCATTCAGCCGCGACGTTTTTCTGAAGAATCTTCAGCGGCTCATCCCGGAAATCACGATGGACGATCTTGCGCCCGAGGGTGGCAGCGGGGTGCGGGCTCAGGCGATTCACCGCGACGGTTCCCTGCTCATGGACTTCACGATCAGCCAGGTTCCCGGGCAGCTGCATCTGCTCAATGCTCCTTCCCCGGGAGCGACGGCCTCGCTCGCCATCGGCAGGCACCTTGTATCTCTGATTGCGGGACACGCCAGAGAAGCGGCGCACCAGTCCTGACCGGGATTTTCACCATCAACCATCAACTGAAACATCGATTATGGATCTCAACGGAAAACGCATACTGGTGATTGGCGGCGCTGGGCTGATTGGCTCGCACGTCGTGGATCAACTCCTGAAGGAGCCCGTGAAGGAGGTTCTCATCTATGACAACTTCACGCGTGGCCGTGAGGACAATCTGCGGGAGGCGCTCAAGGATCCGCGGTGCCGGGTGTTTGAAATCGGGGGAGACATCACGCAGCGGGACATACTGGAGAAGGCGATGGAGGGTATCGACGGGGTGTTTCATCTGGCGGCGCTGTGGCTGCTGCATTGCCATGAATTCCCGGAGAGCGCCTTCCGGGTGAACGTCGAGGGAACGTTCAATGTGATCATGGCGGCGATCCGGAGCAAGGTGCAGCGGGTGGTGTATTCCTCCTCGGCCTCGGTTTACGGGAACGCCGTGGAGATTCCGATGACCGAGGAACATCCGTATAACAACGACACGTTTTACGGGGCGACCAAGATCGCCGGCGAGCACATGTTTCTCTCCCTGGGGAAGCGTTATCAGCTGCCTTGGGTGGGTTTGCGGTACATGAACGTCTACGGACCGCGTCAGGATTACAAAGGGGCGTACATTGCAGTGATGCACAAGATCCTCGACCGGCTCGAGTCCGGCGGGCGGCCCCAGGTCTATGGGGACGGGTCGCAGCAGTATGATTTCGTGGCCGTCGAGGACGTGGCGCGGGCAAACATCTGCGCGATGAAATCCGATGCGACCGGCAAAAGCTACAATGTGGGCCGTGGCATCGGCACGAGCATCAAAGAACTGACCGAACTGCTGATCGCGCTCTCCGGGAAGGATGCGGAGATCGAGTATCTGCCGGCTGGGCTGACCTTTGTGACCAACCGGATTGGATCGACTGAAGCGGCCGAGCGCGACCTTGGGTTCCGGTGGACGATTGGGCTCGAGGACGGGATGCAGCGTCTCATTGACTGGCGGCGGAGCTACATTGCCGAACTCGCGGCGCGCAAGCAGCGGAGCTGAGTACCGGGTATCGTGAAGTCCCCTTCCCTGTTCTGATCATGAGAATTCTGATCGCTGGCGGCACTGGTTTCATCGGGTCGCATCTCGTGCCTGCGCTGATTGCGGAAGGGCATGCGGTGACGGTGCTGGTGCGGCCTGGAAGTGAGGGCCGGGTCACGGGGGATGCGTCTGCCTTGTCCGTGGATCTTTTCAGGCCGGGCGGTGCGGATCTGCCGGAGGCGGATGTGCTCATTCACCTGGCGCAGGCGAATCTTGGCTTTCCGGAGCATGCGGAAGAACTGCTGGCGGTGAACTGCGCGAGTGCGGTTGCGCTGGCGTCGCATGGTGTCCGCTGCGGTGCCCGGAAATTGATCTATGCCTCCTCGGGATCCGTCTATGGGTTTGCGGGCGAAGCGATCACGGAGTCGCATGCCCTCAAGGGGAGCGGGTATTATGCGCAGACGAAGATCGCAGCGGAGGCCCTGCTGGCCGAGTTCCGGGGCAGGCTGGCGGTCGATCTCCTGCGCATCTTCAGTCCGTATGGACCGGGGCAGCAGGCCTTCCGGATGATTCCCGACATTGTGTCGCGGGTGCGGGAAGGACGTCCTGTGCTGGTGCGTGCGAACGGGATGCCGAGTCTGAGTCCGGTATCGGTGGCGGATGTGGTGCGGGTCGTGCTCGCGCGGGTTAGCGACGGAGGATCCGAGACCTTCCAGGTGTGCGGCCCCGATGTGACCGGCATCCGGGAGATTGCCGAGCTGGCGGGGAGGCTGCTGGGGCGCGAACCGGTTTTTGCCGCGCATGAGGCGGCACTCGAAGGCGGCATCGCAGCCAGTTGCGCGAAGATGACGGAATTGACCGGGGTTGTGCCGGAGCCGGTGGAACGTGGGCTCGCGGCGCTTTGCGGGCAGGGTTGCGGCGGCTGAAATTTTCCCATTCACAGATCATGTGCGGCATTGCAGGAGTACTTCACCATGATGGTTCGCCGGTTTCCGGCGAAGTTCTGCAGCGCATGACCGATGCGATTGCGCACCGTGGGCCTGATGGGGAAGGCCAGTGGGCCGGTGGGCCGGTGGGACTCGGGCATCGTCGGCTGGCGATCATTGATCTGACGGCGGCGGGTCATCAGCCGATGGCGACGGAGGATGGTCAGGTGGTGCTTTCCTATAATGGTGAGATCTACAACTTCCGGGAATTGCGGGAGGAACTGGAGAGGAGCGGGCACGTCTTCCGGTCGCGCAGCGATACCGAAGTGCTGCTGCGTGGTTATGTGGAGTGGGGCGATGGTGTGGTTGGCCGGCTCAATGGGATGTTTGGGTTTGCGCTGTGGGATGGACGGAAGGGGACGCTGCTGCTGGCACGGGACCGCTACGGGGTGAAGCCCCTGTATTATGGGGAATTCAGCGGGGTATTTCTGTTCGGGAGCGAGATCAAGGCGCTGCTGGCGCATCCTTCCGCCCGGGCGGAGCTGGATGAGGAAGGACTGCTTGAGTATTTTACCTTCCAGAATTTCTTCACGGACCGGACCATGTTCCGCGGGGTGCGGCTGCTGCCGGCCGGTTGTACGCTCTCGGTGCGCGCGGGGTCCGCTCCGGTGGTGCGGCGTTTCTGGGATTTTCAGTTTACCGAGGATCCCGCGCTGAGCGGACCGGAAGCCATTGAGGAACTGGACCGCCTGTTCCGGCAGGCCGTGGCGCGGCAGATGGTGAGTGATGTGGATATTGGATCGTACCTGAGTGGCGGGATGGATTCGGGATCGATCAGTGCGCTGGCGGCGCAGCAGGTTCCTCTCCTGCGCACTTTCACCTGCGGCTTTGATCTGCGGTCGGCCTCCGGGATTGAACTGAGTTTTGATGAACGGGCGCGGGCCGAGCACATGTCGTATCTGTTCCGGACCGAGCACTATGAGATGGTGCTGAAGAGCGGGGACATGGAGCGCATCATGCCGCGCTTTGCGTGGCATCTGGAGGAGCCGCGGGTGGGACAGAGCTATCCGAATTTCTACGCAGCGTATCTGGCGAGCCGTTTCGTGAAGGTTTGTCTTTCGGGGGCTGGCGGGGATGAGTTGTTCGGCGGATATCCCTGGCGGTACTACCGGGCAGCGGTGAATACGGGATTCGAGGACTACATCGACAAGTACTACAGTTACTGGCAGCGGCTGATTCCGTCGCGGCTGACGGCCGCTTTTTTCGGGCCGGTGTGGGAGAAGGTGCGCGGAGTGAGCACGCGGGAGATCTTCCGCGGAGTGTTTGCGACGCACGCGAGCGAACTGCGGAGGCCCGAGGATTACATCAACCACTCGCTCTATTTCGAGGCGAAGACCTTTCTTCATGGCCTGCTGGTGGTTGAGGACAAGCTGAGCATGGCGCACAGCCTTGAGACCCGGGTACCGTTTCTGGACAATGACCTTGTGGATTTCGCGCAGCGCCTGCCGGTTTCCATGAAGCTGCGGAATCTCGGAGAGGTGGCGAGGATCAACGAGAACGAGACCGGAGCGAAGGCCGTGCGGTATTTTCAGCGGACGAGCGACGGCAAGCTGGCCCTGCGTGAGATCATGAAGCGTTACGTGCCCGACGAGATTTCGGGTGGGGAGAAACAGGGGTTTTCCGCGCCGGATGCGGCCTGGTTCAAGGGAGAGAGCATCGACTATGTGCGGCGGGAACTGATGGGATCGGATGCGCGGATCTGGCAGGTGATCGACCGGGGCACGGCGTTGTCCCTGGTGCAGGAGCATCTGGATGGGAAGGAGAACCGGCGGCTGCTGATCTGGTCGCTGCTCAATGTGGAATGGATGCTGCGGAGGTTCGGGCTGTAGGGCGGAGGCGCGCGGGGTGGCTCCGGAAACATACCTTTCAGCATGCGCATTCTGCATTGTCCGACGGCGGTGGGTGGTCATCCGCAGGCTCTTGCGAAGATGGAGCGCGCGGCTGGGCTGGACAGCCGGAGTGTGGTTTTCGGGGAACCGGCGTTCGGATACGTGGCGGACGAGGTGGTAGCGCGCGGAGGGTGGCGCCTACTGACAGCGGAGTGGCGGAGGTGGACGCTTCTGCGCGAGGCGTGCCGTCATCATGACGTGGTGCATTTCAATTTCGGATCCTCGCTGACGCCGCATCCCGACCGGCTGCTCTTTCAGAAGCGGAGTGCGCTGCTGCGGGGGGTGAAGCGATTATACAATGTGTATGCGGGAAGGATGGAGCTGCGGGATCTGCCGATCCTGCGGAAGGCCGGGAAGGTGATTGCGGTGACGTGGCAGGGAGATGATGCGCGGCAGTGGGATTACTGCCGGAAACACTTCCGGTTCACGCATGCCACGGAAGTCGAGCCCGTGTACCGGCGGAAGGAACAGGATGAGGGCATCCGGAAACGGATCGCGGTATGGGATCGCTATGCGGACATCATTTATGCATTGAACCCGGACCTGATGCACGTGCTGCCGGGCCGGACGCAGTTCTTTCCGTATGCGCAGCCGGATATCCGGGATTGGTCCTTTGTGGGTGTGGAGACAGGGACGGATCGGCCGCTGCGGATTGTGCATGCGCCGAGCAACGCGCTGGTGAAGGGGACGCGGTACATTGAAGCGGCGCTGGAAGTGCTGCGCGCGGAAGGTTTTGCGTTTTCCTACACACGGGTCGAGGGGATGCCGCAGAAGGAAGCCCGGAAGATCTATGAATCGGCGGATCTGCTGATTGATCAGCTGCTGTGTGGCTGGTACGGCGGGTTGTCGGCGGAACTGATGGCGCTGGGGAAGCCGGTTGTCTGTTATCTGCGGGAGGAGGATCTGCGGTTTCTGCCGGGGGGCATGGCTGCTGACATTCCGGTGATCCGGGCCGATCCCGGGAATGTCACGCCCGTGCTGCGGGAAGTGCTTGGGAAGAGCCGGGAATGGCTGGCCGAGCGTGGGCGGCGGGGACGGGCCTATGTGGAACGTTGGCACGCGCCTGATTTGATCGTGGGGACGGTGAAAGCGGATTACGAAGCGGCGCGGGCGAAGCGGCAGGCGGAACGGGAGGCCGGCGGTGGCCGCTGAATTCAGCAGGAGCCAATCCCCTTCCCTGTCATCATGGTAGGTCGATTTTTCAGGGACTCCGCTTTGTACGGGGTGGCCACGGTACTGGCGAAGGGGCTTACGGTGCTGCTGGTGCCCGTGTACACGGCGTACATGAGCCGGGAGGAAATTGGTCTGCTGGATCTGCTGCTGGGAGCAATGGCCGTGCTGACGCTCGTGGTGGGCCTGGACATGAGCAACGGCCTGGCGCGTGAGTATGCGGACACGCGCGACGTGGCATTGCGCCGCCGTTATTCCTCGACGTGCCTGTGGTTTACGGCAGCAGCTTTCGGGTGGGCGGCCGTGGTGTGCTGGCTGTGGGCAAAGCCCGTGGCTCATTTGTTTCTGGGAAGTGAGGCGGGTGTGGGCGCGGTGCGTGCCGCCGCCGTGAGCATGGCCGTTGGGGGAGTGTATGTGGTGGCCGTGCAGCAACTGCGGTGGATGCTGCGCCCGGGGCGTTTTGGGCTCGTGAGTGTGGCCACCACGGCGCTCTCCCTGCTGGTGACCGTGCTGCTGACGGGGCATTTTGGCATGGGTGCGGCGGGCGTGCTCTATGGGACGGCGGCCGGCTCGGCGCTGGGCATTGGATTCACGCTGCTGGCGGCCGGAAAAGAGTTCGGGTTCCGTTTTGACTGGCATTGTCTGCGACGGATGCTGAGTTTCTGTGTGCCCATTGTTCCCTCGAGTCTGGCGGTGATCGTGAATCAGTACATTTCGCGGTATGTGCTGGAGTGGGAGATGGGGCGGGAGGCGGTGGGGCTGTTTGGGGTAGGCACCCGGCTGGCGGGACTCGCGGGATTGGTGATGCTGGGGTTCGGGAGTGCGCTGACTCCGCTGGTGTATGCGCGGCAGGACGATCCGGAGACGCCTGGGCATCTTGCGAGGATCTTCCGGATTTTCATGGCTCTGGCGTCGGCCGGAACGGCGGGCTTGTCACTGTTTGCGCCCGAGGTGGTGCGCCTGCTGACGCGGTCGGACTATGGAGCGGTGGTGCCGTTGCTGGTGTGGTTGAGTCCGGCCTTCCTGCTGATTCAGATGTACATTTTTGCGCCGGGTGCGTGGATCCGGAGGCGGATGTGGTGGGTCGCTGGGACGAACGTGCTGATTGCCGCGTTGGCCTTCCTGCTGAACTGGCTGCTGGTGCCCCGTTTCGGGTTGGTGGGCGCGGCGGCGGCGACTCTGCTGGCCTCGCTGCTGCACTTTGTGCTTTCGATGCTGGTGAGTCAGAAGATGTATCCGGTGCCCCATGAGTGGGGTAGGATTGGTGGGGTGGTACTGGCGGGACTGGCGGTGTCCCTGCTGGGGGTATGGCTTCCGGCGGAGATTTCCCCTGCCCTGCTGCTGGGCAAGGCGCTGCTGCTGGGGATGCTGGCGTGGGGTTTGCTCTGGAGCGGCGAAATGGAGCGTGAGTGGTTCCGGGAGCGGGTGCTGGCCCGGCTGCGGCGCGTTTGAGCGGGTTTGATTGTGAAGTCGTGCTGAGAAGGAGCTTTCCATGGAACCAGCGAAGATAGCGGTGATTGCCTCGGCCTTTGATCATCGGCTGAACTATCAGGAGAGCGTGAGTGCGCGGACGCTGCACCGCGCTGGTCATGAGGTGCGGGTGTTCACGACGGATGCGGCCATCGTGCGGGATGAGCGGGACTGGGCTGAGGTGGACGCGAGGTGTCCGTTTCCGGTGGTGCGGACCCCTCGGTACTGGCGCTGGCGGAACACGATGGTGCCCCGGGATCCGGCCATGGCGGGAGCGCTGCGGGATTTCCGGCCCGATTGGGCTTTTCTGTTTGCGCCGGCGGGTGGGGTGGGAGTGAGTCTGATGCGCCACCTTCCGGAATCGTGCCGGGTGGTGGCATTCATCAGTGATCTGCCGTGGCATCGGAGTTCGCGGATGCTGTGGCATCTGGTGAAGCGTCCGTGGCTGCGCCGGGTTTTCCGGCGGGCGGATGTGGTGGCGGCGGTGACGGAAGATACGGCGGAGATGCTGCGGGGGATTGGTGATTCCCTGCTGGACGGGAAGCTGGTGATGACGGGGCTGAGTTATGACGGGTTGGTTTTCACGGAGACGGGCGGGCGGTGTCCGGAAGCGGTGGTGGCGCTGCGGGAGCGCTGCCCGCGGATATTCTGCACGGTGACGAAGGCGAGTCCTTCGAAGCAGTTGGATGAGGTCGTGGCGGCAGCGGAGGAAGTGCTGCGGGAAGATGCCGGTGCCGGGTTTGTGCTCGCGGGGGTGGGTTTGGATGAGTATGGCGAGGGACTGCGGCGGCAGGTGGCGGCGAGTCCGTGGGCGGAGCGGATGGTGGTGCTGCCGGTCCTTGAGGCTGAGGAAGTGAAGGGAGTGTTCGAAGTTTCGGCGGCAGCGGTATTCACGCTCGTTTCGATTGGGATTCAGCAGGCCCTCGCGTGTGGATGTCCGGTGGTGCTGCGGAGCGGACAGCCTGCCGGGCACATCCTTTCGCCCGGTGTCAATTCCGAGGAATTCGGGGAGTTCGGGGAACTGGCGGCGGCGGTGCGGCGCCTGATGGTGCGGGGTCCGTCACGCGAAGCGGTGCGGCTCTCGATTGCGCCGTGGCGCAGTGATCTGGTACTGGCGCGCGTGATGGAACTGGCGAGGGCGCGGCGTGGGGTTGAGTGACTAGCGGTGAGGATTCCGGATCGTCCATTATGTGCGGAATTGCAGGAATCATTGGTGACAGCGGCGACGCTGGCAGCGCGGCAAGGCTTGCGGCTGCGGCCGCGGGGATGCGGCATCGGGGTCCGGATGACGGGGCCTTTCTTGCGTGGCGTCCGGGTCGCTTGCCGGAAGTTGGGGCCGAGGTTCCGACTGGGGGCGGGTCTGTGGTGATGGCGCACCGGAGGCTGTCCATTCTGGACCTATCCCCGCGTGGTCGTCAGCCCATGCTGACGGCGGATGGGAAGCATGCGGTCTGCTTCAATGGGGAGATCTACAATTACCGGGAACTGAGGTTGGCCCTGGAGGCCGACGGGGTGGCGTTCCGGACGGAGACCGACACCGAGGTGCTGCTGGAAATCCTGCGGCGGCGTGGAGTGGCGGCCTTGCCACTGCTGCGCGGGATGTTTGCCTTCGCCTTTCTGGACGTGGAGTCCGGCGAAGTCCTGCTCGGTCGTGATCCGTTTGGGATCAAACCGCTGTATCTGGCGGAGGCCGGTGGAACGGTGGTTTTCGCGTCCGAGCTGCAGACCCTGAGGAGTCTGGGGGTGGAAGGTGGCTCCCTCGATCCGCAGGTGGTGTATCAGTTTCTGCGGTTCGGGGTATCCGATGAAGGCCGGACGACCTTTCACCGTGGGGTGGTTCAGCTTCCGCCTGGGCATTGGCTGAAGGTTTCGGTCGATCCCGTACGGCGCGGGGAGCCTGTATGCTACTGGTCCCCTGCCCTTGCGGAACCGCAGAGGATTTCCTTTCCGGATGCAGTCGAGGGAATCCGGGAACGGTTTCTGGAGAGTGTGCGTCTGCATCTGCGGAGTGATGTTCCGGTGGGAGCGGCCTTGTCCGGGGGCATTGATTCGTCGGCGATCGTGGCCTGCATGCGGCGTCTGGAGCCTGATGCGGAGATTCATGCCTTCAGCTACGTGCCCGCTGGTTTTCCGCTCAGTGAGGAGCGGTGGGCGCGGATGGCGGCGGAGAGCGCGCGGGTGCGGCTGCACACGGTCGATTTTTCGGCGGCCGAGCTGGCCGAGGATCTTGATCAGCTGATCCGGGTGCAGGGTGAGCCGTTCGGGAGCACGAGCATTTACGCGCAGTACCGGATTTTCCGGAAAGTGCGGGAGGTAGGGATTCCCGTGGTGCTCGATGGTCAGGGCGGCGATGAAACGCTCGCGGGGTATTCGATTTATTTTGCGGCGCGGCTGGCGGGCATGATGCGGCGGGGTGAATGGGGGGCGGTGGCGAGGCTGTGGAAATCGCGGCGGACTGTCGGGGGTGGGCATCTGAGTGCGTGGTTTCAGGCAGCAGGACACGTGCTGCCCGGCTGGGTGGGCAATGCGGGTCGGCATCTGGTGGGCAAGGAACTGCTGCCGGCCTGGATGCGGCGGGCGTACTTTGCGGGTGTGCGCACGGGGCGGCTGGAGGCGGAACTGGAAGCGGAGGGGATGCGCGGGATGCTGGCGGATACGCTCGGCCGGACCATCATTCCCCAGCTGCTGCATTTCGAGGACCGGAATTCGATGGCGTGGTCCGTGGAGAGCCGGGTGCCGTTTCTGCATGTGGACTTTGCGGAATTCGCACTGTCCCTCCCGGAGGACTACCTTGTCGGGGGCGACGGGACAATGAAGCGGGTTTTCCGGGAAGCGATGCGGGGCCTTGTGCCCGATGCCATTCTGGACCGTCGTGACAAGATTGGGTTTCACACCCCCGGAAACCTCATGCTGGCCGAAGCGCGGCCCTGGGTGGAAGAGATTCTGGATTCCGTGCCCGGCCCGGTGGCGGCCATCATTGATCCGGAGGCACTGCGGGAATTGTGGCGCCGAACCATTGGCGGCCGGACGGGGAACGATCACAGTTTCTGGCGGGCGCTGAGCTTCATCCGGTGGCTGCAGCTTCATCCGGAGATCCGGGTCTGATCATGGAATTGCGATTGGAAAGGCTGGAAGATTCCACTAAGGAACAGCCTGCTCCGGCACCGTTATCCGGGGATACCGTGTGATATGAACAGCAACGCCATTGTCCGGATTTTTGCTACCTTCGCGCTGCTTTTTGCGGCATTGTGGGTGGCCTTTGACATTTTCACGTCCGGCGGCAACGCGGTGGCCCGGTCGTACATGTACATGATGGTTGCGAGTGGCGTTTACGGGCTGCTGAATCCGAGGAAGGCGTTTTACGTGCTGCTGTTTCTGACGGCCTACCTTGATTATTTCAAGCGGCTCATGATTTTCGACTCCGGGCTCAGCCGGCTCGATCTCTATTACGTGCTGGGCATTGCCCCGTGCACCCTTGTCGGGGTGGCCGTGAGTGTGATCTACCAGCAATTCATCGGGAGGACGGTGCCGCGCCCGGGGCAGCTTCTGCTGACCTTTGTGAGTGTGGGGGCCTCCGCCTTGCTGCTGGTCCTCTCGGTGACCGGGAACCGCGGGGGCTTCCGGAGTCTGGGGGATGGGGTGAATGCGGCCATTTATCTGCTGCTGCTGTTCACGGTGCCGGCATTGTTCCAGACTCCCGGAGAACTGAAGAAGCTGCTCAAGGCATGCATCATCATCTACATTCCGGCGATCATCTACATGCTGATCCACTTCTTCCGGGGAAGCATTTTCGACTGGGAAATGGACTATCTGAAGAGCGGTCTGACCGGCGAGATCCGCCAGCTCATGGAGCGGAAATTCCGGTTTTTCGGGACGATGAATTCGGCGGCGAATGCGTCATCGGTTTTCGGTCTGGTGCTGGCGCTCATCTGTTCAGGTGTGTGGAAGTACCGGAACGACCCGCCGTATGAAAGAAAGGCCAATCCAGTAAGCCGATTCCTGCTGATCATACCGATTGGGATTGCGATGTATGGGACCTTCAGCCGGATGGGCTGGGTGAGCTGCGTGGTGGCGATTGCCGCCGTATGGTTCTTCAAGCGCCGGTTTCTGACGGTGGCGGGCTATGCGCTCTCGCTGGCGGCGGTGGTGGCGATTGTACTGGCATCGCCGTATCTGCTGCGGCACAAGGTCCTGAACAAGATCAGTGAGGACATCTACAGTCAGAAGCGGACCGACGAGTGGAGCCAAACCACGAACATTTCGACGCTGAACGACCGTCTGGAGGGCTTCAATGCACTGGTGACGAACCCGAAGGTCTGGACGCCGCTGGGCCTGCGGTTCAGTTCCTACAACGAAAGGGCGGTGCTTTCGCAGGTGGAGTCGCACGATCTTTTCACGGACACGCTGCTGCGTTATGGGTATGTGCCGATTTTTGTGGCGCTGGTGATGACCGGGTGGATGCTGAGCCGGATGCATCGGTTCATTTTCGAAGAGCCGCCGGGATTGGTACGGGACATGGCGGCGGCCAGTCTGGCGGCGGCGCTGAGCGTCACCGCTGGAGGTCTGGCGAATGGGGCGCAGCTTTCGACGTATCCCGTGAATTTCTTCATCTGGTTCATGTTCAGCGTAGTGGCTTCGCTCATGATGTATCGGCGCGAGCAGGAGGAGATGAAGCGGCTGGCGATTCCGGAGCGTGAGCCCGAAGCGCAGCGGCCGGAACCTGTGCCCCGGCGGCAGCGGCCGGGGGGATTGGGAACTCCGGCGCGGGTGTGAGGCGGACCATCGCGGGGTGTCCGGGGTATCGGAAGTTTGCGGCAACCAGCAGCGGCACGGAAGCATGGCGACGTTTCTGAAGAAGTTAGGCAAGCTGCTGCTGCGGTTGGCGGTGGGAGTGTTCGGGGCACGGATCACGGATCAGCGGACAGGGCGCTGTGCGGGCAAGGCGCTGGTGCTGCCGTGGCGGGGTCGGCTGCACGTGATCGGGCTGGAGGAGGCGCGGTTGCGTCCGCATTTTCTGCCGCAGGAGCGGCTGACGTACTGGCGTCAGGAGCTGGGGTTTTCCTCGCATCCTGAGCCTGATTTTTCTCATGAACCGGCATCTCACGGCGATATTGACGCATCAGACCCCGGCTGAAGTGGGGCGGATGGTATCATGGTGGAAGGATTTCTGTCCGGGGGCCGATGTACTGGTGGTGTACGGAGGGCCGGCAGAGGCGTTTGCGGATCTGTCGGGCCTCGGGGTCGGAGAGGCCGTGCTGGTGCGTGACGAACGTCTCCGGACGAGCGATCACCAGCGGGAGCGGCAGTCATTTCACGGGGTTTTCCGTGCGATCCGCAGGTGGGTCGCTGAGCACCCCGGGTATCGGACCGTTTTGTTCACGGAATTCGACTGTGTTCCGCTGCGGAGGGACCTGCTGCATTTGCTGGAGGAGAGAATGCGGCGGGAGCATGCCGACGTGCTGGGCTGCGGGGTCGAACGGATCGACGGCACAAATCATCCCCACTTCCTGTATCATGAATCGGATGTGCGGTTCCGGGAGCTGGTGGAGCGGGTGAGTGTGCGCTCCGGGCGGGAAGTGGCCCTCGCGATGCTGGGGTGTGTGTCCTACTGGAGGCGGGAGGCATTTGAAGCCGTGGCGTCGGTTGAGGAGGCGTCCTCGTTTTACCTGGAGGTGATCATCCCGACGTTGGCACACCACCTCGGGTATCGGGTCAGGAATCTGGCGGATCAGTCCGCTTTTGTGCGGCCCGCGCTCAGGCCTCCGGGCGAACCCGAGGATCTGGTGCGCGGCGGTGCCTGGATGGTGCATCCATGGAAGGACTTCTGGGGCAGGATCGGGTGACCTCCCCTTTTTTTGGACACAAAATTGTGACGTGAAACTCATGAATTCTGTTTCCTAATGTTCGGCTCATGTGTGGGGGTGTGAGGTGTGGGGGTGAAATTTCCGGATCGAGCGGTGGCAGCCTTCAACGTATTCAATGCGGAGACGGTGCTTGGGGTGGTGGCTGGAGTTGAGGAGATTGGGGGAGGCTGTTTTCTGCAGACGTCGGCGGCGACGGTAGGGTTTTACTCGGCGGGGGTGCTTGGTGGGATGGTGCGGGCGCTGGTGCCGGAGGGGTTGCGTGGGCAGGTGAAGCTGCATTTGGACCATTGTGGGGACGTGGGGATGATCCGGGATTGTCTGGAGGCTGGGTGGGACAGCGTGATGATGGATGCGAGTGGGTTGCCGCTGGAGGAGAACATCCGGGAGACGAGGGCGGTGGTGGAACTTGCGGCGCGCTATGGCGCCCTGGTTGAGGGAGAGATCGGGGTGGTGGGTGGAGAGGAGGATGGGTTTGCGGTTTATGGGGATGAGGCGGTGATGCCGCGGGTGGCGGAGGTGCTGCGGTTCATCGATGAGAGCGGGGCGGCGATGGTGGCGGTGGGGGTGGGCACGCGGCATGGGCATTATGGAGAGCGGCCGTGCGAACTGCGGCATGATCTGCTGGAAGCGGTGCATGCGGGGAGGCCATCGGTTCCGTTGGTGCTGCATGGGGGTACGGGGATTGCCGAGGCAGATGTGGCGCGGGCGGTGCGCCGGGGTGGCGTGCGCAAAGTCAACATTTCCACCCGTTTGAAGGATGGGTGGCTGGCGGCTCAGCGGGCGCAGCTCGCGGCGGCGCATCCTTACCGGATGACCGCTGGGCTGGAGGGAGCGGTGCGGGCGGTGCGGGAGGCAGTGCTTCCGGTGCTCCGTCTCCTTGGAGAGCTCTGACACTGCGGCGGCGATGATTCTGGTTTTAAATCTTGGATTGAAGAGTCTGCGGGTGGTTGTTTTTGACCGTCTCGGGAAAAGGGTATTTGTGGCGTCGCGCGAGGTGGAGACGTATCTGGACGGGGATAAGGTGGAGCAGGATCCGGAGGAATGGTGGCGGGTGGCCGTGATCCTGTTCCGGGAAGCGATGACGGTGGACGGGATCCGCAGGGGATTGTCGGCGGTGACGGTGACAACATCGGCCTGTAATCTGGTGTGTGAGGATGAGCGGGGCGGAGTTCTGGGGAAGGCGATGCTCGTGGCCGACAAACGGGCGGCCAGGGAGGCGGAGGAACTGGGGAGGGGCGGTCGATGGGTTGGGCGGATGGACGCATCGATGACGGCTCCGCGGTTGCGGTGGCTGCGGGAGCACGAGCCGGAGCGCTGGCGGTCGTCGCGGAGATTTCTGACAAGCAATGGTTGGCTGGTGGGGCGCTTGACGGGGCGGGCGGTGACCGATCCGCTGGATGCGGCGAAAGCGGGCTACGATGTCGAGACAGGGGAATATCCCGGGGGATTGCTGGATCTGCTGGGCATTGCGGTGGATCGGCTGACGCCGGTGGTTCCGATGCTTTCAGCTGCCGGGGTGGTGCAGGCTTCCGTAGCGGACGCGGTTGGCCTGGGCGGGCTGGTGGTCCCGGTGGTGGTGACCGGTTACGATGCGATCTGCGGGGTTTTTGGGACCGGGGGCGGGATGGACGGGGTGGTTTGCGATGTTTCCGGGACCGTGACCTCGCTGCGGGTGGCCACCGTTTCGGTTGGTGCCGTCGATCATGGCATTCAACGGCAATGGGAGGGAGCGACCGGACGGTATCTGGTCGGCGGATCGAACAATCTGGGCGGTGGGCTGGTGGAGTGGCTGCGGCAGGGGTTTTATGGCGCGGAGACGGAGGCTTATGGGATGATGGAGCGGGAAGCGGTGGCGGCCGGAGCAGCGGCGGGCGGGCTGGTTTTTCTTCCCTATCTCATGGGTGAGCGGGCTCCCTTGTGGGATAGTGAAGTGAGGGGAGTCTTCTTTGGACTGGAGCGTCGGCACGGCCGGCGGGAGATGGCGCGGGCGGTCATGGAGGGATGTGCGCTCGCGACGGCGGCGTTGTTTGTTCCGCTGCAGGCGGCGGTGGGTGCGGTGGAACGGATCCGGCTGAGTGGGGGGTTGACGCGCATTCCGCTGGTGACGCAGCTGAAGGCGGATGTGCTGGGCATGGCGGTTGACGTGAACGAGGAATTCGAGAGCACGGCGCTGGGGGCTGCGATCCTGAGTTGGCTGGCCCTGGGGGTGCTGAGTTCTCCGGAAGAAGCCGCGGGCCTGATCCGGGTCCGGGAAACCGTGTGGCCCCGGGAGCGCCTCGCGGGAGTATACCGGGACCTGATGGCACTGCAGCAGGAGCTGTATGCGTCATGCCGTCCTTTGTTCGCGAGGAGACGGGACCTGATGGCGCGGCTGCCTGCGGAGCCAGAGAACGTGATCAGCAATCTGTGAACGTGATGATGGATCCTTGGACATTTTCGTTCCGCAGCGAGACGCAGCTGCATTTCGCCGATGGTTTACTCGACCGCTGCGGGGAACTGATTCCGTTTCCGGGCCCGTTTCTGTTAGTGACTGGGCGCTCCAGTGCGGTGCGGGAGCGGTATGTGGAGCGCCTGGAGCGGGCGGTGGCACCGCGGCGCTGTGTGGTTTTTGCGGGCGTGTCACCGAATCCGCGACTTGCGGAAGTGCTGGCGGCGGCCGCGTTGGGAAGGTCGGAGGGAGTGGGTGCTGTCATTGGACTGGGCGGGGGAAGTGCCTTGGATGCGGCCAAGGCCGTGGCCGCGGCGCTGGCCGGGGTGGATATTGCTGGAGTGCTGGCGCGCGAAGGGTCCGTGGGGGTCGGGACCGTGCCCGTGATTGCGGTACCGACGACGGCGGGAACCGGCAGCGAGACCAGCGAGGCGGCGATTCTGAGTGATGCCGGGATGGGTGTGAAGCAAGGCTTGCGCGGCCCGGGGCTGGCTCCGCGGATCGCGCTGATTGATTCCGAACTGAGTGCGACCCTGCCGCGTGAGACGGTCGCGGAAACTGGCTTTGATGTGCTCACTCATGCACTTGAGACGTGGGTTTCGCGGCGGAGTTCGGCGCTGGTGGAAATGCGCGCACGGCATGCGCTGGCGGTGGTGGTGAAGGAATTGCCCGCGCGGCTGGCGGATTCCGGTGATCCCGGGCCGCGGCGGGCGCTGGCCCTGACCAGTGCGCTCATGGGTTGGAATCTGGCCAGCAGTTCGACCTGTCTGCCGCATCGCCTGCAGTACCCCGTCGGTGCGCTGACGGATAGCTCCCACCCGGCGGGGTTGGCCGCACTTTATCCGGCGTGGCTGCGGCGGGCGGCGCAGCTGGAGCCGGAACCCTTCCGGTATCTGGGTCAGTGCCTTGGGGTGAGCGGCGCCGAGGCAGGTGCCGAGGCGCTCATCCACTGGATGAAGCACCAGGGTTTGGCACGGGGGCTGCGCAGCCTTGGGGTGCGGGTGGGCGATGTTCCGGGACTGGTTGCTGGGGTGCGGGGAAATCTGGCGGTCGATCCCTGCGATCATTCCCGGGAAGCGCTGAGCAGTCTTTATCTTGAATCCATGGAGGAACCAGCATGAATCAGGCGACGCAGGCAGTCGTGTTGGCGGCGGGAGTGGGGAATCGGCTAGCGGGCGCTTCCGGTGGGCTACCCAAGTCGTATCTGCGGCTCGGCGGGGAAACCCTGCTGGAGCGGAATATCCGTCTCCTGCGGGGCGTCGGGGTTTCCGAAATCATCCTCGTGACTGGGCATCAGCGGGAGCGTTTTGCAGCGGACTTTCCGGAAACCGGAATCCGGCAGGTCTTCAATCCATTCTACCGCATGAGCAACGTGCTGGTGTCCTTCTGGTGTGCGCTGCCGTTTCTGCACAAGGACTTCCTCTATCTTCATGCCGATACCGTGTTCGCCCCGCAGATTCTGGCCGGGCTGGCAGCCGTGGCATCCGGTGAAGCCGTCCTGGCGGTCGACCGCAAGGCATGTGCAGAGGAGGAAATGAAGTACACGCTGGCTGCCGATGGGAGCGTGGACCGTCTCAACAAGACCATGCCGCCAGGTGACGCCGTGGGGGAATTCCTTGGTCTGGCAAGGTTTTCGGCAGGTACCCTGCCCTCCTTGCGCGATGCGGCTGAGCGGATTCTGGGTCGTGGAGACTTCCACTGCTTTGTGGAGGCGGCGCTGCAGGAAATGGTGGATGCGGGCGAGGTGTCTCTGTCCGTCTTCGATACTGGTGACTGGCCGTGGCGGGAGATCGATTTCCCGGAAGATTATGAAGCCGCCCTGCGGATGTTCCCGGATGATGAGGGAGTGACAAGGAAACCATGAGAGACGGGCCGCTGACCTACCGCGATTTCTGGCACTGCCGGGGTCGGCAGAGTTTCTGGCTGACGCTGCATTGCGGGTATCGCCTCGGGGCCTTGCTGGCGCTGGGGGCTTATCGGATCGGCTGGTCCCCGGCATCGCTCACCCTGCTTTCCTTCCTCTCCGGATTGGCCGGGGTACTGATGGTGTCCCTCGGAGGTTTTTCCCCGGGGGTGGATGGGATGCTTCTCTTTGGTAGCCTTCATCTGGCGTATGGTCTCGATTGTGCGGATGGCGTTCTTGCCCGGGCGACTGGGCGGACCAGTCAGGCCGGTTTCCTCATGGACAAAAGTGCCGACCTTGCCGGCTCCCTGGTGGTGCCCGGCGTGCTTGGCATTGCCGCGTTCGGAAAAACCGGCGCACTGCTGCCTGCGGATTGGCACCCTTTCCTGCTGTGGTGGTCGCTCAGCCCTCGGGTTCTCCTCACGGGATTGATCTGGATGAAGGATAGCCTGAGTCCACAGATCAATCGCCGGACCGAAAAGGACCACCGTGATCCATCGTTTTTTCTGCGGGTGCGTCGCCTCGCAGGTAATGTGATCGATGACATCACCTACCGGACTGGAATCGCAGCCTCATGGACTCTTGGCCTGTACTGGGAATTCATGCTGGGTTTCCAGAGTCTGTGTTTCCTGTTTCTGGTGGTCTATGCGATGAATAGTTTCCGGGAACTCAGGCAGAGGGAATCCGGAGAGTGAATGGGTGCGTCCCAGCGGAGTCGTTGTCCGTCAGTTTTTGTGCGCTCTGCCCTTGTTTACTTAGTATACAGTAATTACTTTGTAATCCCATGAACTCAAAACCGATCAGTTTGCGTCTGCCACAGGAAACCCGGGAATGGTTGGAGCGATTTCATCGGGGACGCGGCAGCCTGAGCGGTGTGGCGGCGAGGTTGCTGGAAGAAGCGAGGCGGCAGAGTCTTTTTCCCGGGGTTTCGTTTCTGGACACAAGGGCGGGGCGTCGCGCGGGTGTCGAAGGAAGTTCCCTTCTGATGGCCGAAGTCTGGCGGTGGGTGGAATCGCGCGGGTTTGATGCTGCTGAAGTCGCCAGCCATTTCGGTTGGTCTGCCGAAAAGGCAGGAAAGGTACTGCAGTATGTGGGTGCCTTCGGGAAAGAACTGCAGAACGATGCCGACGACCTCGGATTGTCAGCCGTTCCGCGCGAGGGAACCACCGATCCATCGGAACGAGAAGCAGGCGCTCCGGAAGGGTCGGGTTGGGACGGACCAAGGATTTCGCATCCCTTCGCGAGTCTGATCGAGGCGGCCAAGGAGGCGCGGTTGCAGGCCTATGCGCCCTATTCCGGATTCCGCGTGGGTGCGGCCCTGCTTGGGAAGGGGTGGCGGGTGTATCCCGGATGCAATGTGGAGAATCTCAGCTATGGACTGACAGTCTGTGCCGAGCGGAATGCGCTGCAGCAGGCTGTGGTGGCGGGTTGCCGGGAATTCGAAGCGATTGCCGTGGTGGCAGACACCCGGAAGCCCGTCTCACCGTGCGGGGCATGCCGTCAGGTGATGGCTGAGTTTGGTTCCTTCAAGGTGATCCTTGCAACGCTGGCGGGTGAGGTCTTTGAATCGACAGTGGATGAATTGCTGCCGAGGGGCCGCACGGGAATCCTCGACCGCGACTGATCCCCTGCCCTGCGGTGGGATCCGCGTTCCGACCTTTCCCGATTGTTCCACGTGGAACAAATGCTGGCGATGATTTGCGGTTTGCTTGTCACGCGGCAGCGCCATGGTGCAGGCTCCCGCACCACTACCTGTTCCGATGCCCACTGATTTCCTGTATCCGAAGCTGTACGATGTCCTCGTGGTGGGTGCCGGCCATGCCGGAGTGGAAGCCGCCGCCGCGGCCGCCCGGCTCGGTTCTTCCGTGGCCCTGCTGACGCAGAATCTCGACACCCTGTCGCAGATGTCGTGCAATCCGGCCATCGGCGGACTGGCCAAGGGAAACATTGTGCGCGAGATCGATGCGCTGGGGGGAATGATGGGGCTGAACACCGATGCGACCGGGATTCAGTTCCGCATGCTCAATGCCAACAAGGGCCCGAGCGTGCGGGCCCCGCGGGCGCAGGCGGACAAGAAAGCGTATCAGTTCCGAATGAAATGGCTGCTGGAGAACACCCCGAACCTCGATCTCCATCAGGGGAACGTGGCGGAACTGCTGGTGGAAGGCGATGCGGTCTGCGGTCTCCGGACCAACCTCGGGCTCCGCTTCGCGGCCCGCTCGATTGTGCTGAGCGCGGGAACCTTCATGCGGGGCTTACTGCATGTGGGACTCCGGAACACCACCGGCGGACGGATGGGCGATGCGGTTTCCACCGTCTCGGACAGTCTGAAGACCCTCGGTTTCGAGGTAAGGCGGTTCAAAACAGGGACGCCGTGCCGCCTCAACGGTCGGAGCATAGACTTCGGGAAGTGCGAGCGCCAACAGGGGGACGATCCGGCACCGGCCTTCAGTTACCTGCGTGACACGCTTGGCGGCGATCAGTTGGATCCCTTCACTTTGAACCGCTGGTCCGACCCTATGTTCCACGTGGAACAAATGCCCTGCTGGATCACCTACACGACCCCGGAGACTCACGACCTGATCCGGGCCAACCTCGACAAATCACCCATGTACGCCGGCGTCATCGAGGGGGTGGGCCCACGGTACTGCCCAAGCATCGAGGACAAAGTGGTGCGGTTTGCGGAGAAGTCGCAACACCAGTTGTTCCTTGAGCCCGAGGGGCGGCAGACCAACGAGTACTACGT
>JBIICE010000335.1:0-3096 GCA_044239025.1 Verrucomicrobiales bacterium
CGATCCCTTGACGATGCGGATGCCGGGCCCGGGAGAACGGACCGCGAGGTAGAGCCGGTCCTTGGCCGCAAGGTAGTCCATGCCGCGGTTGGTGTCATCCGCGGCGAGATAAGGCCGCGATCCGGGGACGAGCTGCCACGTACGCGTCAGGGCATCGCTGTCGACGCTCGGGACAACCGTGAGCGTGGCAGGAATCGTTTCGGCGGAACCGGCCGGATTGGAGACCACGCACTTGTAGGCTCCGGCGGATGCTGCGTTGACGGGATTGATGGTGAGCGAGGCCTGGGTGGCAGCGGCACCGGTGAGGGCGACATCGTCCTTGTACCAGAGGTAGGAAAGCGGCGGGGTGCCGCCAGTGACGGTGGCGGTGAAGGTGGTCTGACCGCGTTCGAAGACCGTGCGGGCTGCCGGGCTTGATCCGAGCGTGGGGGCCACGGCGTCGGGGGTGACCACGATGTTGTAGGCCACGATCCCGTTGTTGGTATCGCAGACGTAGAGACGATTTCCGCCGATCGCGCAGGAACCGGCTCCGTTTCCGTTCGCGAAATTGGTGGGCAGGTCGGCAGTCGCGAGCGGTGCCGGGGGATTTGACGGGTTGGAGATGTCGAAAATCCGGGCCGTTTCCGGGGTGTTGGCGGTCGAGGTGTAATCGAAGCCGGCGAGCCAGCCATTGACCGTATCGGTGGTGAAGGCAAGGAACTGGTTACCGGAAGCGTTGACGAGCGGCAGGATCGGGAATTGATTCAGCTCCTGGTAGGCACCGGGATTGACGGAGAGGTTGAAGGAAATCCGCCGCACGTTGACAGTCGTTCCGCTGCCGCGCAGGTAGAGAGTGCTGCCGGTTCCGAAGGCGATGCCCCGGCATTGGCCATTGAGACTCGCTCCGTCGATGAAGGTCGGTTTGAACATCACGCCATCTTCGGTGGTGAAGACCGCAACGCCGGAGGCACCCGATCCGAAGGCGATCTGCGTGCTGGCTCCGCCACCGCGCACGGCCATGGTGTCGCCCCAGCGCAGCGCGATCCGGGAGGTCCCGGATTCATCCTGCGAAGGATCCCCAGACCAGACGACCTCAGGGAGGTTAGGTGCCTCATCGGAGTGCGGCGCATCACTCGCCCAGCGGTAGATTTTCAGCTGGGGAGCGGTCGCCGTGACCAGGTTGGCCGCGTAGACAGCTCCATCGTCGGCCACCCCGACCATGCTGAGGACGGCACCGCCACCGCCGGTGATGCCGCTTGTGCTCATCTGGTGCTTGTAGGTTCCGGTGGTTCCATCGAGCACGATGACCCGGTTCCCGGACGTCCGGCTTGAGAAGAGCACATTGCCCGTCTTCGGGTTGTAGCCGACCCCGCGCTCCCCGTTGCTGACTGCGCCGGTTGAGGTGGCCCCGATTACGAAGGTTGGTTCGTCGGGAATGAAGGGAGTATTCGGGGCGAGGGCCCAAGCCTGCTGCAGGGACGTGCCGGCATGTGATGGCAATGACAGAGCAAGCGCAGTGCAAAGAACGTGGATCGGCTTCATGGGCAAGGGAGCACGGATGGGAGGGTTTGTTTTTGGGCACGGAAGGTCCAACCGGAGCATCGGCCGGACCGATCAAAGGAAGTCGATAGCGGAACAGCTCCGCTCAGCGGCGCCGGCGGCGCAGCAGGGCAAAGGATCCCGCCGCGGATACCAGGATGGCAGAGCCCGGTTCCGGCACGGTGAAGGTGAACGCCTGAATCCCGTGGTTGGTCGTGAGGGAATACAGGGTGGCCGAATCACCGGTCACGTTGCCCCATTCGATGTCACCGGTGCCATTGGCATTGGCGGCTGTTCCCACGCCGAGGAGGTTGGTTGAGGCCAGCAGAGTGGCGTTGAATCCGTCGAGTTGCCAGACCGAAACCCGGTTCCGCGTGGTGGCATCAACGCTCGACAGGGTGGCGAGGTACTGGGTGCCACCGATATTGACGACGTCCGCGTGACGCTCGGTCGTCGGAAGACCCGCGACTGAGCCAACGCCCGAGAGGTTTCCGGCAGTGTCAAAGGTGCCGATTCTGGTCACGCCGTTCAGGTTTCCAATCGCGGTCTGACCATCGATGAAGGCCGCGCTCAGGCGAAAGGCACTGCTGGCCGAGCCGGTGGCGGCACTGTATGGTTTGAGCGGGTCGACGCCGAACGGATCGAGGATGATGAAGCCGTTGTCGCCGGGATGAACCGTTCCGGCATTGGTGTCATTGGTGCCGAGCATCAGGCGTGCGGCAGAGCCGATCCCGAAGGCATCGGACGAGTCGCCTAGCCGGATGCCGGTGGGCAGCAGGGCGGTGATCCCCACAGCGGCGTCGTTGCTCGCTTCGCTGCTCCAGCGGTACACGGACAGGGTGGCGAGTGACGGATTCGCATTCGATCCGTCAGCCAGATTCGTGGTGAAGATCTGGCCGTCCGTCGCAATGCCGACTGCGGTGATGTTGAGCACGCTGCTGGTGTATCCTCCCGAAGGAGCCGTCATGGTCTTCACGAAGGCACCAGAGACGCCGTCGATGATGTCGACCCGGTTGGCAGTCTGGCGCGACACGAGCGCGAGATTGCCAGTGGTTGGGTTGAAGGCGAAGTGACGTTCCGTGTTTCCAGTGCCGCCGCCGAAGTCGGTCGGAACAAGCGTTCCGTCGCCACCGCCGAAGGTGGTGAGCGCTGTCAGCGTGGCCGCTCCGGCCGCTCCGGCCCAGGGAAGAGTGAGCAGGGCGAGTGCCGGGAAGTGTGAGGTCAGGGCGGTTTTCATCATTTGTCGTCGTTGGCTCAGCCTGCCGAGTGAGACGGGCGACTACAGGCCGAAAGTTTCGCAGAAAAAGAATTCCAGAGAGTTTACGCCTCCCTGCCGAGTCGCGCCACCCTTTTGTCTGACCAGTTCCTGTATTTTTCTGTTGCCATGGCACGGGTGGTTCCTTGCGGATTCGGCAGTTTTGCATCGCTTCCGGTGGAACGAGGCGATCGTCTGCTCAATGGAAAAAGAAAAAACGCTTGACAATTCAGGGTAATGCCGTACAGTAGAAACGAAGCAAAAACCGATCACTGAATTTGTTTCACTGCGCGACGATTCCCTCCCGCTGGTCACATGATTCC
>JBIICE010000336.1:0-3083 GCA_044239025.1 Verrucomicrobiales bacterium
TCCTCAACGACACGGTGGGAAGCTACAACGGTGCGTACAAGCGCTGGGACCCCGTGCGGCGGCGCATGTACCATTTCCGCGATGGCATTTCTCCCAACGACCTCATGTACGAAGTCATCGGAGCGGATGGCAAGATCGGGGAAATCGGGGAGTCGCCTTACCATGGCAACTACAGCTTCTACGCCCCCATCCTCGTGAGTCCCGATGGCAACCGCGTCGTCACAGGAGCCGGCGACGTCTTCAATGCCACTGGCCTGACATGGATCAAATCCCTCGGGGTCACGCCGACCGATGGTGCATGGAAGGGCACGACCCTTGTGACGATCCGGAAGAACGGAACGCTCACGACGCTGGAACGCTGGACGGGAAGCAATCTGGCCTCCGGAGGCATCACGCGCCAGTACGCTGGATTGCCCGTGAGGATTTTCGCCCTGCCCACTGGCTACGTTGTGGTGACCTCAACCGATGGTGTCCCGCAGTACCGGATTCTCGATGATGCGCTCACTACGGTTTACCAGTCAGCCCTCAAGCCTGCCGAGCCCGGGACTCCGGTTCTCACCGCAAGGATGGTGGATGCCATCTCCTTCCAGTGGACCGACCGGTCGGACAACGAAGAGAAATTCCGGATTGAGTACCGTGTGGCTCGATCCGGAGCCCCATGGACCGCCGGGCTGGAACTTCCGGCCGGATCGACTTCCGCCACACAGAGCGGCCTGAGTGCGGGGTTCGAATATGAATTCCGGGTGCTCGCCATCGTGCAGTCGATCTCATCGAATCCTTCCCCCGTGCTGACGGCACGCACGCTCATTTCCGCTGATGAACCGGTCGGCGCTCCCTACAATCTTACCGTCACGCGGCTTTTCGCAACCAGCGCGACCATCAGCTGGGCCGACAATGCGAATAACGAGACCGGCTTCCGGATTCTGCGGTCGATGAGTCCAACGGGACCGGAAGAGGTGCGTACGGTGGGGGCTGGCGTGACCACCTTCACCGACAACGGGCTTTCGACCGGTTCGGCCTATTACTACCGCGTGCAGGTTTTCAATGGAACCATCCTCGGGGACATCTCTCCGCAGCTCGAGCTCAGGACCCGCTCGTCGAACTCCACCCCGGCGGCCCCCACGGGAGTGACCATTTCGGACGTCATGCCCAATTCCGTCCGGATCACGTGGACGGACAACTCGCTCAACGAGGACAGCTTTCTGATCGACCGCTCGGCGAATCCCGTCACGACGTGGTCGAATGCGGGCACGGTTGGTTTCAATGTGCAGACATCCGTGGTGACTGGCTTGTCTCCGAATACGCCCTACAGCTTCCGGGTGAGGGCGGGGAACACGAGTGGCAGTGTCGCCTCAAGCACCGTCACCGTGAGGACTCCGCCGGCTGGCGGCGAGTTCCTCGAAATGGCGATGCGTCACAAGGACGTCTACTACCTCGCCTTCAGCGGACCGAACCGGATCGAGCGCTACGATCTGGCGGCGAAGGTTTCCATGCCCCTGATTCCGCTGGAAGGAACGGCCACGGCCCTGTGGATCGATGATGAAGGCATCTTTGTGGCCGAGGGCCGCAAGGTCGTGCGCCTCGGGCTCGATGGCACGGGCCGCGAGATTCTCGTCGAAGCTCCGGGGGCGGTTTCCCTCATGTATGCGACCGATGCGGTTCTGGTGACGCGCAATGCGAGCACGGGCTGGGTCACGAACCACAAGACCACGGGGAGTCAGCTGGGCACGTTTTCGATTGCCACCAGCGTGCGGGGCCTCAGCTACGACCCTGTGCTGAAACGCGCCTTCGCGAGGAGCGAGTTCGTTTCGCCGTCGGACATTCTCTTCATCGATATGAAGGAAGACGGACAGATTGCCTACGCCGACGCAAGCCCGTATCATGGCAACTACCCATCGGCCTTGCGCACGTTCGTGCCTCCCGGGGGCGGCCGGGTCTTCGATGATGCGGGCACGATCTACTCGACGGATGGATTGCTGTACCTTGGAACGGTGGGGGCGGCATTCAAGGACATGGCTTTCCGCGGTGCCGATGTGCCCATCGTGCTCCGGGGCACCCGTCTTCATGGCTACAGCCGCACCATGCAGGAGATGGGCTCCGCTGCCCTCACGAGTGCCGAACCATTCCGTGTCGCGGCGCAGGGCAACGAGGCCATCGTCTTCGCCAAGGATGGCATCAGCAGCACTGGATACCGCGTCGAAACGGTCGCCCTCTCCGCGATCGGGGCCGGCGATCCAACGGTGCCCATCAATCCGCGCGGCCTGCCGTACACCGCCGACGAAATCGTGACCGCGAACGACGGGGTGCTGTGGATTCTCAGCCGGGCCAATCTCAGCCTTTTCCGTTGGTCACCGGAAGCCCGGGACTACCTCGCCACCGTGCCCCTCAAGGGAGCCCCGAACCGCATCGCCTTTTCGTCCGTCAACCAGCGCATCTACCTTGGCTACGGCTCCGGACGGATCCGCATGATCGACACGACGGCGGCAAATCCCGCGGAGGTGGAATTCGCCGCATTCGATGGTCCGGTGACCGCAATTGCCGCGACGGGTGCCACGGTCTTTGCGAGTGGCGGCTACCTGAACGGCTATGTTTCCTACAATTCCGCTGGGTCGGTCGTCACCGAGTTCACCCGTGCGAACATCGGTACGGAACTCACATGGGATCCCGTGCGGCGCCGCGTTTACAACCTGACGCTGGGAGTTTCGCCCTATGATATCGAATGGAGGTCGATCACTGCCTCCGGTGCCGTCCAGAACGGAGGGGAATCTCCGTATCATGGCACTTACCAGTGGGCGACTCCCATCCGGGTGCGGAGCGATGGCGAACGCGTCGCGGTCGCGAGCGGTCAGGTCCTCAAGGCCGCAGACCTCACGGTGGCCACTACGCTGAGCAATTCAGTCAGCGATCTTCTCTGGACCGGGAATGAACTCGCCAGTCTCCGCCTGCTCAATGGAGTCACGCAGCTGCAGCGCTGGCTCGGACCGTCCCTCAATCTCGGCCCAAATCCACGTCAGTTCACCGGCACACCGATCAGACTCGTGGCCACCGCCACCGGTTATCTGGTCGTGACCCAGCTCGATGGC
>JBIICE010000337.1:0-3072 GCA_044239025.1 Verrucomicrobiales bacterium
TCATACTCGATCAGCTGCTCCTCATCCACATCTTCGCTCACCATCAGGGGACACTTCTCGTTCCGCTCGTCGGCCCGGAGACCCAACGGCCCGGCCAGCAGTGCCAGCATCACAACGATCACCCGCTTTCTCATCTCTCACCCTCACGCAGCGCAATTCACCTTGCAACCAGAGGACCCGCCGCGTATCCGCCCGGAAACGCTTCTGCTCTGCCCACCATGTCTGTCCTCGTCGCCGGTTCCGTCGCCCTCGATTCCATCCACACCAACGCTGCGATCCATAGCGATCTCCTCGGCGGAAGCGCTTCCTACGCCTCTCTCGCCGCCGCCTTCTCCTCCAAGGCTCACCTCTGCGCGATCGTCGGCACCGACTTCCCGGAGGAACACCGCGACCTCTTCGCCCGCCGCAGCATCTGCACGGCCAATGTCGACACCGTCGAAGGCCGCACCTTCCGCTGGACCGGCAAGTACCACGACGACATGAACCACCGCGAGACCCTCGACGTCTCCATCGACGTCCTCGAGAAATTCAATCCGCGCCTCACCCCGGAGGCCGCCGCCGCCAAGGTCGTGCTCCTCGCCAACATGAGCCCGGACAATCAGATCGCGGTCCTCGATCAGTGCACCGCCCGGCCATTCGTCATCGCCGACAGCATGGACCTCTGGATCAATATCGCCAGACCCCGGCTGCTCGAACTCATGCAGCGCGTCGACCTCTTCGTAATCAATGAGGACGAAGCCCGCATGTTCACCGAATGCAGCAACCTCGTCACCGCAGGCCGACGCCTCCTCGAAATGGGTCCCCGCCACGTGGTCGTCAAAAAAGGGGAACACGGTGCCATGCTCTTCGGCTCCAGCCACTTCTTCACCACCCCGGCCTACCCGCTCACCCATGTGGCCGACCCCACGGGCGCGGGCGATACCTTCGCCGGTGGTCTCGCCGGATCCCTCGCGGCCGCCGACCGCACCCCGGAATTCAAGGACCTCGCCAACGGCATCGTCCACGGCTCGGTCCTCGCTTCTTTCACCTGCGAAGCGTTCGGCGTGAAACGCCTCGCCGAAACCACGAGCGCGGAAGCCGCAGGCCGCACGGCCGAGTTCCGTGCCTGCACCGCCTGGGGATCCTGATTCCCATTTCCCCATGGCCGCCGCCCGCTCCCACGCCAAGGCCGCCAACGCGCCCGTGGTCCCGTTCTGGCAGCACAAGGCTTTTGGACTCGCCCTCGCAGCCGTGGCCGGACTCGCCCTCCTCGGCCTCACTTCGTGGCTCCAGCAGGAAAATGAACGCCAGCGCCAGCAGCGTCTCATCCAGAACAACCCGCGGCTCCGCACGCTCACCGACGGCCTGCGCAGCATGATCGATGCCGCGGATCAATTCCCCGGCATCCGGAAACCCGACGCCCTCTACGTGGGCAAGGTCTCCAGTTACAAGGAGTCTTCTCCGCTCGCGAACATGCCTCCCATTGCCATCATTTCACTCCAGCTGCCCACGCTCCTCGCCGGCACCCCCGCCCAGGCGAATGCCAAGAACCGCATCGAAATCAGCGGCGACCCCGCCATCTTCCAGGGCCCTGCCCCCATCATCGGAGAAACATGGATCATCGCCGTCCGGCAGAGCAAGGAGGGCCGCCCCACGCTCCACACCGCGGTGCGCGCCTCGGAGGGTTCCCACTGATCCACCCCCAGGGCTCACTTTTTCGTCACCACGGCCTTTTTCCTCTCGGGAAACAACTGGCGGCACAGCACACACTTCGTGCCATCACAGCCCCGCGCCGTGCAGTGCTCCCGAGCATAGAAAATGATCTGCAGATGCAGACGGTTCCAGCGCGACTCCGGAAACAACCGCTTCAGATCGGCCTCCGTCTGCTCCACACTGCGCCCATTCGTCAGTTTCCAGCGCTGCGCCAACCGGTGAATATGCGTGTCCACCGGAAACGCCGCCACCCCAAACGCCTGCGCCATCACCACCGAGGCGGTTTTGTGCCCGACTCCGGGAAGCAACTCAAGGGCGCCGAAATCCGCGGGCACTTCTCCCCCATGCCGTTCCATCAGCAGCCGCGAAAGCTCCACAATCGCTTTGGCCTTCTGCGGCGATAACCCGCACGGCCGGATCAGTTCGCGCACTTCCTCCACCGGCACCTCCATCATCTCCCGCGGCGTCGCCGCCCGCGCAAACAATCCCGGAGTCACCAGATTCACCCGCGCATCGGTGCACTGCGCCGACAGCAGCACCGCCAGCAGCAGCGTGTAGGCATCCACATGATCCAAAGGCACCGGCGTGGCCGGATACATCCGGTCAAGCTCCCGGTCAATCAGGGCGGCCCGCTCACTCCTCGTCACCTCGGCAACAAATGGTTCCAGGCGGATCTTCTCTGCCCACAGGGTGCCCCAGTCAATCCCGGACGCATCAGGAACGTCCGGACGATTTGATCTTCTGCTGAATTCCTGCCGCCATCTCCCGCACATGCGAGTGCTTCATCCGATCCTTCAGAATCGCCAGACTCCGCTCGTACGAACCCCACCGCAGCACCTGAATCTTCACCTTCCGCGCCCCCCACTTCTTGATCCCGTCAAAGTCGGGCTTGTACAAATCAATCGTCTTGGTCCCCACAAGGGCACTCCCATAATCGTCCACCTGGTAGACGTAGGGCAAACCCTGGATCTTGAAGACCGTGCCCAGCGGGAAAACCGACCAGTCACTCGCCGCACTCCGGACCGAACCGTACTTCAGAGTCCCACCCGCCGCACTCCCCTTGCCATACTTCAGACTGTCCGCCTCCACATGACTGTACGCGGTCGTCTTCACCACGTAGTACTTCGCATTGTCAATGTGCTTCCCGGTCTTCGTCCGGTACGTCTTCGTCCCGTACGTCTTCGCACTGGCCAGATTCGTCGTGGAAGAACAACTGCTGAAAAGGACGGCCACTGCTGCGGCTGCCATCGCGATCACGGCTCGGATTGTCATGCGGTCTTGGTCTGTTGAGGGGATTGACTCCCAGGCAGCCAACGTCAGTTCCCTGTTTCCAGTTCCCTGAGCCTTCCGCCCGGCAGGTCCCAGGATTTCACAGCAGCT
>JBIICE010000124.1:0-12316 GCA_044239025.1 Verrucomicrobiales bacterium
TCCGGGTGGTCCGGAATCGGTGACGGCGCTGGGCGACGGGAGCGAAGCCACGATCTGGCGGGCCCCCGAGGGAGCGGGGCGCGGTCTGCTGCTGCGGGTCCGGGTCCGTCCGGCCGGGCCGTGAGCAGACCACCTTTTTCCCCACGGGAATCCGTCTGGGCCGTTGACAAGCTGCGGGCGTGAATTATTCTCCGCGCTCTTTTTCCAGGTATTTGGCCTGGAGATTCTGTTCCCCGATCCGCAAATTCATACTACAGCAAACCGTCACCATGCCAGAAATCCAGGTCAAAAAGGGCGAGCCGATCGATCGTGCTCTCAAGCGTCTGAAGAGCAAGATCGAGACGGAGGGTACCCTTGAGGAATTCCGCCGCCGCCGCCAGCATGAGACCCATCTGGAACGCACGCGCCGGAAGGCCCGCAGTGCCGCGAAGAAGAAGAACCAGAAGTTCCGCTTCGTACCCTGAGGTCCGCGGCGGATCTGGCAGGGAACTTTCTGAAACCCCGGCTGGCGAGACAGCCGGGGTTTCTTTTTGCATCGGGCGGGAAATCGCTCTTTCCGAACTGTGGCCAGCGGCGACGGTGTCAGGTCGTTCCGAGAGTCCCCTGAACCCAGTCTAGTCTTCTGTCATGTCTGAACCATCCTCAAATCTTCCGCATGGCGTGATCGCGCCCGAGGCGCGGCATGCCCACAGTCTGGTGATCCGCATCTGGCCGAACATACCGATTCTCTATCCGATGGCGATTGCGGCGCTCATCTGCGGGATTCTGAGCATCTTTCTGTCGTTCGACGGGGAACTGCAGCGTTTCGCCCAATTGCCGACCGCGCCGGTGGTATCGGGTGAGGTTGGTGCCGCGGCTCCGGCGGCGGCGCTGCACACAGTGGATCCGGCGGAGTTTGCGCCCCGTCTGCGGGCGGCGCAGGTCATAGCCCTGGTTTTCCTCGCGGCCTTTACGTATTCGCTGGTGGTGGTCTGCACGGACATTGTCCTCACTGGTGCGTTGATCGGGGTCTTTGCGGCCGTCATCGTGGGACTGCTGCTTTTCATCCTGAACATCTACCGGCCCTTTGCACCGGGCCTGTTCGGATTCCTCACGAAATTCACGCCGGTGGCGAATTCACATTTCTACTTTGCGGTCGCGGCCCTCTGGGGGGTTCTGATGATCGCCTCGATGATCTACTCGCGTTTTCATTACGTGAAGATTGAATCGAACGAAGTCGTCATGGTGGGAGGCGTGCTGGACAAGCGGAAGCGCTATTCTTCGATGCGGATGCAGTACACCAAGGAAGTCTGCGATGTGTTTGAATACTACCTCCCCTTCGTGCGGTCGGGCCGCCTGATCCTGCGTTTCCCTCAGGAGGCGGAACCGGTGATCCTTGATCATGTCATGCAGATCGACGACGTGGTGCGGAGGCTGGATCACATCACGGCAAGTCTGCAGGTGGCACCTGAGATGCACGACAGCGAGGCCGCCTGAGACGCTGGGTCCCTGTTTTCCGAAACCATAAACTGACTCAATCACTTGGCTGGCATTGTTGTAAAACCACGGGCGCGCATTTTTCATGGGCATGAATGGGTCTATGCGTCGGACATTCAGAAGATCTTCGGGAAGCCCGAGCCTGGCGGCGTGGTTTCACTGAAGGATTTCAAGGACCGGCCACTGGGCAGCGGCATCTACAATCCGGTCTCGCAGATTGCGGTGCGGCGGTTTTCGCGTCACCGCGAGGACCTTGATCACGAATTTTTCGTGCGGCGTCTGCGGCGGGCGTGGAGCCGGCGCGAGAAAATGACCGGACTCGATCCCCAGCTGTGCCGGGTGGTCTGGAGCGAGAGCGATGGTCTTCCCGGGGTCGTTCTCGATCGTTACGGTGCCCACTTTGTGCTGCAGACACTGACGCTGGCGATGGATCTGCGGCGCGAAATGATCGCGGCCGCCATTGTGGAGGTTTTTGGTGCGGAATCGGTCACGGAGCGCAACGACAGTCCGATCCGGATTGCTGAGGGGTTGGAACTGCGCACGGGGATGCTGCATGGGGCGGCTCCTGCGCCCTTCCGCGTGCAGGTCCCCGGCGGAACCTTTCTCATCGATACGGCAGCGGGGCAGAAGACCGGGATTTATCTGGACCAGCTCGATAATTACCGGGAAGCGGGATTGCGGGCGGCGGGACGCCGGGTGCTCGACTGTTTCTGCAATCAGGGAGGCTTTGCGATCGCCTGTGCCCTCGGAGGAGCCACCGAAGTGACGGCCGTGGATGTCAGTGAGCCGGCCCTCGCCGCCGCACGCGCCAATGCCGAGGCGGCTGGTGTCGCCGACCGGGTGAAGTTCGTCTGCGCGAACGTCTTCGATTTCCTCAAGGAACAGGAAGTGGCGGGGGCGCAGTGGGATTACATCATCCTCGATCCGCCGTCGTTCACGCGGAACCGGAAATCGGTGAGTGACGCGCTGCGCGGCTACAAGGAAATCCATCTGCGGGCCCTCAAGATGCTGCCTTCGGGAGGATTGCTGAGCACCTACTGCTGCTCGCACCATGTCAGTTCCGGGGATTTCCGCGGGGTAGTTCTTGAGGCGGCCGTCGATGCCAAGAAGACCCTGTGTCAGCTTGCCACCCACACCCAGCGGATGGACCATCCGGTGATTCCCTCGATTCCGGAGACTGAATACCTCCGTGGCTACACCTGCGAGCTGCTGGCGGCATTCTGAACTGCCCCGGAATCCTCTTTTCAGAAGTGGCGGAAGGGTGTAATGCTTCTGCCGCCTGAACCCGAACAACTGACGAGACTCATGACCTTCCTTGCCTATACCCTCAGCCAGCTGATCACTGAAGGACTGCCGGCGACCGTGATATTTGCGGTCGTTGGGATGGTTCTTGCGCTGGTGGCGTACCGCCTGCTTGATCTGATCACACCTGGCTGCCTGAGCCGGGAGATTTTCGAGAACCGGAATGTGGCGGCGGCCATTCTGGGTGGGGCCCTCGTTCTCGGGATCTGCATCATCATTGCCGCAGCGGTTGCGGGCTGAAGGCGATGGCTCTGCGCTACGAAACGGCGAAGCCCCGGATGAATTCCGGGTGTGTCACCATCGGAGTCATCGCGGTCCTTGTGGTGGGGGTGCCCGTGCTGTGGTCGGCCTGTGATGACGATGACGACCGGGATCCGGTGGATGGAACGACCACCTACGTGAACAACCACTACATTCCCGGGGTGGGGTACTACCACGCGCCGTTCATGGCGTTTTTCCCGGTACGCTTCAACGATTACACGCCGGGTCGTGGGTATTACTACGGAGGTGATTACCATCAGACTGCCAGTGCCCCGACGGTTACCTCGTCACGTCCATCGTCCGACGCCGTGACGCGGGCGAATACGGCGTACCGGGCGACCAATCCGGCGCGGCGCGGTGGTTTCGGCCGAGTGGGTTCGGTCTTTTCCTCATCCGGTTCATGAAGAGGCATGCGAGCAGTCCTCGCCCGGGCTGGGAAGAGACGGTCAGCAGCCAGGGATTGCTCTGGCATCATGATGACGGGAGTTCTCCATACTGGGACGAGTCGGTCTGCTACGAAGTGAGTGCCGGAGAGGTGGCGCGCCTTGAGTTGACGGCGGCGGAACTGCAGGGCCTCTACATTGAAACGACCGAGCGGGTCATCCGGGACAAGCGCTGGAAGGATCTGATGATTCCGGATGATCAGGTGCCCTTGATGGTGAAGTCATGGGAAGAGGAAGAATTCACGCTGTATGGCCGGTTCGACATGGTGTTCGACATATACGGTCAGCCGAAGCTGCTGGAGTACAATGCGGACACACCGACGGCGCTGCTGGAGGCGGCGGTGATTCAGTGGTACTGGCTGAAGGATGTGCGGCCGGAGAGTGATCAGTTCAATGCCCTCCACGAGAGTCTGGTGGCGGCGTGGCAGCGGTTCGGGGCACGGGCGGTGCACTTTGCCTCGATTGCCGACGCATGGGAGGATGAGATGACGGTGGCCTATCTGGAGGAAACCTGCCGTCAGGCGGGGAGTGATACAGTGAGGATGCCGTTGCCGGCCATTGGCTGGGATCACGACCTCCAGCATTTCATTGATGAGCAGGACCGGATCATGGAGACCTGTTTCAAGCTCTATCCGTGGGAATGGATGCTGAAGGACGAGTTTGCGCGGCATATCCGGGCGGGGAAGTGCCGCTTTCTTGAGCCCCCGTGGAAGGTTCTCTGGAGCAGCAAGGCGATGCTGTCCCTGCTCTGGGAATATCATCTGGAGCATCCGGCCCTCCTGCAGTGCTACCGGGAACCGGGACTGCTTGGGGACACCTATGTGCGGAAACCCGTCTACAGCCGGGAAGGAGCCAACGTCGAGATCCGGCGGGCCGGACAGATTGAGGCGAGCGAGTCCGGACCCTATGGAGCCGAGGGCTTCATCTATCAGGAACTGGCTGGCAACGAGGCCATGGATGGTCATTGGCCCGTGCTGGGCGTCTGGATGATCGATGGCGAACCATCCGGTCTCGGCATCCGGGAGGACCAAAAGCGCATCACCGGCAACCGCTCGCGCTTTGTGCCGCACTTCGTGCCGAAGTGAGCGCTTCGGCCGTTACGGTCCGGCATGGCCCAGAGGCCCGCGGCCGCGCACGACAAGCGGGGACCAGGAAAAGCGGGGACCAGAACAAGCGGGGACCAGGAAAAGCGGGGACCAATTCATGCGTGCAGGATACGTGCGATGGAAACCACATCCGAGGTGCCTTCCGGTGCATTGATGCGACTTTCGGACCATTCGCCGGGGTAGCTTCCGGGACAGCAAAAACCCCTGCAACTGATGAGGTTGCAGGGGTTTGAAATGGTTGCGGGAGATGGATTTGAACCAACGACCTTCAGGTTATGAGCCTGACGAGCTACCGGGCTGCTCTATCCCGCATTGCTTCCGTAGAGTTGGTGGCGGGGAATGCAAACGGCAAATGGGGTTGGCGGGATGATTTTTGATGAAGAGACGGGGATGTCAGCAGGAGATCATGCGGCTGCGGGCGGTGACGGGCAAGCGTTCGGCAGGTTGGTCCGGTGCGGTGACCACGTGCACGAAGCTGTGGAGGGCGATGGTTGGGCAGATGTGCCAAGGGATGGCCGCGATGGGCGAGCCGGTGGGGAACTGGCTGGCGAGGGCCGTGGCGATGACGAGGTGTTCCTCGTTGTGCATGATGGGGGATGCGTCCGGGATGGCCGGGAAGATGGCGCGGGGGTGGGGCATTTCCGAGGCGACCGCCTTGTGGCCGAGGTCGAGGCAGAGGTGGTCGGGGGTGGGGCGGCTGATGACGCGGGTGAGCAGCAAGGCGGCTGGGCGGAAGGGGAGGTCCGGGAGTTTGGCGGCGTAGCCGGCATCCCAGAGCACGCAGGTTCCGGGGCTGCATTCGATGTCCGGGCGTTGCGCATGGATGGGGAACGTGGGAGAGCCACCGGCCACGATGGCAGGCACCGTCAGGCCGGATGCGATGAGATCGTTCTGGAGGCCGATGACGGGAGCGAAGGCGTCGTGACAGGCAGCGGTGCGTTCCGTGAGATCCGACTGGTGCAGGTGACCGTCGTAGGCGTGAAGGCCTGCTGGTGTGAGGCTGGGGAGTGAAGCGATGCGATGGTAGAGTCGGGCCGCTTCCGTTCCCGGATTGATGCCCGTGCGGTGCTGACCGATGTCGAGATCGAGGAAGATGCGCACCGTGAGCTGTGACGCCGTGGCGGCAGCCGAGATGGCATGGAGGGTGGCCTCGTCATCGGCGATGGTGGCGAACGAGACGTGGGGGAACTTCCGAATGAGGTTGAGGAAGCGGCTGATGCCTGGTCCGACCGGCTGCGAGGCGAGCAGGACGTCCGTGGCACCTGCTTCCGCGGCCATTTCTGCTTCCGCGATGGTGGCGCACTTGGCTTTGGTGACACCGAGGCTGGCAAGGAGACGGATGACCTGGGGAAGTTTGTGGGTTTTGAGGTGAGGCCGCAGGAGGTCCGGCCGCGTGGCCATGGCGATCATGCGGCGCACATTCTCCGTGACCGTGGGCCAATCGATGACAATGGCCGGCGAGGGAATGGAATCCGTGTCGCGGGGCAGCGAGGGGTCGGGCGTCATGGGGTGCTGACGAGTTCGAAGACGCCTTCGATTTCCGCGGCGATGTTTCCCGGGAGAGGGCCCGTGCCGAAGGCGCTGCGGGTGCCGATGCCGTTTTCGGGTCCGAAGACATCCGCGAAGAGCTGGCTGCAGCCATTGATGACCTTGGGGTGATCGTAGAAATCGGGTGCTGAATTGACCAGGCCGAGGAGTTTGATGACACGGCCGATGCGGTCGAGCGATCCGAATTCGGCGCGGAGGGTAGCGAGGATGGCGAGGCCGACCTGACGGGCCGCGGCGTAGCCTTCTTCAAGGGAGAGGTCGGCTCCCACTCGGCCGCGGATGAGCGAACCGTCGCTGCAGACCGGCCCGTGGCCCGAGACCCAGACGAGGTTGCCCGTGATGACGACCGGTTTGTAGACCGCGACCGGTTTCGGGGCGGTGGGGAGTTCGAGGCCGAGGGAAGCGAAGCGTTGTTCAGGAGTCATGCGGCCGATTCATAGGCAGCGGCGGCGGCGGGGAAAGCTCGGATTGTGTCGCAGCCGCGTGGCTGGGGCGGCCGCGGAGGATGACGAGGACGAGGCACGTGAGGCCCGCGAGAACAGCCGCCTGGATGGTGACGACTGATACGATGATGAGACCGATCCATGGGCTGGCGATGGATTCGTAGGTGAAGTCTCCGTCGGCGGCATAGGCCTGATTTTCCTCCCATGCCGAGATGACGCCGAAGGATGCGAAGAGGAGGAAAGAGATGGCGAGGAGCCATGCGGCGGCGCGTCGGCTCCAGCGGATGGCCTTGTCGAGGCCGGGGGAATTCATGATGAGGAAATCCGGTGGAAGAAGTCGAGGGCGGCGCGTCGGGCGAGTGCGCTCGTGCGGAAAGGCAGGTGGCCCGCGTCCGGGATGAAAAGAATCTCGTGGTTGGGGGGAACCGCGGTGAGGGCGTCCGGCGGGCAGATACGGTCGTGAGTTCCGTGGATCCAGAGGACCGGGCAGGAAAGCGAGCCGAGTGAAGTCCGGAGGTCCGTGGTGGCGAGGTAGTCGAGTCCAGCGTGGAGGCCGTCTGTGGAAAAGCCACAGGAATCCGGCAGCGGGCAGGCGTGTTCGAATTCGGCGAGGTCGGATGTTTCTGTATCGCTGAACATGGCGCAGCGGAAATCGCGCAGGGTTTTCTCCGGTTCCGTGGCGAGTTGCTGCTGCATGCGGCGGAGCGTGCGGGCGGGCCAGCCGAGGGATCGGTCCGGCGAGCAGAAGCAGGGAGTGCCCGCGAAGAGGACGAGCGCGGCGATGCGGTCCGGGGCGGCGAGAGCAGCTTCGATGGCGAGGAGGGCACCCATGGACCAGGCGAAGACGACCGCCGGGTCGGGAGGAAGGGAATCGAGGACCGCCGGGAGGAAGCCGGCGGCATTCGTTACGTCGGTGAACGGGACGAAGGTGGGTGGTGCCGGAAATTCCTCAGGGAGCTGTCCCCACGTGGCAGGCGAAGCCGACCAACCGTGGACGAAGACCGCCCTCATGGGGTGTGCGTGTGGCCTTGCCGTGGCCGGTGCGGGCACGGGGTGGCGATGCCGTGCGTCAGGCTGGGTATTCCCATGGTCCGCGGTAGGGACGGGAGAGGAGGGCAGAAGCAGCGTCATCGTTCGCGATGATTTCCTTTTCCGGGTCCCACTGGATGCTGCGGCCGGCTTTGGCCGAGAGATTGGCGAGCATGGGGAGCAGCGAAGAACGGTGGGCCGCTTCGAGGTTGGCGATGGGAGCGGATTTGGCATCAATGGCCTTGAGGAAATCGTCCCAGAGGAGGCGGAGATTATGGCCATCCGGTTCCTGGAGCTGGTGGTCCTCGTGGACGATGGGGTCGCCTTTTTTGGCTGGGTAGAACGTCCAGCCGTCGCGCCAGCCGATGTGGAGGGTGCCATTGGTGCCGTAGAAGCAGGTGCCGAGCGGGTGTTTTTCGGCCTCGTTCTCGCCGAAGCGCCGGTTTTCCCATGTGGCCGTGAAGCCTTCGAACTGGAAGATGGCATTCTGGACTTCCGGGGCGTCGGTGGTTTGTTTTTCCGGCGTGAGGATGGCGGGTCCTGAGAGTGGGCGGCTGGCGGTACTGAAGACCGAGCGCGGGCCTTTTTCTTCGGTCCACATGAGGATCTGGTCGAGCCAGTGGACACCCCAGTCGCCGATGATGCCATTGGCGAAGTCCATGAACATGCGCCAGCCGCCCGGGTGGATGCGGGAATTGAACGGGCGGAGCGGAGCCGGGCCGCAGTAGAGGTCCCAGTCCATGCCATCGGGTGGGGAACCATTCGGGCGGGCCTGTTCCGTGCCGCCGCCGCTGTGGACGAAGCAGCGCACCATGCCGACTTTCCCGACCTTGCCCTCGCGGAGGAAGCGGTGGGCATTGACGTGGTGCGGGCCGATGCGGCGGTGGAGTCCGACCTGGACCGTGCGTCCCGAATCCCTTGCCGTGCGGACCATGGCACGGCTTTCATTGACCGTATGGGCCGTGGGTTTTTCCACGAAGACGTGGGCACCGGCCTTGAGGGCGGCGATGGTCTGGAGGGCGTGCCAGTGGTCCGGGGTGGCGATGATGGCAATGTCCGGTTTTTCCTTGTCGAGGAGATCGCGGTAGTCGCGGTACTGTTTCGGGGAGGAATTGGTGATCGCCTGGATGTCATCCGCGGCCTTGGTGAGCTGGCGGGGATCGACGTCGCAGAGGGCGACACATTCCGAGCGGCCGGCCGCGAGGGCTTCGCGCAGGATATTGAGGCCCCACCAGCCCGAGCCGATGAGGACCGTGCGGAATTTCCGGTTGGGGTCCTGGGCGCGGAGGAGGGGAACCGCCGAAAAGGCAGCGGCGGACGACGCGAGGAACTGGCGGCGGGAGCGCATGGCAGGCATCATTGAGCGGAGAGGTCGAGGCAGACGACATCGCCTGCGGCATTGCGGCAGTAGAGCCGGCCATGGGAAAGGACAGGGGCCGACCAGCAGCGGCCGCCGAGCACCTGAGCCGTGGCGGCAGGTGCGAACTTTTCCGGCGAGGCCGGGGCGATGGCGAGTTCGCCTTTTTCCGAGAGCGTGATGAGTTTGCCGTCGGCCGCCATGAGACCGCCCGGGCCGAAGCCCTTGTGTTCCCACTTCACGGTACCCGTTTTCAGGTCGAGGCATTTGAGCGAGGCATTGCGGCCATTGTTGCCATCCGGGCCGTAGAGGTGGCCGTCGATGAGGACGCAGGAATTGAACTGATTGCGCATGGCTTTGTTCTGCCAGACGGCGGTGGGGCTGCCGCTGTCCGTGCGGATGAGGGCGGCACCTTTTTCATAGCCCGAAGAAATGAAGACGGTATCGCCCGACGGGATCGGGTCGGCGGCATTGACCCCGTATTGCGTGGTCCATGGGAATTCCCAGACCGTCTTGCCGTCCTTCGCATCGACGGCCGCGTAGGCCTTGCCCGAGGACATGAGGAGAAGCTGGCGGTCGCCCGATTTCAGCGGGAGGGGAGAGGAATATCCGGCGGCTTTCTTGCCTGTGGTCCAGCGGATGGCTCCATCGGCGCGGGAGACTGCAGTGCCGAATTCGCCGAGGCTGAAGACGACGTCGTCGCCGAGCACGAGGGCCGAGCCCGCGAAGCCCCAGTCCGGCAGTTCCGCTCCCGTTTTTTCCTGCAGGTTGCTGGTCCAGACGACCTTGCCCGTGGCCGCGTCGAGGCAGAAGGCATCGCCCGTGCGGCTGAGGTGGTAGACCTTGCCTTGATGGACCGTGGGGGTGGCCGAGGTGCCGCCTTCGTAGTATTTGGGATCGAGTTCCTCCGGGTAGGAATGCTTCCAGAGTTCCTTGCCGGTGGTGGCGTCGAAGCAGAAGACCGTGTCTTCCTCATTGCTGTTGCCCGTGGTGTAGACGCGGCCGTCGGCTACCGAGAACGATGAAAAGCCGATGCCGGCTTTCGCTTTCCAGAGGACCTTCGGGCCGTCGTCCGGCCATTGGGCTGACCATTTTTCGCCTGTGGCGATGCCATTGAAGTCCGGACCGCGGAAATTCGGCCAGTCGCCCGCCATGGTGGTGGCCGAGGCGAGCACGGAAGCGAGGAAGAAAGCGGAACGGGAGTTCATGGTATTGGATTGGGCGGGGTTACAAGGTGGTGGGTTCAGCGTGATTTCTGGAGTCGGATGTAATCGAGACCGGCCATGTAGGATTTGATGGCGTCGGGGTGGGCTCCGGTGATGGTGAGGGAAAGGCGGTGGTCGCCGGCCGTGAGATCCGCCTTGCCGAGGAAGAGTTCCGGAGTGGCGGTGACTTTCGAGCCGAAGAGGTCGATCTGTTTGCTGTCGCCGAGGGGTTTGCCATCGAGGGAGAAACGCACGGTGCCGTAGTCCGGGGCGCGCGTGAGGACGGCAAAGATTTCGTAGGATCCGTCAGCGGGGACGGGAAGAGCGAGCGTGATCTGGTCGCCTGGTTTGCCGCCGGTCCACCAGAGTTGGGCCGCGGCGCTCCAGGTGGAATCCTGCCAGTTGCGCATGTCCTGCGGGGCGACTTCGCCGGTTTTGGCGAGGACCTTGAGAGATTCGCCCTCGATGGCTCCGGGGACCGTGGCTGGCGGTGGCGGACCTTCACCCGGGAGCGGGATCTGTTTCGGGCTGGCGAGGTAGGCGACGAGGTCGCGGGCCTGATGCGGGCTGAGTCCCGTGAGGAGGCCGGCTGGCATCATGGAGATTCCGGGGTTTTCCTGCGATTGGATGTCCGTGCGGGCGATGACTTCCTCGCTCGTGATCGTCTGGATGGTGAGGGCGCTGTCGGTTTCCTTGCGGATCATGCCGGCTACGGCGCGACCATCCTTGAGGCTGAAGGTATGGAGTTCGTAATCGCGTCCGAGGACAGCGCTGGGATTGGTGATGTTTTCGAGGAGGTAATCGAGGTCCGCGCGGTTGGATCCCGTGAGGTTCGGGCCGATGTGACCACCGTCCTCGAAGAGCTGGTGGCAGGTGGCGCAGACGCTTTTGAAGAGCGTGCGGCCTTCCTGGACATTGGCCTTGGCGAGGACATCCGGGGTGAGGAGGGTTTTGAGCCGGGCGTGTTCGCGGGCCGCTTCCTCCGCGCCGGGGGCGGAGTTGCCGATGCGGCCCCATGATTTCGCGAGGAGGTCCGAGAGGGCAGGGTCGTTGAAGGCAGCGATCTGGCGGGCGGCGAAGCCCGAGAGGTCGCTGCGCGGGATCTGCCCCTTGCTCATGGCTTGGAGGACGGCAGCCGCGGTTTCGCGGTGTGACACGAGCGCGCTGAGCGCCGCCTGTTTTTCCGGGATCGAGAAGCCATCATAGCGCTCAAGCACGGCCGTGGCGAGGTCCGTCCGGGAAGTCTGGGCGGGGGCCGGGAGAGCAAGGGAAACGGCGAGGCAGGCAAGGGTCAGCGGAAGACGCATGGCAGGACCGATTGTCCGGACAGGCGGGCTGTTGTCACGTGGATTTCGCGGGCGCAAACGAGGCGTGGCGCGGCCGTTTTCAGGAATCGCGCAGGGTGCCCGCGGTGACTCCGAGCTGGGATTGGGCACCGAGGGATTGCCAGAGGTGTTCGCCGTGGATATCTCCGTCGAGCAGGGCGCGGTAGGCAGCGATGATGGTCGCGGTTTCCTGCGGTGATTCCTCGAGGAGGTCGATGCGGAAATGGGAAAGTCCGGCGTGGCGGAGGTCAGCGTAGTGCCGCGCGCCCGTCTGGGCGACGGCATTGAAGAGAGTATTGCGGCAGCCGACGTCCGCTTTGAGCGGGTGTTCCATGCCGACGCGGTCGCGCAGTTTCACCTGATGGCGGTCGCAGGGTCGGCCGCAGTCGAGGAACGAGGAACCTTCGGAGAGGAAGGCCGCGAAGACGCAATGCTCCATATGGAACATGGGCATGTGCTGGTGGATGATGAGTTCGAACCAGTCCGGCGGAGCTGCGAGGAGGAGAGCAGCGACCTGCGGGGCATTGAGGTCGCAGGAAATGGTGAGCCGGGCGAGTCCCTGCTGCCGGTAGAATTCCGCGGTGAGTGGGTTGGCGACATTGAGGGAGAAGTCGCCGAAGCAGTCGAGTCCGGTGGTGGTGAAGCAGCGGACGGCCCCGGGATTCCGGATGAGGACGCCGTGGGGTTGGGCCCGTTCGATGAGGCGGAAGAATCCCTGTTCGTTCGCCTTCTGGATGCGCGGGGTGGCGAGGACGATGCGGCTGCGGGAATGTTCGCGGGTCCATGCGACGGCATCGGCGTAGCCCCGGATGTCTTCGAGG
>JBIICE010000338.1:0-3056 GCA_044239025.1 Verrucomicrobiales bacterium
GGATGATCGCCTTGCTCATGAGTCCGTTTGTGATCGGGATAGGGTTCCTTTTGCGAAGTGCGTTGCGCTGGTTGCAACGCTGCGGGTAATCATTTTTCGTCAAGGCCCCGTCCTGTTGCGAGTGGAGCCTGGCGGGGTGGGCGTCTTCGGGTGGTGCGGGCGTCGCCCCGCTGGTGCGTGAAGCGGGTGCCACCGGGCTGTCCGGCAAACGACCGCTCCGTCACGCTGCCTGCTGGTGGGGGCGGAGTGCGGCTGTCGCCGTGGTGGAGGAAAGCGCCCCCGCAGGCATCGCGCTGTCGCTCGCGCGGTGGCCGTTCGTGGGGCGGTCGCTAGTCTTCCGGCCTGCACTCGGCGGCTCCTTCGTCGCCACATCGTTCCGGCCTCCAGCCGCTCCCTTCGCCGTGTTGTATCCGTCCGTCGGCCGCTCCCGCTGCCGCCTCGCGTCAGACGCGGCCGCAGACCATTGCGTTCCGGTCGTTCCTCCCTCCACTCCAGGGCGGGCTTGCTGCGCTGTAACCGTATCAGCAACCCATCAGGCTGCGGTGCCGACTGACGCGCGGGCCGCCTGCCAGCGGGTGGGCGTCAGGGTCTTGGCCAGCTCTGCGATCCTGTCGGGGTGCGCGGACGCGAGCTGCGGAAGCACGTCTTCAACGTAGGTGCGCGGAGTGATTCCCATTCGCTTGCAGCTCTCCACAAGGCTCATGATCGCTGCCACCGCCGGCGCGGCTCCCTGACTGCCCACGTGAAGCCAACGCCCTGCCGCGGAGCGGCCTGGCGACCCCGCCGCAGGCGGCATGCTGCATGGCCGAAGGCAATTCCTCCTGCCAAGAGCAATCGGCCGGATGCTCTGCTCGCAGCGGTTGTTATCGATTTCCGTCACCCGGTTGCTGAGGCTTCTGCGGAGTTCGCTGCGCAGCCGCAGCGCGTAGGCACATGCCCGCGAGAGCCCGCTGCCGGGCAGCAGATCAGGATCCATCGCCACCCGGTTCATTTCGCTCATGAGCGCGTCGAACAGCGGCAGGCTTCTCTGTGCACGCACCTCCCTGCGTTCCTCGGCACCGGCATGGGCTTCCTTCAGGGCGCGTTCGATCCCGTAGAGTTCGTCGATGCGTGCGACGATTGCCGCTGCGGTGTCCACGATGGCACTGAACCCGGCGGCGTCCTTGTTCGCCCGCACGATCTCCATGAACTTCCGCCGCACATGGGCCATGCAGGCACAGTGCTTCACCTCCTCGCCGAACAGGCGCGCCATGCTGCGGTACACTTCATAGCCGTCACTCTGCAGCCATCCCGGGAATGACCGGAGATCGTCCCGCGCGTGCCTGCCTCCCCTTCCAGGATGATAGCGGTAAACCACCTGGCCTTTCGGATGACTGTAGGTCCACAGGTATCCGGTGGCGGTCTTCCCCTTCACACTGGCATCCATCACCTGTACTCGTTTGGCTGCAGAGTGCAGGAAATGTCAGGCAGCCTGTCTCCCTGCGGTCGGCTCGTCGACTTGGATGTAATCGCCGGCGGTCAGTTCCTCCAGCTGTGCATCAGCGACATGAACTGCGAGCGCTGCAGCGGTGATGACGGCGCGGTCGGCCGTTGCGTAGGAAATCCCGATGCCATGGTCGGGCTGCAGTGCCATCACCTGCCGGTAGACTGGCTGATGGTCTGCATACTTCGCGACGGTCATCCCGATGACGACCGCCGGTCCGAGCACGGACTTCGGCAGAAGCGATGAAGGTGCCCCCCTGTGTCAGGGGGGGCCAGGCTGCGCCGATGTGATTTCAGGCGGGTTTTGCTGCGGTGGCTGAGTGGCGCAATCCATGGAACCTGAACCAACGGGAACGCCGGGTGGCTATGCCTGTCCTCCTCAGTGGGTCAGTACATGAAACAGTCTTCCGGGTTGAAGTATGCGCAACAGGTCCCCCGTCTGCTCCACTATTTTCAACCCTGTCACCTAGCGGTCTCTCGAACCAATCGCCAAACTCGCTGTGTGAATAATTCGCATGATAAACTGGACAACTAACTTGTCATCTATGGTGAGGGCGGGCTTTATCTTCCGAGAGTGACGGTGACGATCTGTTCCGGTTCACCGGTGACGGTGAGGGTGACGGATGATTTTGGTCCGTCGGTGTTGTGGCTGCCGTGGAGGGCAGAGATTTCGTAGGTGTGGCCGGGCACGAGGTCGAAGGGGAGGATGTTGTTGAGGTCGGCGGTGTTGCTGCTGCTGGTTCCGGTCAGCGGGGCGTTGGGCTCGGCCTTGTCGGTGACGGTAACGGGGGTGGCGACGCGCTGACCGCTGGGTTTGTCGAGGACGCGGACGAGGACGCGGACCTTGCCTTCGGGAGGGGCGGATTTCTTCCGGGTGTAGCGGGCGGTGACATTGACGGCGTTGACCTGGCTGGAGCCGCGGGCCCAGGGGAGGGGGAATTCGGTTCCGGTGCGGCGGAAGCTGCTTGCGTAGATGCGGTGGAGGGGATTCGAGTCATCGGCGGCGGCGGCATCGCCGGTGAACCAGCCATGATTGAGGCCCTTGCCGTCTGGTTCGGCGGCACCTGCGAAGTGCCAGTCGCCGCGGTCCCAGATTTCGACCCAGGTATGATTTCCGCGCTGGTTGGTCCACATGGGAGTGCCGACGACGCGGGCGGGGACACCGACGGCGCGGCAGGCATCGACGAGGAGAATGGACAATCCCGTGCAGGTGGCGACCCCGCTTTCCATGGTTTCGAGGGAATTCTGGTGTGGTTTCTTGCGTCCGGTGGAATAGCGGACTTTGACAGTGCCGAAGAGTTTCTGATTCAGCGTGTGGGCGGCGTCGGCGGCTGTCTGGCAATCCTTGATGAGGGGAGCGGCGATGGCGCGGATGCGGGCGCGGCTGTCGGCCCTTGTTTCATTGAGGCTGGCGTACGGGAGGACATCGTTGAGAAAGACCTCTTTAGGGACATCCTTGGCCCATGGGGCAGCGGCCATGGCTTCGTAGGCCTGAGTCACGTTGGCGAGCAGGTAGGCAGCGCTGAGCGACTTCGCATCGGCTTCCGGCATGTTTTCGATGAGGAACTGCATGC
>JBIICE010000125.1:0-12251 GCA_044239025.1 Verrucomicrobiales bacterium
ATACCGTCCGGGGCGCGCCGCCGGTGATCGCCGAAAACGCCGTGTCCACCTGATCATCGGCACCGTCCATTTCGAGGGCCGATCCGAATCCGGACGGTCCTGCGACCCACGTGGCACCTCCAGCGACAGTGCCGGCGAAGGCAGCATTGGCGGCATTTCCAGCGGTGGTGCCGGTTCCTTCGTTGAAGTTCCAGTAGCCGACGAGGGCTGCCGGAGCAGTAGGCGCAGCCGCAAGGGTGACAGCGGCGAGCAGAGACAGGTGGGTTTTCATGAGGCGCAATTTGTTTCCAGCAATACCCTAGCATAAACGCCTGCCGCGCAGCAACTTTTTTTTGTCCGGATTGCCCGGCAGCCCGGGGTATTCTCCGGAAGGAGTCATCTGCGGCATCTCTTTAATATTCCTTGATTTTCCTATCGGGTCCGGCATAGCGTCGTGAATCCATGTCTGACCTGAAAATCAAGAAAATCGTCGGGCGCGAAGTGATTGACTCGCGCGGCAACCCAACTGTGGAAGTGGATGTGCATCTCAAGGGGGGAGCGATGGGCCGGGCGGCAGTGCCGAGCGGAGCCAGCACCGGAGAGCACGAGGCGTGGGAGTTGCGGGATGGGGACAAGGCAAGATTTCTCGGCAAGGGAGTCCGCAAGGCTGTGGAGAATGTGAACACGGTGCTGGCCAAGGCCCTTGCGGGCAAGGATGCGGGCGACCAGACGGCCATTGATGCCCTCATGGTCAATCTCGACGGCACGCCCAACAAGGCCAAGCTGGGTGCGAATGCCCTGCTGGGGATCAGTCTGGCAGTGGCCAAGGCCGCCGCGACTCAGGTCGGGAAGCCGCTCTACGCGTACCTTGGCGGGTCGAAGGCCAAGGTGCTGCCGGTGCCCATGATGAACATCATCAACGGCGGTGCGCACAGTGATGCGCCGATCGATTTTCAGGAATTCATGATCATGCCGAAGGGCGCGCCGACCTTCAGCGAGGCCATCCGCTACGGGGCCGAGATCTTTCATTCGCTCAAGAAAGTCCTGCACGACCGTGGCTTGAGCACGGCGGTGGGCGACGAAGGTGGTTTTGCGCCAACGCTCAAGAGCGCGGACGACGCCCTCTCGGTGATTGCGAAGGCAGTGGAAAAGGCCGGCTACAAGCTGGGCGAGCAGATCTTCATCGCACTGGACGTCGCCTCATCGGAATTCTACGACCGCAAGAAAGACGCCTACGTCTTCAAGAAGAGCGACGGCTCGGTGCGCAGCGCCGAGGAACTCGTGGCCTACTATGCGAAGCTGCAGAAGAAGTATCCGATCATCAGCATCGAAGACGGCTGTGCCGAGAACGACTGGGCCGGCTGGAAGATTCTGACCGACAAGCTCGGCAAAAAGACGCAGCTCGTGGGTGACGACCTCTTCGTGACCAACGTGCAGTTCCTGCAGAAGGGTATTGATCAGGGCATTGGCAATTCGATTCTCGTGAAGGTGAATCAGATTGGCACGCTCACCGAGACCCTGCAGGCCGTCGAACTGGCGCACCGCAACGGCTACACCGCCGTGCTCAGCCATCGTTCCGGCGAGACCGAAGACAGCACGATTGCCGACCTCGCCGTCGCTACCAACTGCGGCCAGATCAAGACCGGCTCGATGAGCCGATCGGACCGGACGGCAAAGTACAACCAGCTGCTGCGCATCGAGCAGGAACTGGGATCGAAGGCCATCTACGGTGGCCGCATGAACCATTGATGACCCGCGGGGTGTTCCTCACGTAGAGGGACACCCCGCACCTTTTCCCTTCTGATTATGCCACCCCGGATCGCTGCAGAGGAACCATCGACCATCTGGGTCCCGATTGGGCGCGCCGCCATGGCGCTGTGCTTTGTGTGTGTGATCGGTGGGCTTTCGGTCAGCTTCCTGCCACGGCTCCGGGAGTATCAGGCCGTCGATGCAGAGGCACGCAGACTGGAGACTGAACGCGATCGTCTCCGGCTGGAACGGGAACGGCTCACGAGTCAGTCGGAACTGCTCAACGACCGCGACTACGTGGAACTGATGGCACGGGATCGGCTCAGCTTTTCGCGCGAAGGTGAAATCGTTTACCGGTTTCCGGAGGAAGGTCCGGGAACCATGAAGCGTCGTCCCTGAGGAAAGGATCCGCGGACGGAACCTGACACCCACGTTTATGACCATCATTTTCCGTCTATTAATCCTTGTGCTGCTGGCAGGCGGACTGGCTGGCTGGTCCGAAGTGGCCGCGCAGGAACCCCCGGCCAAGGGCACTCCGGCTCCGGAGGTCACCGTGGATGCCGCTTCACCGGAAGCCCTCGCGGCGGGAGCGCCCCGCGAACGGAGTTTCGATGCGAAGATCGATCAGTTCTTCGGCGACTACACATCGGGGTTTGTGAATTCGGTTTTCTTCACGGTGAAGATTGGAGGCTATGAAGTGCTGGCGGTGGTCCTGTGGCTGGCGGCGGCGGGGGTGATTCTGACCTTTGCGTTCCGCTTTGTGAATATCCGCTCGTTCGGTCTCGCGCTGCGCACGGTGCGCGGCGATTACAGTGGCAAGGACGATCCCGGCGAGGTGACGCATTTCCAGGCGCTCAGCGCGGCGGTATCGGGGACCGTGGGGCTGGGGAACATTGCGGGCGTGGCGATTGGCATCAAGCAGGGAGGCCCGGGCGTTGCCTTCTGGCTCTTTCTGAGCGGTTTCCTCGGCATGACCACCAAGTTTGCGGAATGCACCCTTGGCGTGAAGTACCGGCAGATTCTACCGGATGGTCGGGTGAGCGGCGGAGCCATGTATTATCTGCGGCAGGGCTTGGCCGAGCGCGGTCTCGGTGGGCTTGGCCGGGTCCTCGCGTTTTTCTTTGCGATCTTCTGTGTCTTCGCCTCGTTCGGTGGCGGCAACATTTTTCAGGTCAATCAGACCACCGCGCAGCTGATCGCAGTGACCGGAGGGAGTCAGAGTTTCTTTGCGGGCAATCAGTGGGTTTTCGGGGCCATCATGGCTGGGATGACGGCGATGGTGATCCTCGGAGGCATCCGGGGCATCGCGCGGGTCACGGACAAGCTCGTGCCGCTCATGTGCATCGCCTACGTGGCCAGTTGTCTGGTCGTGCTGGCCGTGAACGCCTCGTCCCTTCCCGCGGCGCTGGGCCGGATTGTGACGGAGGCATTTCAACCCCGTGCTGCCGTCACCGGGGGATTGCTGGCGGCCTTCATCTGGGGGATGCGGCGGGCGACGTTTTCCAACGAGGCGGGCATTGGATCGGCTCCCATTGCGCATGCGGCTGCGAAGACCCGCAAGCCGGCTTCCGAAGGCGTCGTGGCCCTGCTGGAACCGTTCATGGACACCGTGGTGATCTGCACGATGACGGCGCTCGTCCTCTGTGTCACGATGCAGTTCGACGGGGACACGGGGAATTTTTTGCTGCATGGGCAGCCGTTTTCGCTGGGTGGCAAGGACACCTCGACTGGTTTCGGCATTCAGATGACCTCGCTGGCCTTTGAGACGGTGCATTCGTCATTCCGCTACGTGCTCTTCGCCTGCGTGTTCCTCTTCGCCTTCTCCACGCTGATCACCTGGAGTTACTACGGCCTGCAGTCGTGGCAGTATCTGTTCGGCAAAACGAAGCTCGCCGAGAACATCTACAAGCTCATTTTCTGCTTCGTGATCGTCATCGGAGCGGCGGCTTCGATGGACAAGGCGATCGATTTTTCCGATGCTTCGCTGTTTGCGATGAGCATACCGAACCTGATTGGCGTCTATCTGCTGCTTCCGGTGGTGCGGAAGGAGTATGCGGATTTTCTGGAGCATGCCCGCACCGTTGATGAACGGAAGAGCAGAAAATGACTGGAACCATCAGGAAGCTGCGGTCTGGCATGGCCGTGTTCGGAACCGCACTGGCCGTCGTTCTTGCTGGACCCCACAGCGGGGCGACCGCCCAGGATGGGGCCATCCCTCCCCGGGCCCGGGCGGTGGATCCGGGATTGGCTCCGGCCGCTGCTCCGCAGTCGCTCCCGGTTGATCAGGATACCGTGGTCCGCGTGCAGATCTTCCTCGACGAACACAACCACGGGCCTGGAAAGATCGATGGAAAGCTTGGTGAATTCGGCAGGAAGGCGGCTTCCGTCTACAATCAGATCCGGGGACTTCCGGTCGGCGACTACACCAGCCTGATCGCGGACGCGGAGCAGGGTGTGACGGAACCGTACACCGTCTACCGGGTGGAAGAAGGAGATCTGAAATTCGTGACTCCGGGCCTGCCCAGCAAGCCCGAGCAGCAGGCCAGGCAGAAGTACATGGGCTACCGCAGTCTGCTCGAGATGGTGGCCGAACGCTTTCACACGAGCGAGGAATTCCTGCAGTCGCTCAACGGGAAGAATCTCTACAATCTCCGCCCGGGTTCCGAGGTGAAGGTACCCAACGTGAAGCCATTCCGGATCGAGGATCTTCCGAAGCACCGGAGGTTCGAGCCGGATGAAATCCTGAGCCGCCGGGCGGTCGTGGTGGACATCGCGGCGCGCGTGGCTGTTTTCTTCGATGAGAACAACAAGCCATTCGCCAGTTTTCCGATCACTCCGGGGAAGCCGAAGTTCATTCAGTTCGGCGAATGGAAGGTGACGAACATGGTGACGACGCCGGAATTCCGCTGGGACAAATCGATGCTCGAAAAGGGTCAGCGCAGCGAGCAGGCGCACCAGATTCCCATCGGGCCGAACAGTCCCGTGGGCATTGTCTGGACCGGAACCTCGCGGTCGGGCATCGGGCTGCACGGCACAGCCACGCCGCACAGCATTGGGCGGAGTGAAAGTGCGGGCTGCATCCGCTTTGCGAACTGGGATGCCGTGCGCCTGCCCGATCTGATCCGTCCGGGTGCGCGGGTCGTCATCCGGTGATTCCTCCACAGCGCCCCGCCGGGATTTCCTGACAGGGAGGCGGCAGGTCAGGAAGCCGAGAGCCCACGAAATTCATGATTCAGCCAAGCTATGACAAGACGGGTGCCGGAAGGCAGCCGGTGTATGTGATCGGGCATCAGAATCCCGACACGGATGCGATCTGTTCGGCGATCGGCTATGCCGAGCTGCTGCGGCGCACGCGGCATCCCGATGCCGTGGCGGCCTGCTGTGGTGGCCTGAATCCAAGGACGCAATGGGCGCTGCGGCAGGCTGGGGTGGAGGCTCCGCGGCTGCTCATGGACCTGCGGCCGACGGCGGAAATGATCTGTCGGCAGGATGTCATTCAGGTGCGTGACGACGAGACCTTTCTCAATGTATACGGGCTCATGGAGCGGGCGAGCATCCGGAGCATTCCGGTGGTCGACGCCGGGGGCAAGGTGATTGGGCTGGCGAGCGTGCAGGATCTGCTGCAGCTCCTGCTGCACAATGTGGCTGATCAGCTGCATGCGCGCAAAGTGCGGACCACTCTGGCGAATGTGGCCATGACGCTGGAGGCGAACATTGACTGCGGCAGCGAACTGGAGACCGAGCAGGAATTTGTGCTGACGGTGAGTGCTTCGAGCGAGGACACGGTGGTGCGGCGGCTGCATCAGTTTCCCGGGCGGGAGCTGATGGTGGTAGTGGGCGACCGCCCCGAGATTCACCGTCAGGCCATTGACTACGGCGTGCGGGCCATTGTGCTGACGAACAATGCGCATCTGAGTCCGGACCTTTTCGAGCAGGCGAGGAAGCAGGGCTGCAGCGTGATTTCCTGTCCGCATGACACGGCGAGCACGACGCAGCTGATCCGTTGTTCGCGGCGCATTGCGGAAGCGGTCGACCGGGACATCCGGATGGTGGGAGCGCGGACGCACGTTCACAGCATCCGGCAGGAGATCCAGAACAGCAGTCAGCCTCTCTTTCCAGTGATCCGCGAGGAGACCGGGCAGCTGGTAGGGGTCTTCAGTAAATCCGACCTGCTGGATCCGCCGAGACAGCGGCTCGTGCTGGTGGATCACAACGAACTTTCGCAGGCCGTCCCGGGTGCGGCCGACGCCAACATTCTGGAGGTGATTGATCACCATCGGCTGAGCGGTAATCTGGTTTCGCGCGAGCCGATCCGCTTCATCAACGAGCCCGTGGGGTCGACCTCGACAATTGTGGCGCGGCTTTTTCAGATGCAGGGGCAGGAACCTTCCGTGCCGGTCGCCATGTGTCTGTGTGCGGGGATTGTTTCCGACACGCTGAAGCTGACATCGCCGACGACGCGGTCGATGGACCGGGAAATGCTGCCGTGGCTGGCTGGGTTGGCGGGTGTGGAGGTGGATTCCTTTGCGCGGGAATTCTTTGCGGCCGGATCAATGCTGCGCGCGGCTGCGGTCGACACCATTCTGAATTCCGACCGCAAGGAATTCAACGAATACGGATGGAGGATCACGATCAGTCAGATCGAGGAACTCGGGCTGGATGATTTTCCGCGGCGGCGGGAGGAACTGCAGGGCGGGCTGGAAGCGTTCCGTGCGGCGGCGGGTTATGATTTTTCCTGTCTGCTGGTCACGGACATCCGGCGGCACAGCAGTCTGCTGCTGACCGCGGGGAGCCGTGCGGTGGTGCGCGAGATTGACTTTCCGCAGCTGGGTCCGGACCTGTTCGAACTGGATGGCGTGGTCTCCCGCAAGAAGCAGTTCTTTCCGTTCATCAGCCGGGCACTGGCGAAGGCGGTGCGGGAGTGATTCCGGTGACGGAGGCGGGCTGAAGCGGAGTCTTGCTGGCCGTGGCGGCCGTAGTTCTGCAGAGACATGAACGAATTTGCCGATCATCTGCTGGCGAGGGCAGCTCAAGCTCTTGGAATTGCGCCTGAGGAACTTTCCGGGTTGGTGACGCGTGGTGCGGCCGTCACGTATGGCGGAGGTGATTGCCTGTTTCACGAGAGTGCACCGCGGCAGTGGCTGGGGATTGTCGTGGATGGGGAAGTGGAATTGCGGAAAGGACAGCATGGGAGCGTGCGCCGGGTGGGCCGGTCCGGTCCGGGGACCGTGCTCTGCGAGAAAGTGATGCTCGATGAGACACCGCACAGTGCCACCGCCGTGGCGCTGGGGCCGCTGACGGTCTGGCAGATTCCAAAGGGCGAGCTGGACTCGCTGCGGGAGCGGGAACCGCATCTTTTCTACCGCATGGTCGGATGGATTGCCCGACGCCTGAGCGAACGCCTCCAGACATCATGGGAACGCCTCGCAGCCGCTGACGAGGTGGAGTCCGGGACCTCCGCATGCGCCTTCCGGCGCGAGCATGATTCCCTTGGCGATCGCGAAGTACCCGAGTCAGCGCTTTACGGTGTGCAGACCCTGCGGGCCGTGGAGAACTTTCCATTTTCCGGGATCCGGCTCTCGCATTACGGCGACTTTGTGAAGGCGCTCGCCTGCGTGAAGAAGGCGGCAGCGCTCGCCAACGAGCGCCTCGGTGTTCTCGACGGGCGGCGGGCACAGGTGATTGTGCGGGTCTGCGATGAAATCAGGGAAGGACAGCATCACGGGCACTTTGTCGTCGACATGTTCCAGGGCGGAGCCGGGACGTCGACGAACATGAACATCAACGAAGTGATTGCGAACCGCGGGCTCGAGCTTCTGGGATTCCGGCGGGGTGACTATGCGGAGCTGCATCCGAACGATCACGTGAACTGCTCGCAGTCGACCAATGACGTTTATCCGACGGCAGTGAAGCTGGGGGTTTATTTCACGCTGCGCGACACGGTGGCGGCCCTAGCCGAACTGCGGGCCGCGCTGCACAGCCGCGCCGAGGCCTTTGCGGACGTGCTGAAGATGGGACGCACGGAAAATCAGGACGCAGTTCCCATGACCCTCGGGCAGGAATTCGGTGCCTATGCAGTCATGGTGGGCGACGGCATCCGGTTTCTGAATCATGCGGGACACGAACTGCTGACATCCAACATGGGGGCGACGGCCATTGGAACGGGACTCAACAGTCCGCCGGGGTACGCGGAACTGTGCACGCAATTGCTCGCGGAAATTTCCGGAGCCCCCGTGAGGCACGCCGGTAACCTTGTCGAAGCGACGCAGGACAGCGGGGAGTTTGCACTCATGAGCAGTGCCATGAAAACGGCGGCCGTGCAGCTTTCCAAGATCTGCAATGACCTCCGCTGGCTTTCGAGCGGTCCTCGCTGCGGGCTTTACGAGATCCGGCTTCCAGCCATGCAGCCGGGATCGTCCATCATGCCCGGCAAGGTGAATCCGGTGATTCCCGAGGTCGTCAGCCAGATCTGTTATCAGATCATCGGCGGGGACATGACCGTCTCCATGGCAGCCGAGGCCAGCGAACTGGAACTGAACATGGCCGAGCCGGTGATTGCCTTCAATCTGTTCTTTGGTCTGACCCTGCTGCGCAATGCGGCCGTGGTGCTGGCGACGCGGTGCATTGCAGGGATTGAACCGAACCGCGAGCGTTGTCTTGCGTATGTGCAGAACAGCATCGGGCTGGTGACCGCGCTCAATCCGGTGCTGGGCTACGAACGTTCCGCGGCGATAGCGGCAGAAGCCCTGAAGACGGGCGGAAGCGTCTACGATCTGGTGATTGCGAAGGGCTGGCTATCCCGGGAGCAGCTTGATGACCTCCTGCGGCCCGGGAACATGACCCATCCGCGCCGGGTGGGAGGGGTCTGAAAGGGCAGGGCAGGGACCCGCGAAATGGACTTGCTCAGCCGGAGCATTGCTCCTTCAGTACCGGGCGGTCGTCCTTGCGGAACGACCTCCAAACGCACCCCCTCATGAATCAGATTACCGCGATCACCAGCGCGGCCCCCCGGTCCGAGGGGGGCAGCATGGCTGCCGTGCCGCCTGGTGGTCTCTGCTGAGGCGCTTCCGCCAGCTCATGACTCCGAATCCCATGCGCATCATTTCTGCATTCCTGATGGTTGTGACCGGGTGGTGCTGGCTGCTGATGGCGGCACCCGCTGCCGCTCAGAATGGCCACAGCATCCGGGTTCCGGTGACGGACGGTTTTGATCTGCCGGTGGGCAGTCCCGACGGGGAGGGCTACTATGTTTTCCGGGGGTTCTATCCGAATTCCCACATGGGTGAAGACTGGAATGGCAATGGCGGGGGCAACACCGACCTTGGAGATCCGGTCACTGCCACGGCCGACGGGGTGGTGGTCTATTCCCAGGACTACGGCAGGTCGTGGGGGAATCTGGTGATTGTGCGTCATGCCGTGCAGGCTCCCGGTGGGCCCCTTCAGGTGGTGGACAGTGTCTACGCACACCTCGACAAGCGATTTGTGCGGCTGTATCAGACCGTGAAGCGGGGACAGCCGGTGGGGACCATCGGAACGGCTCATGGAAGGTACGCGGCGCACCTTCATTTCGAGATCCGGAAGAATCTCAGGATCGGGCCGTACCAGCGCTCGTTCGCGCGCGACTACACGAATTATTACTCGCCGCGCCAGTACATCGGCACGCGCCGTCAGCTTCCCGGAGGCAAAGCAGTCGAGGTTCCGGTCGACACATTCAGCGGACAGGCATCGCCCTCCGTGGCCGGCAGTGGCAAGCGACCGGGAACCGCCCGTCCGGTTCCGGTACCGGTGCGCGACCCGCGGGAAGTGGCGCGGGCGCAGGAAGCCGCCCGCAAGCGCCGCGAGGCGGAACTCGACCGGCTCATGCTGGAGCATCGCCGCAAGGTGGAAGCCATGCAGGACGACGACCTCGACAGCTTCTGGGACCGACTCAAGAACAAGCTGGGCAACCGGGACCGCTAGCCGTCGCCTGATTTTCCCCATGGAAACCCCTCTGTCAGCTCAGCCAGGAAGAATTTCGATTCCGGAATACGCGATGGCGCTGGCCCATGTCGCGAGTCTGCGTTCCGAGGATCCGTACCGGAAGGTCGGCGCTGTGGCCATTGACTTCTCCAACCGGGTGATCGGGACGGCCTACAACGGCCTGGCTCCCGGTTTCGAGGCACCTCCGGGTTTCTGGGACGACCGCGAAGCGCGCCGGAAATTCATGCTCCATGCCGAGGCCAACCTCTGCAGTCTGTTCGTGCGCGGGGCGGTGCGGCTGGTCGCCGTGACGACGAAGCCCTGCACGGGCTGCATGCAGATGCTGTGCGCGTACGGGGTGCGGGAGGTGTATTTCCGGGACGAGTACGAATTCAGCGAAGCGGACGCGGTTGCCCGGATGTACGGGGTCCAGCTGCGGCGCATTGAAAAGTACCCCTGCATCGGTATCTGAACGATCATGAGATTGAGGGAGCACCAGGGAAGCGGACGGCCCATGGGCTGCGCCGCGAATCCCGTGGGCTGCTTTCTGGCCCTGCTCGCGGCTGCTTTTCTCTTGCCACTGCTGAGCGTCGGCGGGGTTCTCACCGGAATGGGACTGTCCCTGTTTTCCATCGCGGTGCCGGGTTTTGTCCTGCTCGTTTTCGCCACCATGGCGGTCGCGTTCTTCCGGGTTTTCTTCGGACAATCACTGCGCCCGCGCATCGTGGAACCGCCCCCGTTTCCTCCTCCCACCCCACGGTCGGTGACCCCAGCCGACCGCATGCAGGATCTGCAGGAGAAGCTTCCCGCGGAACATCGCGAACGCAGCCGGAAATTCTTCGCCCAGGTGGAATCGCTCCTCGCTCTGCTGCGTCAGTCGGAAGATGAAGTGACTCGATCGGATTCCGCTGAAGGCCTCGGCCGCCTCCGCTGGGTGCATCTGAAACTTCTGGTGGCCCGGGCCCATCTCGAAGCCGCAGGATCGCCCGAGGGCGACCGCCGGGTGCAGGCTCAGGCCGCGGAAATCCGCGAACAGCTTGCGCGCGCAGAAATGTCGCCGGGGGCCCGGGAATCTCGTCAGGCCACCCTCGCCATGCTCGAGGAACGACTCCGCAACATGTCAGCCCGCCAGTGCCGACTCGACGAAATCGCTTCGGATCTCGAGCGGATCGAGGCGCAGGTGGATCTGGCAGCCGAGCGGGCCGCCCTCCATTCGGGTCAGGCCATGGCGCCGTTCCAGATCGATCTGGCGACGCGCATGGTGGACGATGCCGACTATTTCGGCGCGGTCAGCCCGGATGTGCGGGCGGTGGACGAGCATTACGGGTTCCGGCGGGAGGCTCAGTAAAGCTGCCTGTGTCGTTGCAGGCGGGGCCATCCGGTGCTTCCGCCCGGGTGTTTCCAATTCCCGTTTCTGAAGGCATTGATCCCATCCGATCCGTCAACTGAGCCACAACCGGCGCCGCTGTCCCGTCTGGGGGACGGCGTGCCGTTCCGGGTGCTGTCGGATCTTCATCTGGGCAATGACCAGAGTGTCATCCGTCGGGTAGCGGAACTGCGGCCATTGCTGGCGGGTGGCGGTGTTGTCGTCTTCAATGGCGACACCCTCGAACAGCGGGCCGCCTGCTACCGGGAGAAGTCGGCCGCGATGCTTGTGGAACTGAGGGAACTCTGCCGCGAGGAAGGCGTCGAACCGGTCATGCTCAACGGGAACCATGATCCGCTGGCATGGGGCAGTGATGCCGTCGATGCGGCTGGTGGCCGGATTTTTCTGATGCATGGGCATGCGCTGCTGCGTCTGATTTCGCCATGGAGCAGCAAAGTGCTTGGCTGCCTCGACGATCTCGAGAGGATGCTGGCGTCGCGCGGCCCGCTCGAGCAGTTGCCCCTTGAGGACCGGCTCCGGCTGACCCGGGACCTGACCCTGCGGATTCCCGCGGCCGAAACCCGTCAGGGTGGGCATGGTCTCGGCGGCATGGCCGTTCATGCGCTCAGGGAAATGTGGCCACCGCGGCGGCCATGGCACATTCTGCGGACGTGGATGTCGCTGCCCGGGCTCGCCGGAGATTTCGCGGCCCGCTACCGGCCCGGCTGCGACTTCATGATCTTCGGTCACACCCATCGCTCCGGATGCTGGCAGCGCGGTGGCCGCTGGCTCATCAATACGGGAGGATTCGTCAGTTTCAGCCGGCCCCTGCAGGTGTCGTGGGATGGTTCCCGGTTGGCCGTGACAGCCATCCGCCGCAGGGGAAATGACTTCGTCACCGACGGAACCAGGATACTCCCTGACACGGGCCAATCCAGCAAGGTGCGGCTCCCGCACGGTCCCTGACGTATCGTCTGCAGTCCATCACAGCCGTTTTCCCCCAACGATTCATGATCCGTAAAACGAAAATCATCGCCACGCTCGGTCCCGCCACGCAGTCGCTCGAAGCGATTGCCTCTCTGCTGCGGGCCGGGGCTTCCGTGTTCCGCCTCAACATGAGTCATGCTTCGGCCGACTGGTGCCGCGAGGTGACGGCCCGGGTGCGCGAAGCGTCGGCCATCACCGGGCGGGATGCTGC
>JBIICE010000126.1:0-12238 GCA_044239025.1 Verrucomicrobiales bacterium
ATGATGGCGGCGATTGAGCTGAAGCTGGATTTCTGGGTGGTGGCCCTGTCGTCGGTGACGGTGGTGCTGACGATCTGGATGGGATTCTGGGCAGCGCGGAAAGCGCGCACGGCCTCGGATTTCTTCGTGGCGGGTCGCTCCGTGAGTGTGGGCTGGAATGCGTCCGCGATTTCCGGCGAGTATCTGAGTGCGGCGAGTTTCATGGGGATTGCGGGGATGGTGATGAGCAGCGGCTATGATGCGCTGTGGTATCCGGTTTGTTATGCGTGCGGCTATCTGTTCCTGCTGCTCTTCATTGCCGGGCCGCTGCGGAGGTTCGGGGCGTATACGATTCCCGACTTTGCGGAAGGGCGTTTTGATTCGCCGCTTTTCCGGAAGATCGCGGTGACCTTTGTGCTCTTCATTGGTTTCTTCTACACGATGCCGCAGATGAACGGGGCCGGGAAGGCGCTCGCCTACATCATTCCAGGATTGCCGTACTGGGTGGGGGTGGCCGTGGTGGGGGCGGTCATCACGGTGAACGTAGCGCTGGGCGGCATGAAGGGCATCACCCTTGTGCAGGCCTTTCAGTACTGGCTGAAGATGTTTGCGATTTCCGTCCCCGTGTTCGTGCTCGTGGCGGTGTTCGGTGGGTATTCGTCGCATCTGAAGGCGAATCTGACGTCGGGGGAGTCGGCCGCGGGAGCGACCGTGGCGGTGCAGGCAGCGGAGGCCGGAGTGAAGCGTGAAGCATTGCCGCCCAATGATGCGGTGAAGAAAGTGAGTGTGCCGGCTGATGCCGCGTGGATTGCGCCCTTTGGTCCGCGTTCCTCCAAGCCAGCCGTGACGGCGCAGAAGGCGGGGGTGGCGATTGCGGACACGAAGCCGTACGCGCTGCTGTGGACGTATTCGCTGATCATTGCCCTCGTCTGCGGGACGGCGGGGTTGCCGCACATTCTCGTGCGGTTCTACACGAATCCCGATGGGGTAGCTGCCAAGCGGACGACCATGTGGGTGATGATCCTGATCGGGGTGTTCTATCTGTTCCCGCCGGTTTTCGGGGTGCTGGGGCGGAATCTGATGCCCGAGCTGTACAATGGGGCGTCGGGGGTGAAAGGGACCGATGGCAGCGTGCTGAAGCTGCCACTGCTGCTGGGCGGGGTGTGGGGCAGTGTGCTCAGCGGCGTGACCTGTGCGGGGGCCTTTGCGGCCTTCATGAGTACATTCAGCGGATTGCTGGTGAGCATCACGGGTGCCCTTGCGCACGATATCTACGGTCGGATTCTGCGCCCGCAGAGCACCCCGCAGGAACGCATGCAGATGTTCAAGGTGTTTGCCTTTGTGTGCGGGGCTGCGGCCATTCTGCTGGGTCTCGTGGTGGAGAATTTCGAGATCAACATGCTGGTCGGCTGGGCCTTTGCGATTGCGGCGACCAGTTATTTTCCGCTGCTGTTTCTGAGCACATGGTGGCGTGGGATCACGATGAAGGGAGCGGCGTCCGGCATGCTGGCTGGCGGGTTGCTGAGTCTGGGATCGATTGTGAGCACGATGTTTGCGGACAACTGGGGAGCGGACGGGCTCAAGGCATGGTACGCGCAGCATCCGCTGGTGCGGACCCTGGCCGAGCAGCCAGCCATCTGGGGATTGCCGCTGGCGCTTTTCCTCATGGTGGTGGTATCGAAGGCGACGCGGTCGAGCGTGCCCGCTGATGTGCGGCGCAAGATGCTGGTGCTGCACGCCCCCGAGACCCTTGGTCTGAAGGAAGAATACATCAAGGAGCACGAAGGGCTGGGAGGCCACTGATACCGCGATGCCTGGCAAGATTCCTCCCAGTGATTCCGATGGCATGAGCCGGCTCCGGCGGATCGTTCATGATCTGCGCAGCCCCGGGGGTTGTCCGTGGGATCAGGAACAGACGCATGTGAGCCTGCTGCCGAACCTGATTGAAGAAGCCTATGAAGTGCTCGAGGCGATCCAGAACGGGGACACGGAGCATATGTGCGAGGAATTCGGCGATCTCCTGCTGCAGGTGGTGCTGCATTCCGAGATTGCCTCCGGGAGTGGAGTCTTCGATCTCGACCGGGTGGCGCATGGGATTTCCGAAAAGCTCATCCGGCGGCATCCTCATGTCTACGCCAGCAGTTCCGTGAGCGACACCGCGGGCGTCCTCGCGCAATGGGACGAGATCAAGCGTGCCGAGAAGGGAAACCTGCCACAGCGCTGCCTTGATGGCATCAGCCGTGCCCTGCCATCGCTGCAGCGCGCCGTGAAGCTGCAGAAAAAGGCCGCCAAGGTCGGTTTCGACTGGCCCGATGCCGCTGGAGTCGTGGCCAAAGTCCGCGAGGAACTGGCGGAGACCGAGGAAGCGATCGCTTCCGGGGAAAGCACTGCGGTGGCCGAGGAAGTGGGCGATCTGCTGTTCACCGTGGCGAATCTGGCACGGAAGCTGAAGCTTGATCCCGAAGTACTGCTGGCGTCCGCCAATGCGAAATTCGTGGAGCGCTTTCATGCCATGGAAGACCGTTTGTCCCGGGATGGTCTGACCCTTGCGGCCGCCAGTTCCGACGAGATGGAAGCCGCGTGGGAAGCCGTGAAATCGGCTGGTTCCGCCTGAGGGTTTCTGATTTGCGTTTCCGGCAACCGTCTGGGCGGTGGCCGCAGCGCGGGCAGAAAGTAGAGCGCGGCGCATGCGATCCCCCTCGCATACGCCGCGCCTTCTGCGGGGCCCGCCCGCCATCAGGAGGCAGAAACGGGCACAACGGTCCGCAAAATCCGTGGCTGCAGTGGCACCCGAGGAAATCGGCCGGGAAGCCGTCGTCGCTACCGGCGATGGTGGCGAAGGCGGCACCGATTTCCGAGGTTCGGAAAGTGGTCATGTCTCCCGATAACGGCAGGCGGTGCGGGCTGCGCCGCATCTCCTGGGGAAGACTGTGCGGATTTTGTCGGAGGAAAGTAATTCCTGCGCGTCTGTCCCTTGCGGGTCGGGCGCGGCGGTGATTGTTGGGCGGGAAGCGATGGCAAAGATCCTTTCAGCGATGTCCGGCGGGGTGGACAGCAGTGTGGCGACGGCCGTGCTGCTGGAGCAGGGTCATGAGGTCGAGGGGGCGTACATGAAGAACTGGATCAACGAGGAGAACATCCTCGGGGATTGTCCATGGCAGCAGGACATCGAAGATGCGCGGGCGGTGGCCGGGCGGCTTGGGATTCCCTTCCGCGTGGTCAATCTCATGCAGGACTACCGCGAGCGCGTCGTGCAGTACCTGCTCGAGGGGTACCGCAGCGGGGTCACACCGAATCCGGATGTCATGTGCAACCGGGAGATCAAGTTCGGGGTGTTCCTTGACTATGCGAAGTCACAGGGATTCTCCGCGGTGGCGACGGGTCATTACGCTCAGGTTGGCCACCATCCCGGGGGGTACAGCCGGATGTTCCGGGGAGCCGACGCCAACAAGGATCAGACGTACTTTCTGGCCCTGCTGCGTCAGGAGCAGCTGCAGCATGCCGAATTCCCGATTGGTGGAATGCAGAAGGCCGAAGTGCGGGCCCGCGCCACCGCTCTCGGATTGAGCACCGCCGACAAAAAAGACAGCCAGGGCATCTGCTTCATTGGCAATGTCCGCATGAGCGATTTCCTCCGCGCCTTCGTGCCCGATGAACCCGGCGACATCGTGGCGCTCGACGGACGGAAGCTCGGACGGCATGCCGGCGTGCATCTGTACACGCTCGGGCAGCGCCGCGGTCTGGGGGTCGCCTCGAATGCCTACAAGGAAGCCTACGTCGTCGTCGCAAAACGTCCCGCCAGCCGCGAACTCGTGGTCGCCTTCGACCACCCCGACACGCCGGGACTGTACGCCAGTCACTGCACGGTCAGCTCGCTTTCCTGGCTCGCCGCGGAGGACCCGGCACTGCCTGCCACCATGGACGTGCAGCCGCGCTACCGCTGCCCAGGACAGCCGGCGACCGTTACAGCCATCGGTCCCGACCGCGTTCACATCCACTTTACTGTTCCCCAGCGCGCGCTCGCTCCGGGTCAGATCTGCGCGTTCTACCGCGGCAGCGAACTGATTGGTGGTGGCGTTTTCGAATCGGTGACCCCGGACATTGCGGGCTGAGTCCCTCCGGTTTCCGTGCTGCTGCGGGGCGGGCCTGCCGTGGGGAACCGTCGTGCGTGAGAGCAGCACAGACAACGTCCGGGCGACCGCGGGTTCAGATGCCTGCGGCGTCGCGGAGGTCCTTGAGTTCGGCGGCGAAGTTGCCGCTGAGGATGGGGAAGCGGCACCATGTTTTGGGGTCGAGGTTTTCGTCGTCGAGGTGGAAGCCCGGGGCGAAGCGTTCGCGTTTCCACTGATGGCGGCACCAGAGGGTGAAGAAGCGTTCCGTCCATGCCGCCAGCTGGGAAGGGGAGTGGCTGGGGAACTGGAGTTGGATGATTTTCCAGACATCGATGGGCATCTGCTTGTCGCGGATGGCCGCGCGTTCGATGGCATCGAGGACCGGGTACGGCATGAGGTCGTCCTCGTCGGTCTGGTGACTGGAGGGCGGGCGGAGTTCGGCCGTGGGGGCCTGCTCATTGATCGCGTGAAGGGCGGGGATGGGGCCGAGGTCAGCGGGCCCGTGGGCTTCCATCCAGCGGAGCCATGAGCGGAGCCATGCCTTGTCGATGCCAGCGATGGGAGCGAGACCGCCGCTCGTGTCGCCGTCCATGGTGGCGTAGCCGACTGCGGCTTCGCTGCGGTTGCTGGTGGCGAGGAGGAGCGCACCGGTGAGATTGGCGAGCATCCAGATCGACGGGCTGCGGACGCGGGCCTGAATGTTCTGGAGAGCAATGTCATCGGTTTCCCAGGCAAGGGGTCGCCCGAGGCTTGCTTCGATGATCTTCGTGTATCCAGCGATGAGGGGAGCGATGTCGAACTCGTAGTGACGCGCTCCGGTGGCGGCGGCGATGGCCGCGGCCGCGTGGCGGGTGACTGGTCCGCTGTTCTCGCTCGCCTGGTACGCCGTCGTGAGGAGGCTGCGGGCGAAATCGTCGGCGGATTCCGCCGAGGCGAGGCCCGGGATGAAGGCCAGCCGGTCGCGGAGCGTGGCGGCTCCGAGTTCGGCAAGGGCCGCTGCAATCATGAGGCGCACAAGGACCGTGACCGCCGCGCTGTCGGCACCCCCGCTCAGGCTCACGACGAAGCCACGGGACCGGCTTTTGCGCAGGTAATCGAAGAGCGCGAGCGGTACGGCCCGGGAGAATTCCTCCTCCTTGAGGAAGGGGCTGTTTTCCCATGCGGCGCGGCGGTGGGCTGGGTGTTCCGGTGCGATGGCCGGCCATGCGAAGGCCGCGCTGACGAGTCCGTCGCAGGCGGCCGCGGCATCCGGCTGGAAGCTGGCGGTGCGCGCGTGGTTCATGCGCGTGACGTCGATGTCCGACTGAGCGCAGGCCATGAGGTGCTCCTTGTACGAAAAGCGTTCGGATGAAGCGAGGATGTGGCCACCGGCGGCAATCATGGCTTCGCCGTCGAAGATGGCGCGGCCGGATTCATTGCCGAGGAGATTGGCCCACACGTAGGTGGCTCCGAAAACGCGGCTGCCTTCCGTGACGAAGCGGTGGCGCACCGCATGCTTGCCGAAGGCGAAGTGACTGGCGCTCGGGTTGAGGATGACATCGGCACCGCGGGCCGCGAGACGGATGCCCGGCCGGTCCGCGACCCATGCGTCCTCGCAGATTTCGAAGCCGAAGCGGATTCCGCCGATATCGTAGATGAGGTCGCCGATGGGGTACGACTGCCCGTCCGGGGCGGTCAGCGAGGAAGCGACGCCCGTGGGCCATGGCTTGAACCAGCGGGGTTCGTAATGAATGCCGTCGCCCGCGAGGAACTGCTTGCCCGAGAAGCCGACGATGCGCCCGTTGGCCGCGAGACAGGCGACGTTGTAGATTCCTTTGCGCAGGAAGATGGGAAGGCCGAACGAAATCACCATGCCCGTGGTGAGCGGGACAAGTTCGCCGAGCACATCCCATGCGCGCCGCGCCACGCCCGGGGCGTGGAACGCATCCTCGCAGCCGTAGCCCGTGATGCAGAGTTCCGGAAGGCACAGCACCGAGGCCCCGAGAGTGCGGGCGTCGTGGATGGCGTTCGCAATGCGCTGCTGATTGCCTGCCCAGTCGAGTGGAGTCTGATTGAGGGCGGCAGCGGCCAGTTTGATGAGTTTCATGGCGGGGAAGCCGGGGAACGGGCCGCGGCGGTGATCCGGCGGCCATGATGAACACAGGAGCCGGGATAGGAATCCGGCGCAACCGCGCGCCAGAAGCCGTGCCCGCAATGGGGCGGGAAATGATTATTGACAAGGCTGAATGAAGGTTGCACAACCCCTCCCACCTGGATACGAGGCGGGCTTTGCCGCCACAGGTCTGCATCTAAACTACCGAACAAAACAACATGACAAAAATCGCTATCGCCATTGCCAGCGCAGCCTGTGCTGGTTCCGTTATCGCCGGATCCGCTCCGGTGGTGCAATCCGCTCCGGTTGCCCCGGCAGCCCCTGTTGCTGCGGTTGACTCCGGCATCAGCTACAACCTGCTCGAAGTCAACTGGCTGCACACCGAGTGGGACGTCGTCGGTCTCGACTCGAGCGATGGCGTGGGTCTCAATCTGAGCTACTCCCCCTTCCAGAACTTCTACGTGACCGCCGGTGGATCGTGGCAGTCGGTGGACACTGCCCGTGATTCCGCTGACCTCTGGACCGCCAACGTCGGCATCGGTGGCTTCGTGCCCGTCACGAGCAACATTCACTTCGTCACCGAAGTGGGCGCTGCCTTCTACGGCTTCGACAACAGCCCGATTGGCTCGGACGACGAATCGAGCGTTTACGTTCGCCCGCACTTCCGCGGCCGCTGGGGCAATGTTGAAGTGCACGCCGGTGCCGCATGGACCAACGCCGACATCACCAACGAGTGGGCTGGCTTTGGCCGTGTCTACTTCGGCATCACGCCGAACTGGGACCTCGGAGCTGGCATCAGTGCCGGCAAGAACGAGTTCACGGTGAACGCCGGTGTGCGTCTGCGCTACTGAGCCGCATCCGGTGGTCCGGCCCGGGAAACTGGGCTGAGGCACCTGAGAACATTCCGGAGGGCTGGCGTCGTCGGATGCCAGCCCTCCTTTTTTGTCGGTCAGCCCGCCACGGTGGCGACTGCCTTTGACAAGGCGAGGCGCAGCGGGCAAAGGCAGTCGGCAGATGACAACTGATGAACTGGCTGCCGGGGAAGGTGTCCGGCTCGACAAATGGCTCTGGGCCGTGCGGATCTACCGGACACGGGCCGTGGCCACCGATGCGTGCCGGCTGCAGAGGGTCAGGATGGGAGGAAACGAAGTGAAGCCGTCGCGCATCGTGCGGTTGGGTGACGTCATTGAAGTACGGCAGGAAGATGTGACGCGCACGGTCGTGGTGAAAGGAATCCTCGAACGGCGTGTCGGAGCCGCCCTTGTGAGTCAGTACAGGGAAGAAGTGACCTCCATGGAGGAACAGGAAGCCGCGCGGCGGCGGAGGGAGGAACGGAGGCTGAATGCCGCCATCATGCCCGTGGTGAAGCCCTCGAAGCGGGACCGACGCGAACTCGAACGTTTCCTTGAATCCGTGCGCAGCGGGAAGCTGGCGGAGGGCGGCGGCTGATTGCGGGAATTGCCTGCGGGTTCAGGGGACCGGGCGCATGCGGCCGTGGAACGATTCCGGGTAGGTGCCCCCGAAGGTAATGATGACGCGGCCGTCGTTGCTGCTGGAGGTGACAAAGCCAAGGGCGTCCCACAGGGAAAGGGTGCCATCAGTCGTTTCGATCGCGTAGGTGCGGCCTGCGAGGGTGTTGGCACCGAGAAGAAAGCCATCGGTGCCGATCCCATCCTGGTCGAGTTCGCCCGACTGCATGCGGAAGACGCTGGCGGGGTCGGCTGGATTCGTTCCCGCGATGATTTCGTCCTGGTCGGCGGCCCCGTCGCCATCCGAGTCGGCGAGCAGATTGCGGTCGGTGATGCGGGCGCCTCCCCAGCGGATGGTCTCGCTGGTGGAATCGGCCGCGCCCGAGACGACGAGGCGGAGCGACTTTACATTGGCGGGAATGGTGGCTGAGAAGTGGCGTGGGTAATAGACATACCATTCCGGGCCGGTGGATGCGGGAGACATTTCATCGCCAGTGATGAGGCCGTCATCGTTGAGGTCATCGCTGGCAGGAACCATGCGGATTTCGGCGATGGAATCGTCATCGAAGGTCACCTCGAGGATGGCCGCGAGGAAGTCAGTGGGTTCGAAGTTCGTGCCCGTGCTCGTTTCACTGGCATAGACCGTGAGGATGGCATTGGCGGAGCCGATGGTGGAGAGATCGACTGCATTGGAGCGGAGAGAGGCGGCCGCCGAACCGTTCATGGTGAACGATCCGGAGCGGGCACTGTTCCATCCCTGAACGGTGGCTTCCGCGCTGACCGGTGTGGCGGTCCCGTTGAAATCCGTGGTCAGCATCACCGGCGGGGGCGGCTGCGAGCCGAGCAGGGAGAGGTAGAGCCCGAGGTCGCTGCTGTCGCTCGCGGCATTGTGGAGCGACACCGCCAGCGTGTGGCTGCCCGCGCTGAGGGCACCGAGGCTGAGCGTGAAAAGGGACGATTCCGTGTCCGCACCATCTTCCGTGCGCGCCGGACCGTCGGCGTAGGTGAAGAAATTCGCATCCGTGCTGTTGGCCATGTTGACGCGTTTGATTTCGACGCCGTCGAGGTAGATGACCGCGCCGTCGTCAGCGAGGATCTGAGCGATGACCTCCGGGTAGGCCCTGGTGGCCGTGAAGGTGGTTTTGAAATAGCTGGTGAAGCGGATGCCCGAGGCCGGTGTGGGGAGCACCGTGGCCGTGAGCCCAGCCTGGGAAAAGTAGGTGATGGTGCCGTAGCGGAACGGAGCCGGAGCCGGAGCACTGAAGGCCGGGCCGTCGTATCCGGTCGCCAGAAACCATGTGGTGTAGAAATCGTTCGTGGGGTCGAGCGAGGCCGGTTCGACACCATCGGTGCGGTGCAGTGCCTGCCATGGCTGATTGGCCGGGACAATGACATCCTGGGCATGGGCCGCGGCAGCGAGGGCAGCCGCAGTGAGAAGAGAAGCGCGGAGGAATTTCATGGGAGGAATGCTGGAGGTCTGCGGCAGAGCAGATGCGATGCCATGGCGTTGGGTTGGCGGTAATGATGGTGTGCTGCCGGTCAGTTCCGGGGAGTGACCGCAATGCGGACCTGGGCACGGGTCAGTTGCGGGACAGACAGCGGGGTACGGAAAGCGACTTCCTCGGTACCGTCCGGAAAGACCGAGCGACTGCCGATTTCATCGGTGAGCGGCATCCACGCCGCGGCATCCGTGGCGTACTGGGGAGCAATGAGCACATCATCCGCCGCGCGGTTCCGGCGGAAGCGGAGCACGAGATAGGTATCGGTGAGACCATTTGCGGTGACAGTTTCGAAGCGGGCCGAAGTGATGCCCGTGGTGGCGGTGGGCGATGGGCTGAGTCCGAGGGCGTACTCGGTGAGGGCCGCAAGGCCATTGCCATCGCTGTCCGCCTGGGGATCCGCGGGGATTCCATGGCGATGAGCCCATGCCGCAAACGAATCGGCGTCCGACGCCCCCGGCGATCCGTTCAGGCCGCTGCTGGCGCGCCAGTTCGTTGGCAGCGTGGCATCGGGAAGCGATTCCGGCCGGATGAGAACCAGCGAGTAGCCTTGTCCGTCAGCCGCTTTCGGCCATGGTGGGGAATCGCTGTAGGTAAAATCGAAAATCGTGCTGCCGTCGGCGGCGGTGAGCGTGATGCGTTCGCGGCTGTTGTTGAGTCCCGTGGCGTTCTGAAACTGGCCGGCCGGTGGGAGGCCCGGGTAGCGGCTGGCGAAAGCTGCCGGGTTCGCGACGATGACGAGACGCTGGCCCGGGGCGAGCGACGAGACGGAGCTATGGCTCGAGAAGTCGAAATCAATGCCGTCGGTGAAGCGGCAGCCCGTCAGTTCCACGGGATTCTGCGAGGCATTGAAGAGTTCGATGAATTCGAAATGCGAGGCAGAGAATCCCGCGGCGGCTTCGGCAGCCGAGACGCCCGGGTTGTAGCTGAATTCCGAGATCGTGAGATTCGCCGCCGAGGCGGGGACGCCAACGAGGAAGGAAGCCTCCGTGAGCGGCGACCACGTGCCATTGCGGAACGTGCGGGCGCGCACCACGCCGGAGCTGGCGAGCGTGACGGGAGCCGTATAGGCGATGGCTGAAGGACCCGGTTGTTCCTGCGGGCGGATTTCGGCGATCAGTTCCGCGGCGAGGAGGAATTCCGGATTGGCCGCGGATTCATTGAGGCCCTGGAGCGCGAGCAGATTGGGAGACGAAGCGGACAGCGTGGCGACCTGGCTGGTGAGATCCAGCGACTGCGGCGTGACAGCCTGGGCGTCCGGTCGGGGACCGGATGCCGAAGCATTGAAGGCAGGCGAAGTCGTGGGGGCATTGAGACGGAAGATCGGCGGACTGCCGTTCAGGAAGACAAACGCTCCGTCGTCGTATTTCAGATTGAGAGTGAGCCGGGAGATGCCGCTTTTGATGGCCGGGCTGACCGTGAAGGGGAGGCGGACATAGAGCGAAGGGTTGACGCCCTCCATTCCGCTGACCGTTGTGGTGATGTGAGGAGCGAACTGTCCACCGGTAAAGCCAAGGGCGGCCGTGCCGCTGTTCCATGTGGCGATGTCGGCGGGATCCGGCAGATTCTTCCATGAATTGGAGGGATAACTGCCCGTGGGTACCTTGAAGACGACCGGAGCATCACTGAGGAGGTTGACTACGGATGATGCCGCGCCGGCGAGGGCAGGGTCCGATCCATCAATGGTGTAGTAGACCGTACCGCTGCCGCCGTCAGGGATCGCCATGGCCAGAGGGAATCCGGAAGGCACCGATCCTCCGTCCGTGGAAAAGGCGGGAGCGGGCACGGCCGGCCACATGCCGAGGGCCGCAAACTGATTCAGAATCGTCTGCTGACGGCTCGCAATGTAGGTATCGCGGAGCCAGTCGACTTCCGGACGCCAGTGGGAATCCCGGGTCATGGTGACGACGAACGGATCGCCGCTGTTGACGTCGCCCCAGCGCGCACTTTCCGCGACGATCGGCAGTTCGAGCTGTTGGCGCAGCATGAGGAGGCGGGCCTGCATGGCGTCGCGGCTGAGTGCACCATTCCCGAAGAAGTGTTTCTGGATGCGGTCCGCAACGCGGCGGCGGAAATCGCCATTGTGGCGCCGGAGCGCGTACCAGAGTTCCGCCGGCGGGCCCGGCGTTCCGGCAGTGCGCGGGATTTCCGTGACCGGAGTGCCGATGAGCGTGTGATTGAAATCGCTGACCCGCTGCGTGGCCACGAGCGCACTGAGCGTGTTCCCCATGCTGATTTCCGCGTCCCATGTCTGCCAGAAAAGGCCGGCTGCGGGCAGGGGGCCACGGGAACGCCGGCCCGATTCCCAGTTCTTGTTGAAGAAGCGCGAAGCGTCCGTGAGGTTCACATCCGGGACCCCGCGGAAGACCGGACCCATCCAGTCGTTCTGCGCACCCCACATCTGGACAAGGAGGTTATCGATGAATTCGTCAATGGGGACGAGTTGCCCGATGGCTGCGTAGGTGGCAGGGTCGGCGGCGCGGGTGGCGGGACGGACGAGAGCAAGTGCGCTGTCCATGGCCGTGCTGGTGCCATCGATCACATCGAACAGCGGGTCGGAGGTATTGGAATGCTCGTAGACATCCCAGTCCGCCTCGGCTCCACCCTTATGGGAGGCGAAGAATTCCGCACTGATGACCTCGTGGAGGTCGTAGACGCCCCAGTAGAGACCGTTGATGTAGAGGTGGACGTAGCGGCCACGGTGCGCGAGGCGACCCATGTCCAGTTCCGTCTGCCGGAGAAAGCGGTCGCGCAGGTAGGTGGCGTGCGCCGCGAGGTCGTTGTCTGCTGAACCAAAGGGAACCGCCCAGCCGTCGTGTCCGCCCGGTCGGAGCTGGAGCTTGTCGAATTCCTCCACCGGCGATCCCGGAAAGAGGGGGAAGCGCAGGCGGTCGACGCCGTATTGCTTCCGGAAGTACACGCGGAATGGTTTCTTGGGGTGGTCGATGGGTGCATTGCCTCCGTGCATGCGCAGCCCGATGTCCTCCTGAAATTTTTCGGTGCCGCCCGGGTCGAGCGGGTTGAAGAACTCGATCGAGGCCGGGATTTCGCTGGGGATGATGCGCCCGTTGCAGTAGATGCCCGTAT
>JBIICE010000339.1:0-3045 GCA_044239025.1 Verrucomicrobiales bacterium
CTCAATTCCGTGTTCTCCGGGCGAATGCGAAGGGCGGCCTGCCCAGGGAGGAAGTCACCGTGGCCGAACTGCTGAAGGGCGTCGGCTACGCGACCGGCATGATCGGCAAATGGCACCTCGGTCACCGACCGGAGCATCTGCCGGTGCAGCATGGATTCGAGGAATACTTCGGCCTGCCGTTTTCCAATGACATGATGCCGGCTCCCGATGCGCCCAAAGGACGCGACAAGTTCTTCACGGAAACCAATGCCTACTGGCAGACACCCCTGATCCGGGGCACCGCAACCCTGGAGGCTCAGCCCGACCAGCGTCAGCTCACGCGTCGCTACACGGAGGAAGCGCAGCAGTTCATCCGCTCCAGAAAGGACCGGCCCTTCCTGCTCTACATCGCCCACACCTTCCCCCACGTTCCGCTCTTTGCCTCGGAACCTTTCCGCGGCAGAAGCCCGGCAGGCCTCTACGGCGATGTGGTCGAGGAACTCGACTGGAGCGTCGGTCAGGTGCTCGCCACCCTGAAGTCGGAAGGCATCGACCGCCGCACGTTTGTCTTCTTCAGCAGCGACAATGGACCATGGAAGGTCTTCCGGTCGCACGGCGGCAGCGCCGGCCCCCTGCACGAGGGCAAAGGATCCACGTGGGAAGGAGGCATGCGTGTGCCCGGCATCGCATGGTGGCCCGGACGCATCCCCGCCGGCGTCATCCAGCGCGATCCGGCATCGACCCTCGACCTGCTGCCGACCTGCGCGAGCCTCGCAGGTGCCGCTCTGCCGGATGTTCCCATCGACGGACGCGATCTGGCGCCGCTGCTTTTCGGCGTCGGATTCCGCCCCGCAGAGGTGTTCCTCTATTACCGGGGACCGGAGCTTTACGCCGCCCGCCTCGGACCGTGGAAGGCTCACTTCATCACCCGCAGCAGCTACGGAGCGGATGCTCCCGTGACCCATGATACCCCGCTGCTTTTTCACCTCGGCGAAGACCCGGGGGAACAATGGAATCTCGCGGCCGAAAAGCCGGATGTCCTCCGGCAGATCCGCACGGCCGTCGACGCGAAACTCGGTGGGATCAGTCTGGCTCCTTCACAGCTCGCGGAAACTGAGTGAGATCCGCGCTCCGCAAGTAAGGCCTTGCTAGTTGGCAGACTGCTGCGCTAGCCTTCCGCATGCGTCTTCTCATCCTCTCACTGACTCTGTGCGGCGGTGCCTGTGCGCTGGCTGACTGGCCGCAGTTCCGCGGTCCGGAAGGTGCCGGGATCTCCGCGGCTGCCCTCGTGGATTCATGGAATGACAGTACCAACGTCCTCTGGAAAAAGGAACTGCCCGGAAGTGGTTCCTCAAGCCCGGTGATCGCAGCCGGCCGGATCTTTCTCACAACGGCCAACGGTGATGCCGATGGACCGGATCGCCATGTGCTCTGCTTCGACGCCGCCACCGGAACGCTCCTCTGGGACCGGCCCGTGAAGTCGGTCCTCCCGGAACAGAGGAAAATCCGCGAGAGTCACGGTTATGCGTCCGCCACTCCGGTGGCCACCCCCAAGCGGCTCTTTGTCTTCTTCGGCAAGTCAGGGGTGTTCTGCTTTGATCACGGTGGCCGCGAAATCTGGAATGCCAAAGTGGGGGCCGGACTCCATGGCTGGGGGACCGCTGCCTCGCTCTCGCTGCACGGCTCGGCCGTCTACGTGAATGCCAGTGTCGAAAGCGAATCCCTCGTGGCTCTCGATCAGGAAACCGGCAAGGAACTCTGGAAGGTCAACGGCATTCAGGAATCATGGCACGCCCCGGTCGTCACAACCGGACCTGCGGGACCGGAAGTCATCATGGCCATGGCCGGAGAAGTGAAGTCGTTTGCCGCGGATTCCGGTGCGCCGCTCTGGCGCTGCAAGTCGGGCATTGGCTGGTACATGTGCCCGCAACCACTTGTGAAGGACGGCATAGTCTACGCAGTCGGCGGTCGCAGCGGCACAGGTGGCCTCGCAGTCCGTCTCGGCGGCAGTGACGATGTCACCGAGACCCATCGCCTCTGGACCCTGCGCAAGGGCACCAATGTGCCCAGCCCGATCATCCACGGTGACCACCTCTACTTCGCTCACGAAAACCTCGGACTGGCTCACTGTGTCGACCTCAAGACCGGGGAATTCGTCTACTCGGAGAAAATGGAGCCGGATCCCGGACAGATCTATGCCTCGCCCATCCTCGCCGATGGGAAGATTTATTACTTCGGACGCGGCGGGCAGACCGTCGTCGTCCAGGCGGCCCCGGAGTTCAAAGTCCTCTCGAGCGCCAAACTCGAAAACGGCCGCGGCAGCTTCAATGCCACCCCCGCCGTGGACGGAAACCGCCTGATCATCCGCTCGGGCAAGTTCCTCTACTGCATCGGCTCGAAATAGTTCCGGATCCACGGGGCCATCCCCGCAGCAGAGAGCCTGGCGGCTTCGTGCTTTGATGATTCGTCCCGGATTCGTCGCCCTGCCCAGTCATCAGTGCGTTTCGTTCCGGAACCACGGGGCCATTCCCACCGCAAAGAGCCGAAGGCTTTGGACTGCGGTGAGCATCACCGCTTTTCCTGAGTGCGGAGCGCGGGACCTCGGCGTTGCCAGCCTTCTCGAACCGTCGAAATCCAGAAAGCTGCGATGCTCGCAGCAGTCCAAGGCCTGGCGGCTTCGTGCTTTGATGAGTTGTCCCGGATTCGTCGCCCTGCCCGGTCATCGACGCGTTTCGTTCCGGAACCACGAGGCCATTTTCCCAGCAGAGAGCCGAAGGCTTTGGACTGCGGTGAGCATCACCGCTTTTCCTGAGCGCGGAGCGCGGGACCTCGGCGTCGCCAGCCAGCTTGAACCGTCGGAATCGAGAAAGCTGCGATGCTCGCAGCAGTCCAAAGGCTGGCGGCTTCGTGCTTTGATGAGTTGTCCCGGATTCGTCGCCCTGCTCAGTCGTCGAAGCGTTTCGTTCCGGAACCACGGGGCCAGTTCCACCGCAGAGAGCCGAAGGCTTTGGACTGCGGTGAGCATCACCGCTTTTCCTGAGCGCGGAGCGCGGGATCTCGACTCAA
>JBIICE010000340.1:0-3042 GCA_044239025.1 Verrucomicrobiales bacterium
ATCGCCGAAAACGTGGCCCGCATGGCCGAACGCATGCGCCAGGGCGACCGCCCGGACGGACCACCACCGGAACGCGGCGGTGACGCCCGCCGCCCGGCCCCGGAACTCGAAGGCCTGCGCCGGGAGATTCAGGAACTGCGCGAAGCCGTCCGTGGCCTGAAGGCCGAAAAGAAGGACTGAGCTGAACCGTCCGCGGAGCAGCCTCCGCCCACCATCACCGGCCCCGTCCGCGCTTCGCCTTCCCCCCACCGGGAGGCGTCCGGCCGGGGCCGAAGTATTTTTCGCTCCGGTAGCGCAGCCACACCCTGAGCACCTGCGGAACCTGTTCGCGCTGCGCTTCGTTCAGGGATTCATACAGGACCATGGCCTTTTCGCGCTCGCCGCGGCAGGCCGCATTGCGGTGCGCATCCCAGAGGCTGCGCGCCAAGCGGATGCGGCGGCATACTTCCTTCACCAGCGCAGGGCCGCTGAGCGTTCCCGGTGGATCGGAGGGAGTGGCCATGAGAGGGAATGGAATGGGACGCCGCCTCAGGCCAGAATGCCGCGGATCACATTGCCGTAGACATCGGTGAGCCGGAAATCGCGCCCGGCATGGCGGTAGGTGAGCCGTTCGTGATCGAAGCCGAGCAGGTGGAGCATGGTGGCATGCAGATCGTGCACGCTGGTGCGGTCCTCGACGGCCCGGAAACCGAATTCGTCAGTGGCTCCGTAGGCGGTGCCGCCCCGGATGCCGCCGCCAGCCATCCAGACACTGAAGCCGTAATGATTGTGATCGCGGCCGAGCTTCGATTTACCGCCATCGCCGAGTTCCACGGACGGCGTCCGGCCGAATTCGCCGCCCCAGACGATGAGGGTGTCATCGAACATGCCGCGCTGCTTGAGATCGGCCATGAGAGCAGCGATGGGGCCATCGATTTCCGCCGCGAGCCGCCGGAGGTTGCCCTCGATGTTGTCGTGTGTATCCCATGGCTGGCCCGAGCCATGCCAGAGCTGCACGAAGCGCACTCCGCGTTCGAGCAGGCGTCGCGCCATGAGGGTCTGGCGACCGTGCACATGATCTCCGTACATGGCGCGGATTGCTTCGGGTTCCCGGCTGAGATCAAAGGCGTCGGTGGCCTCCATCTGCATGCGGAAGGCGAGTTCAAAGGAATCCATGCGCGCCTCGAGACCGGGGGTGAGCGCACGCTCGGACCGGTGGGCCTCATTGAGGCTGCGCAGCAGGGCGAGTTGCCGCCGCTGCATGGCTTCGTCCGCGTGCGGGCTGCGGATGTGCTCGATGAGTTTCTCCAGTTCCCGGTGCTGGGGATCGAGGAAGGTGCCCTGGAACGAACCGGGCAGGAAGCCGGCCTGCCAGTTTTCGGAATCCTTGATGGGCATGCCGCCGGGGCACATGGTCACGAACCCGGGAAGATTCCGGTTCTCGGAGCCCAGTCCGTAAAGGACCCACGATCCTACACTCGGCCGGGCCTGCACGCTGTCGCCGCAGTTCATGAGCATGAGGGATGGCTCGTGATTCGGCACCTGGGCGTACATCGAGCGGATCACCGCGATGTCGTCGGCATGCGCGGCCGTCTTCGCAAACAGTTCGCTGATTTCCAGTCCGCTCTGCCCGTGACGCGAGAAACGGAACGGCGATCCGAAGGCCGCCCCGGTTTTCCGCTCGGTCCGCAGCACATCACCGGGCAGCGGCTGTCCGTCGTACTTGTTCAGCAGCGGCTTGGGATCAAAGGTGTCCACATGGGATGGCCCGCCATTCAGAAAGAAGTGAATGACGCGCTTCGCCTTCGGAGCGAAATGCGGGCGGCCGCTCACACTCTCACCGGTCAGCAGGGGACCGAGTCCGACCGCGCCCATGCCCATGCCCAGACGCCTGAGCATCTCGCGGCGGTTCATCATGGCGGCAGCAGGAAACATCATCGCTCAGTCGGTATGGCTGAATTCATTCGCAAGCAGCAGCACCTGAACGTACTGCGCCCACGGGTCCAGATAATCTGGCCGCGGCAGCGGTCCCGTGAAGTCTTTTTTGGCGTGCCAGCCGCCCGGGCTTGCCACGATTTCGGGTTCCCACAGGAACTGATCGCTGTTCAGCACGTCCCGGATATCGACGATGAAATCAATGGTATCGCCGGCTGCCACCATGACTCCCTCGGCCCGCAATTCGGCTTCGCTGTGATGCACGGTGGCTTCCGCAAGCTGGCCGTGGCGGCTGGAACTGACAAATCCACGGACGCCATCGCCCTGCTCGGGTTCATGCCGCAGTTTCCCGCGGATGGAAATGATGCCGGCCTGCGGGGCGGTCCAGCGGCGGACCACGGCGTGCGCGCGGCTGTCGCCCGGATGACCGCCCTGTGCCGTGAGCTGCGCCCACCCGGTCGTCCCGCCCGGCCAGGCCACGGCTCCCTGCCACGCGGAACCCGTGAAATGCGGAAGCGGGGCAAAGGACGTCAGCCTTCCGGACACTTCATCCCATGGCCCGGTCCCGTACGTCCACGGCGTCACCGGCGCAGCGGATGCGGGCGGTGGCTGTCCGGCTTCGGCATCCCGCAGGAAGGCGCGGGCCGCTGCCGTTTCCGTGGCTGTGGCCACCCTTTGATAGAGCCGACGGTACAGTTCCTGAATCCGTTCCTCCGGCGCAAGATCCTTCAACGCGAGAGCGAGTGCACGGGCCCGCTGCGCGGCAAACGCTCCATTCAGAAAATACAGGGCCTGCTGGGGCACGGTTGTCTCGTGGCGCACCGCCACGTGAATGTCCGGATTCGCAAAATCAAAGGTCCGCAGCGTTCCGGGCACAAACTGGCGGTCAATGAAGGCATACACGGTCCGCCGCCGGTTCCCGGGATCCGTGATTTCCATGGGCCGACCCGATGAGGCTTCCTCGAGTTCCCCGCTCACCGCGAGCATGGCATCGCGCAACACCTCGAATTCGAGCCGCCGCACCGGAAAGCGCGACAGCAGGCGGTTCTCCGGATCGCGTTCCGCCGAGGCCACCGCATCGGCCGGACGATGGCTCTGCTGATAGACCTGCGTGCTCAGGATGAGCCG
>JBIICE010000341.1:0-3015 GCA_044239025.1 Verrucomicrobiales bacterium
CACAGCCGCGCTGTCATCGGGCGGCTGGGATTCACGGTGCCATCGACCGAGGCGGGCATTGCGGAACTGGGGGAGAGCATTGTGGCCATGGCGCTGCATGGGCTGCGCGGCAGTGCTCCGGGGAGGGAGAGGAAGCGACTTATCCGAAGAAATTCATGATGAAGAAAACGTTGTGCATGATTCTGCTGCCGGGGCTGGCTGGTTTGACTGGCTGCCGTCGCGAAGCCCCTCCGGCAACGGTGGCAGCAGTTGCTCCGGCGGCCCGCGAGACCGTCCGGGGAGTGGCGGTGGAGGTCGCCGCGCGGGCCTTTCCGCGTTATCTGCGCGCCACCGGGCAACTGCGGGCCTCGACGGATGCCGTGGTGGCAGCCGATGCCATGGGACGGGTCGTGGCCGTGGCGGTCGAACGGGGATCGGTGGTCAGGGCCGGGGATGTCCTTGCGGAACTGGATGCGCGGCAGGCAAAGCTGGCACTTGAGGAAGCGGCCGCCTCGCTCGCCCTCGCGGAATCGAAGCTGGCCCTTGCCCGCAACGAACAGGAACGGAACCGACCGCTCGCCGAGAAGCGCGCCGTGGCCGAGTCCGACTACCAGAAACTCGTGACCCAGGTGGCCGCGGGCAATGCCGAGGTGGCTGCAGCGAAGTCGCGGAAGGATCAGGCGCAGAAGGTACTGGATGATTGCCGCATCCGCACGGTTTCCGCCGGAGTGGTCGCGGAACGAATGGTCGAGCCCGGCGAATACGTGCGCACCGACTCGCCGGTCGCCCGGGTGGTCGATCTCACGAAACTGCGGCTTGTCCTCAACGTTTCCGAGACGGAAGTCGGCCTGCTGGCGCTCGGTCAGGCCGTGACGTTTCAGACCGCGGCAGTGAGTGGCCGCAGATTTTCCGGCACTCTGAAGTTTCTCGGGGCGGCATTGCGGGAAGCGAGCCGCGATCTGGTCATCGAGGCCGAAGTGGACAATGCGGATGGGGTGCTGCGCCCGGGATTCTTCTGTGATGCCGGGATTCTGCTGCGCGAGGAGAAGGCCATATCTGTTCCTGACGATGCGCTGCGCAGCGATGGATCGCGGCGGGTGCTCTTTGCGGTGGGGCAGGATGCCCGGCTGGAGGAACGGCTCGTGGAAACCGGGGAATCCGTTGACGGTTTCACCGAGATCCGCCGGGGGGCAGCGGTGAGTGAACGCGTGCTGCGCAGGCCCGGGCCAACCGCGTCCGATGGGGCACCCTTTTCCGCGGCCCCCTGAGTCACTGACCCTCCGAAACCATGCAGTGGCTTGCCGCAATTTCCGTCCGTCGTCCGGTTTTCGCCAGCGTCCTCATCCTTGTCTTCGTGGTGGTGGGTGTGCTCGGCTACAGTCGGCTCCCCGTTGACCGCTTTCCGAAGATAGAATTTCCCACGGTTGCGGTGGTGACCCGTCAGGACGGAGCGACCCCGCGCGAAGTGGAATCGGAGATCACCGACCGCATCGAGGAAGCGGTCAATACGGTCGCGGGAATCGATGAACTGCGTTCGATTTCCAGCGAAGGGATTTCCCAGGTGCTGGTGTCGTTTGTTCTTGAGAAGGACATTGATGTGGCTGCGCAGGAGGTGAGGGACCGCATTGCACGGATCATTCCGGAACTGCCCGAGGGCACGGACACCCCGATCATTGAAAAGCTCGATCCGGATGCCGCCCCGGTCATGAATCTGGCGCTCGTGGCCGAAAAGCCTGTGCGGGAGATCACGGAGTATGCGGACAAAGTGCTGCGGAGGCAGCTGGAGAGCGTTCCCGGAGTCGGACAGATCACCCTGCTGGGCGGGCGGCTGCGGCAGATCAATGTGTGGCTCGATCCGGTCCGGCTGCGGTCATTCGGGCTGACAGCCATCGACATTCAGCGTTCCCTGCGGGCGCAGAACGTGCAGATTCCCGCCGGGACGGTGAAGAATGCGGCGAGCGAGGCGGGATTCCGGGTGCTGGGCAAGGCGCGGAGTCTCCGTGAGCTGGAGGAACTCGTGGTTCGCGAATCCGGCGGTGGACTGGTGCGGGTGCGGGACATCGCCCGGGTGGAGGACGGCGCGGAGGAGGCGAAGACGGCGGCGCGCAACAACGGGGTTCCGTCAGTGGTGCTTTCCATCCGCAAGCAGAGCGGCACGAATACCGTTTCGGTGGTCGATGCCGTCATGGAGAAGTTCGGCGAAATCCGGCCGATGCTGCCGGCTGGCTTTTCGGTCGAGGTGGTGCGCGACACTTCGAAGGTGATCCGCACGAGTGTGCATGCCGTGAAGGAACACCTTGTGCTCGGAGCCCTCTTTGCGGCGGTGGTGGTGCTGTTGTTTCTCGGCAACTCGCGGGCTACCCTCATTTCGGCGCTGGCGATCCCCACCTCGATCATTGCGGCGTTCGGAGTGATGTGGGCGCAGGATGTCACGCTCAATGTCATCAGCCTCGTGGCGCTCGCGCTCGCCGTCGGCATTGTCATCGACGACGCCATCATCGTCGTCGAAAACATCTTCCGGCACATGGAGGAAAAAGGCGAAGACGCCATGACGGCAGCGGTCGAGGGACCGCGGGAAATCGGACTCGCGGTGATGGCGACGACGCTTTCTCTGCTCGCCGTGTTTGTGCCGGTCGCCTTCCTCAGCGGAATCGTGGGACGGTTTCTGAAGAGCTTTGGTCTGACCATGGCGTTTGCCATCGCGGTGTCGCTGCTGGTGAGTTTCACGCTGACGCCGGCTCTGGCGGCACGCCTTTTCCGCGGCGGGCATGCCACGGGATTCGACCGGAAGCTGGAGCATCTGGTGAACATCTTCTACCGCCCGGTGGAGGCGGTCTACATGGTGCTGCTGCGGTTTTCCATGCGTCATCGCTGGCTCATTGTGCTGGCCTGCGTGGGGATTCTGGCGGCTGTGCCCACGCTCATGCGGATCGTGCAGAAGAGCTTTCTGCCCCCGGTCGAGGAAGCGGAATTCGTGGTCAATCTGCGTACTCCGGAGGGCACCAGTCTGGCCGCCACCGATCTCGCGGCGGAACG
>JBIICE010000342.1:0-2998 GCA_044239025.1 Verrucomicrobiales bacterium
GGGTTTGCCCACAACATCCTCGCCAACGTCCACGTGGAAATCCTCTATGGACGCGACGCCCACCACATGGCCGAGGCGGTCTTCAAGGGGCTGGCCCGCGCTCTCGACGCCGCCATGCGGATCGATCTCAGGGTCAGCGGCGTTCCCAGCACCAAGGAGAGCCTCTGAATCGGATGAAGTCCGGCATCATCGACTACGGGGGCGGCAATCTCCAGAGTGTCCGCAACGCAGTCCGTGCTCTCGGTCACGATCCGGTGCTCGTCCGCACGCCGGAGGATCTCGCATCGGTGTCCGCCCTCATTTTTCCGGGACAGGGAGCCTTTGGGGACTGCATGGCCGCCCTCAACCGCCAGCAACTCACGGACGCACTCGTTTCCTGGATCAACGCCGACCGTCCCTTCTTCGGCATCTGCATCGGCTACCAGGTGCTCTTCTCCGGCAGTGACGAAAACCCCGGGGTCCGCGGGCTCGGCGCATTTCCGGGTCAGGTCGTCCGGTTCCCCTCGCTCCCGGGCGTCAAAGTCCCTCACATGGGCTGGAACCGGGCACAGTTGACCCATCCCGGTCACCCGGTCTGGACCGGTCTCGGATCATCTCCGTACTTCTACTTTGTTCATTCCTTCTACCCGGAACCGGAAGACGATTCCCTCGTGGCTGCCCGCACGGAATATGCCGGCCTTGCTTTTGCCGCGGCGATCCAGCGGGGCAATGTGACGGCCACCCAGTTCCATCCTGAGAAAAGTCAGGAGAACGGCCTCACGCTGATCGGGAACTTCCTGCGGCGGCATGCGGAGCCGCGCTGACGCATCCCGCGTTGCGCTGCGTGCTGCCTGCGGTAAATGCCAAGGCAGCAATCCCGCCGGGATGCGCTCTCTCTGAACACCAACATGGCTGCTCTCTGGAACCTACTCCACACCGCCGGGATCATCCTCCTTGTGCTCCTCGTCTTCAATTTCGTGATCCTCGTGCACGAGTGGGGACACTTCCTCGCGGCCCGCTGGCGCGGCCTCAAGGTGGAGAAGTTCCAGATCTGGATGGGGCAGCCCATCTGGAAACGAACCTGGAACGGGGTGCAGTACGGACTCGGCTGGCTCCCGATCGGCGGCTTTGTGCAGCTTCCTCAGATGTCCCCCATGGAAGCGATCGAGGGCGCGTCTTCGGAAAACCGGGAGAAGCTCCCGGCCATCCGCCCGCTCGATAAAATCATTGTCGCGTTCGCCGGCCCGCTCTTCAGCATGCTGCTCGCCGTGGCTTGTGCCTTTCTCGTCAGCCTCGTCGGCCGCCCTGTCGACCAGCGGGAAACCTCCACCGTCATCGGGATCATCGACCCGGAAGGTGCGGCAGCCAAAGACGGGCAACTGCAGCTCGGCGACCGCGTGCTGGCCATCGATGGACAGCCCGTGAAACGTTTCCTTGGCATGGTCGACAGCGTCCAGTGGTTCATCATGTCCGGCACCCGCAACCCGATCTCTCTCACCGTCCTCCGCGACGGGGAAGCGGAGCCGCGCACCCTCGAAATCCCCGCCCCGCCGGAACTCATGAAGGAATTCCGGGAATGGGAAAGTCTCCGCTGGTGGCAGCGCCTCTCCGGTCGTCCCCCCGTCCGCAAACTCGGCATCGGCCCGGCCACCGACGGCCGCATCGGGGAACTTTACCCGGGCAGCCCCGCAGAACGCGCCGGCATGAAGCCAGGCGACCGCATCCTGCGCATCAATGGAACCAGGGTCTGGAGTCAGGCCGCCATCGAAGACGCCGCCGAAAAGAGCACGGGCCCGCTGGAGGTCACTGTGCTCCGTGGCAGCAGGGAGGAAACCCTCCGCATCACTCCGGAGATACCCGCCACCGCGCCCGCCGCCATCGCCGGACAGAAGCGCGTCGGCATCCAGAAAATTGAAGCGGCCGACGGTTCCGCCTACACCATCGAACATCCCGCACCGTTCGGACTCATCCGCGACTACGTCCGCAATTTCTTCGGAACCATCAGTGCTGTCGGCAACCGCTCCAGCAGCATCGGCATCGGTCACATGAGCGGCCCGGTCGGCATCATGAATCTCTACTACCGGATCTTCCAGCATCCGGAAGGCTGGCGCTTTCTCATCTTCATGTCGGTGATCATCAACGTGAGCCTCGCCCTCTTCAATCTGCTTCCGGTGCCGGTTCTCGACGGCGGTCACATCACCATGGCCATCGCCGAGTGGATCCGCGGCAAACCGCTCCCCATCCGCATGCTGGAAGCCCTGCAGACCGGCTGCGTGCTGCTTCTGCTCACGTTTGTCGGATTCGTGACCATCAAGGATGTCAGTGGCCTCCGCGAGGAAGCGGACGATGCCACTCCGATCACGTTCCGCACGCCCGAAGCCCCCTGAGGGATCCTGCCCCATGAGCCACGCAGACCATTCCTACTGCCCCGACCTGTTCCATTTTCACCGCCGCAGTTCCCGCCCGGTCCGGGTCGGACGCACCGTCATCGGCGGAGACGGGCCGGTTGTCGTGCAGAGCATGCTGACCAGCGATACGCGGGACACGGAAGCCTGCGTCGCGGAAGCCCTCGAACTCGACAAGGCAGGCTGCGAAATCGTCCGGGTGACCGCCCAGACAAGGGTCTACGCGGCCAATCTCGAAAACATCCGCGACGGCCTCCACGCCGCCGGCAGTTCTGTCCCGCTCGTCGCCGACATCCATTTCAAGCCGGATGCTGCCATGGAGGCCGCCCGCTGGGTCGACAAGGTCCGCATCAATCCCGGCAATTTCGTGGATAAGAAGAAATTCGAAGTCCGCGAATACACCGACGCAGATTATCAGGCCGAAGTCGACCGCATCGCGGAGGTCTTCGCTCCCCTCGTCCAACTCTGCCAGGAACGCGGAGTCGCCATGCGCATCGGGACGAATCACGGCAGCCTGAGCGACCGCATCATGAACCGCTGGGGCGACACCCCGCGCGGCATGGTGGAAAGCGCGCTCGAATTCGCCCGCATGGCCCGCGCCATGGATTATCATC
>JBIICE010000127.1:0-12035 GCA_044239025.1 Verrucomicrobiales bacterium
ATCTCCGACCGTGGTGATCAATTCCCTGAACTTTGTCTGGGCACGTTGGAATCCTGCAATGGCCTCCCTGTGAGCGTCCGAAGGCTCGGTCGATGCTGCAATCCCGCGCTGCGAAGGCCGCTCGCAACCGATCGCGGGGAGCATGACCACCAGCATGGCAACACGACGATTCATTTGCTGCCAGAGAGGCGGGATTGGCCGCCATGGGCGGCTGAGCAGGTGTAGCTCGCCGTGGCTGGAACTCGGAACATCATCATCGCCTCAAATTCAAGATGCAGGACACGACAGAAGGACAGACCATTTTTGCCTGATCCATAACCCACGATGAAAACGCCTGGTACGAACTTAGTGTCCGCTCGCCATGCGCTCCGCGAAGAGGTCTGTCCCTTAGTCCCTACTCGAGATCGGCGAATCCGGACACCTCGATGGGTCGGGCCGGGCGGATGGTCGGCTGCCCTAAGGGGAAGGGGTGGCGAAAGCCGAGGCCTGAGGCGGCGTATGACTGTATACTCATGAACCGCCGCCAACTGCTTCCCTGTTTTGTTCTGCCATGGCTGGCTGGAAATCCTGTGGGGACTTCGGGAGCCGCGGAGGGTCCGCTGGATGTGGAGATTGAGCTGACGGCAGAAGCCGGGGAGGTACCGATTCTTGCGGGAAAACCGACGAGGGTCTGGCGTTTCACGGGAAAAGTGCTGCACGGTCCCGCGTCGTCGCTCCAGACGATCGAAGGATCGTATCTCGGACCGGTGATCCGACTGCGGCGGGGTCAGCGGGTGCGCATCCGGTTCCGCAATCGCCTCGGCGAGCCGTCGATCATTCACTGGCACGGACTCGATGTTCCGGAGAAAGCGGACGGGCATCCGCGGTTCGCGATCGGTCAGGATCAGGAATATGTGTACGATTTCACGGTCACGAACCGTGCTGGCACCTATTGGTACCATCCGCATCCCCACATGCGCACCGCTCCGCAGGTGTACCAGGGTCTCGCCGGACTCCTCATTGTGCATGACGAGGAAGAAGACAAGCTTCAGCTCCCTTCAGGACCGCTCGAGCTTCTCTGGGTCCTCCAGGACCGCCGCTTTGATGACGAACAGCAGTTTGTCTACGCCGGGGCCGGCGCTGCACGTTCCGGCCCGCAGGGTCGGGGCAGGGGACGCGGCATGGGCGGCGGGATGCGCGGCATGATGGAAACCATGAATGGCTGGCTCGGCGACCGCGTCCTCGTCAGCGGAAAGCCCGACGCTGCGATCACGCTCGACCGCCGTGCCTATCGGGTCCGCCTCCTCAATGGCTCGAATGCCCGCATTTACCAGATCGCATGGAGCGACGGAGAACCGCTCACCCTCATCGGCACCGACGGTGGCCTGCTGGCGAAACCGAAATCACTCAAGTCCCTGACCCTCGCTCCCGGACAGCGCGCCGACCTGCTCGTGGACCTGTCGGATTGGCAGGGCAGCAGTGCCCGGACCCTCGTCAGCCGCCCGTTCAGTGCCGACGAGGTCGGCATGGTGGGCATGATGGGAAATGCCTCGCCTGCCCCTCAGGGAGCCCCCCTCGACCTTGTGAAACTCTCCCTGACCGATACTAGGGGCCCGGGCTGCCCGCTCCCGGAATCGCTCTGCAGCGATTCCTTTCAGCCCGATCCCGCGGCTCCGGTGCGCCCGGTCCCGCTCCTTTTCATGCAGATGGCATGGATGATCGATGGCGAAGTCTTCGACATGCAGGCGGTCTCAGAAGCGGAAACCATCCCCGCCGGGGCCGTCCGCATTTGGGAATTCGAGAATCAGGAGAATCCCATGGGCATGGCCATGGCGCACCCCATGCACCTCCACGGCCGTCAGTTCCGTGTCCTCAGCCGCTCAGGCATCCCCAAAGGGCAACTCCACGAAGGCCTGCACGACGATGGCTGGCAGGACACTGTCCTTGTCCTCCCCGGCGAAAGAGTCCGCATTCAGATTCCCTTCTCCTCGCTCCCGGGCCTCTACGCCTACCATTGCCACATCCTCGAACACGAAGACATGGGCATGATGCGCAATTTCCGCCTCACGCCACCCTGAGACCCTGTCGCGGAACACGGCTGGAAGCCTTATTTCACCGTGAAATAAGCAACGCTCAGCGCGCGCGGACGCGGCTGCCCTCGCGGATCTGATCGTCTGGATAGAGCACCAGGGATTCGCCCGGGTTCAGGCCGCGCAGCACTTCGGCGGCTTCATCGCTGCGCTGGCCCAGAGCGACCTTGCGCAGACGCGCCCGCCCGCCCTCGACCGCAAAGACGGCCCATGCGCCACCCGACCGGAACAACGCGCCCAGCGGCACCTGCACCACATCCTTGCCATCCCAAACCACAAAGGCGGCCTCCACCCGGTAACCGTCCCCAAGGGCCCGGCGCGGCTCGGCCGGACCGATGAAATCACAGATCACGTGCACCCGCTGTTCCTCAATCCCCAGCGCCGACACCTTCATGAAGGCAGAGGGCTCCACGACCCGCACGCGCGCTTCCAGAGGATCGCTGCCGCCCCACGAGCGCACCAGAACTGCCGTCCCCACCCGCAGGCCCACCGCATCGCCTGTCAGCACGTCAGCCTCAATCTCCAGCTGCGCCGGATCGGCCAGCTCGAGAAGCGGTTCCCCCGGGGCCACCACGGTGTCGCTCGTCTCGAAAACCCGGAACACCACCCCATCAATCGGCGCCCGGATCACAAAATGCGGGGCGTCGTTTCCGCCCTCCCGCTCCGGATCGGTGAACGCCAGCGCCGCCCGCGCCTGCTCCCATTCAAACTCCGCCACGCGTCCCGCAAATCCAGCCGCCCGCACGCCTTCCGCGGCCGTCCGTTCCCGCTGCTCAGCCGATTCCAGATCGGCCTGCGACGCCCCACCCCCAGGCACGGTCGCGGCAATCCGTTCGCGCTCCCGCATCGCAAAATCGCGACGGATGACCGCCTGCTCGCGCAACGCCGCCGCCTGACTCACCGCCGCTGCCGCCGCCCGCTCCCGCGCCGCGGTCTCGGCCCGACTCCGCGCATTCAGCAATTCCACCGGAGTCGCCACCAACTCCGCCAGCACGGTCCGCCCAGCTTCCACCCGATCCCCCGGCTTCCACCCGATGCGCCCCAGCCGACCCGCCAAGGGAGCCGAAACCACGTAGCGATCCTTCACCCGCGTCCGACCCTCCGCGGTAACTTCCACCTGCAGACCACCCCGCCCGACCGTCCCCAGCTCCACTCCCTCCGCCCGCGGCCTCCCCAGCCAGACCACCAGCGCCAGCAATCCCAACCCCGCCAACCATGTCAGCTGTCGCTTCAACTTCACGACCACAAATCCCCCAATCCTTCACCCCCCGCCAGGGGAAAGAGAAATGAGGGCACGCTCCGATCCGCTCGCACCGCGCCATCTACCGTCACCAGAGAATCGCTGATGTGACCGACCTTGTGGTGCGCATGGGGTATGGAGGTAGCCGGAAGGATGCTGGGGAAGCCTTGGGTAAGTCGGGTGACGGGGGCATTGACGGGATCATCACGGAAGATCCGCTGGGACTGGATATCATTTACCTCCAGGCCAAGCGTTGGGATCAGAGTGTGGGACGGCCGGAGATTCAGAAATTCGCGGGAGCGTTGCAGGGTCAACGGGCACGGAAGGGCATTTTCATCACGACATCGGTATTTACCGGTGAAGCCAGGGAGTACGTGTCGCGCATGGATTCCAAGATCATTCTGATCGATGGCGCGCAGCTGAGTCGGCTCATTTTCGAGCATGGCGTTGGGGTGACGACCGCGTCGGTCTACGAGGTGAAGCGGATTGATTCCGACTACTTTGCGGATTTGTAGGGATGCACCGGTCGCTGCCATGAGGAAGAGGAAAGCGGTGATGCTCACCGCAGTCCAAAGCCTCCGGCTCTCTGCTGGGAAAGTGGCCGGGCAGCCATGGGAGGGAAACGCGCCGATGACTGGGCAGGGCGACGAATTCAGGACCAGTCCTCAAAGCACGAAGCCGCCAGGCTTTGGACTGCTGCGAGAATCGCAGCTTTCTCGATTTCGACCGTTCAAGCTGGCTGGCAGCGACGAGGTCCCGCGCTCCGCGCTCAGGGAAAGCGGTGATGCTCACCGCAGTCCAAAGCCTTCGGCTCTCTGCTGGGAAAATGGCTGGGCAGCTTTGGGAGGGAAACGCGCCGATGACTGGGCAGGGCGACGAATTCAGGACCAGTCCTCAAAGCACGAAGCCGCCAGGCTTTGGACTGCTGCGAGAATCGCAGCTTTCTCGATCCCGACAGTTCGAGAAGGCTGGGTGGATCGAGGTCCCGCGCTCCGCGCTCAGGGAAAGCGGTGATGCTCACCGCAGTCCAAAGCCTCCGGCTCTCTGCTGGGAAAGTGGCCGGGCAGCTTTGGGAGGGAAACGTGTCGATGACTGGGCAGGGCGACGAATCCAGGACCAGTCCTCAAAGCACGAAGCCGCCTGGCTTTGGACTGCTGCGAGAATCGCAGCTTTCTCGCTTTCGACAGTTCAAGCTGGCGGGCAGCGACGAGATCCCGCGCTCCGCGCTCAGGGAAAGCGGTGATGCTCACCGCAGTCCAAAGCCTTCGGCTCTCTGCTGGGAAAATGGCTGGGCAGCTTTGGGAGGGAAACGCGCCGATGACTGGGCAGGGCGACGAATCCAGGACCAGTCCTCAAAGCACGAAGCCGCCAGGCTTTGGACGGCCGCGCCGGTTCTGATCTGTAAAACTGTCTGACTGAGGTTTGCGAGCTGGAAGCTGGATTGGGCTAGTGCGGGCTACCGAACAGGCCACTTCAGGGAGCCATGGGATGGTGAAAGGGGAAGCGGTGCGGGGGCAGTTGACTTGCCTAGTCCTGAGCTGTGTCCGATGGCTGGTCAGATGTATTGGTGGTGAACCAGAGGGTGCAGGTGGCGGGTGTGGCGGGCGATTCCTCCATGCGCCAGCCTTGCTGCTGAGCGAGGCGGCGGACGAGGGGGAGGCCGATGCCATATCCTGCGGTACTGGCTGCGGGGGGAGCTGCGGCGATGGGAGATTCGGCGAAGCGGAGGTGTGGGGTGGGGTGCGCGCCGTAGGTGATTTCGAGATGTTGGGCGGCGGAATGCTGGAATGTGTTGCCGAGTAGATTGCCGAAGAGGACGAGCAGGACCTCGCGGTGACCCACGATGATGGCTTCCGGCGGGATGGAGAGTACGGCTTCGAGTTGACGGTGGGGAAAGAGGAGTTGTTGGTCGACAAGGGACTCGCTCACTAGTTCCCGAAGCGGCTGCGGCCTGCGTTCGGCGTGGCGGCGTTCCTCGCGGGCCATGACGAGGAAGGTGCGTGCGATGCCCTCGAGCCGGCGCGCGGTGCGCTGCAGGCGGGCCAGCAGTTCCGGCCGTGCCGGGACTTCCTCCTCGATGAGACTGAGGGCACCGTGCAGCACCGTGAGCGGGGTGCGCAGTTCATGGGAACAGTCGGAGATGAACTGGCGTTCGCGTTCGAGAGCGCTGCGCTCGCGGTCCCATGCCTCGTCGAGGGCGCGGGCGAGCTGCGCAACTTCATCCCCGGCACCGGGGATGGCGAGCGGGCCGTCGTCGGGGCCGCGCTTCCGCACCCGCGTGGTGAGATCGAGCACCGGGGCCATGGCCGAGCGCGCCAGGCGGCGGCTGAGCAGCCACACCACGATCAGTGAGCTGCTGCCGATGAACACAAGCCAGCGGGTGAGCCGGGGAATTTCCCCTTCGGTGTATTCAAGCGACTGCAGATCCACGAGTCGCCACAGGGGAGCGCCGGAGCCTGGGTGACGGGATGCGAGCAGGCGGTATTCGTTTTCCATGCTGCGGTCGGCCCAGAGCGCGAGGCGGTCGCGCCAGTTGCGGATGTGGCGGGCGCGACGGCCATCCGCGGTGGCAAAGACTTCATGCCAGCCAGCGTCGGGTACTTCACTGAGGGCGATCCGCCGCTGCAGGTCCTTCGGAGAGGCGAAATCGCTTAGCCATGGCACTGCCTGGCTGCCGACAGGCAGTGCCGGCAGGGTTTGCGTGAGGTAGCGATCGAGCACCGAGTCTTCGGTCTCCATGAGCAGCTGCAACGCGGCAAACGTCAGAGCAGTCGTCAGAAAGCAGGCGAAGAGTACGTAGTGGCGGGCGATGCGGGCCTGGAGCGAACGCGGCATCATGCCCGTGTGGCGAGGAGCTGCCATCCGACGCCGCGGTGCGTGTGAAGCAGGGGTTCTGCGCCCGGCGGATCCAGCGCGGCGCGCAGGGCATGAATATGGGTGCGCAGGGCATCACTGCCGGGCAATTCCTCGCCCCACAGATAGCGCTCCAGATCGCCGCGCGGCACCACGGCGGGAGCCCGCCGCAGGAGAAGTTCCAGTATGGAAAAACCCATGCGTGTGAGGTCAACGAGGTGCTCACCGCGACGGACCTCGCGCAGCGAGAGATCCATTTCGAGATCGGCATAGCGCAGGCGGGGAGTTCCGGGCGCGCGGCCCTCGCCCGATCGGCGGGCGAGGGCCGTGAGCCGGGCGGCCAGCTCCGGGAGCGCGAAGGGCTTGACCAGGTAGTCATCGACACCCGCCGCGAAGCCTGCGAGGCGGTCTTCCAGAGCATCTGCGGCCGTGAGCATGAGGACCGGCAGATGCGGGGCCACTCCGTTGCGTATCCGGCGGCAGAGGTCGATTCCCGTGAGGCCCGGCATCCGGTGGTCGAGCACCATGATGGCGTAGGGGCGTTCGAGCAGACGGGCGAGCGCGAGGGCCCCATTGGCGGCATACTCCACTTCCCAACCGCGCCGCGCCAGATACTCCTCCACGGTGGCGGCGAGGTCAGCATCATCCTCCACAAGCAGCAGAGGCAGAGCGGCGGCGGGGCGGGAAGACATAAGCGGCACGCCGTTCCAGCCTAGAAGTTAAAGCGCAGGCCGACAAGCGCGGACCAGCCCTGATAGTCGACCGTGACGTTCTGGCGGGCCCCGGATTCCGCGCTCAGGTCGGTGTCGCCAGCGTACAGGTAGCGCGCTTCTCCGAAGAATGACCAACGGCGGCCGAGTTCCTTTTCCAGACCCACGATGCCCTGGACGGCTGGGACCCATGTGTCGGAGACATCCTCGATGCCCGCGGCGGTGAGGTCCATATCCACTTCCTCCATGAACCCAGCGCCAATGGCCGCGTAGGGACGCCAGCGCGATCCTGCGGCACCCCATCCTGCGAAGGTCCAACCGAGATTCACGAACAGCCCCGTGGACGCCAGGTCACCACCGCCAGCGCTTGACCGTCCACGCCGGACCCCATCGACATCGTTGCTTCGGTAGGTCCATTCCACTTCCAGGCTGATGTGGTCCGTGAACTGCTTTCCGATGCTCATGCCCGCCAGCCAACCCGCTCCATAGTCGGCGGAAGTAGATGCGCCATTAAGCGAGAAAGAGTCTGCGGTGATCCCGCCGGTGCCGCCGAAAGCCTTGAGATAAAATCCGTCCCACAGGGAAACAGGCTGCGGCGACGCCAGCATGGGTGCCGCGGGCGACGGACTGGAGACGGGGGTTCCGGCAGTCAGTGCTGAGGTCAGGGTGCAGAGGAATGGAAGCGAAAGTGCGATGCGTTTCATGATGGTGATTATGGTTACGGAGACTGGTGAGCCTCCCGCCGCACTCTGCATGCTCGGCGTGAAGCCACCGTCACCCGAACGACAAATCCTCGTTAAATCGCAGCGAGGGACTCATGTGGTGGAAGGCAACTTCGGTCGCCTGAACTCCCACCCTGGTCTGCGGGACGAAAGCGGTGATGCTCACCGCAGTCCAAAGCCTCCGGCTCTCTGCTGGGAAAGTGGCCGGGCAGCTTTGGGAGGGAAACGCGCCGATGACTGGGCAGGGCGACAAATCCAGGACCCGTCCTCAAAGCACGAAGCCGCCAGGCTTTGGACTGCTGCGAGGATCGCAGCTTTCTCGATTTCGACAGTTCAAGCTGGCTGCGTGAATCGAGGTCCCGCGCTGCGCGCTCAGGGAAAGCGGTGATGCTCACCGCAGTCCAAAGCCTCCGGCTCTCTGCTGGGAAAGTGGCCGGGCAGCCTTGGGAGGGAAACGCGCCGATGACTGGGCAGGGCGACGAATCCGGAACAACCCATCAAAGCACGAAGCCTTCGGCTAGCTGTTTCCGGGCTATTGGTCAGGAGAAAAAAGTATCTTCGTGCTGGTATGGTGGGGAGCAGCAGCAGAGGAAGCGGAGCGTGTTGGCGGTGGCGGTGAGCTGGTGCCATGCTCCCATGGGGATGAGGATGGCGTCGCCGGGCTTTACCTGCTGGGAGTCACCGTTGATTTCCATGAGACCCTGGCCCTCGAGGATGAAGTAGAATTCCTCGGTGGCTTTGTGGTAATGGCGTTGCGTGGCCGATCCTGGTGGGAGGGAAGCTTCCGCGAGCGACTGGTTCTGGACGGGGGCGTTGCTGAGGTCGAGGATGCTGCGGATGGTGCTGCCGTCCTTGGTGGTGAATGGCGGTTGTGCCGCGATCTGCCGGACCGTCATGCGAGGAGGCATTACTTCAGGTCATCCGGGAGGCCGGCGTCCTTGATTTTGACATCCGTTTTCGCGCCACCGTCGATCCACCATTTGAGGATCTTGATTTCCTTTTCCGAGGGCTGGGGTTTGTCCTCTGGGGGCATGTGTTCGTCCTCTGCGGCGGGGAGGGCGATGCGCTTGATGATCAGGGAATCGGCCGACTTGCCGGCTACGACCACCGCTTCGCCGCTGTCTCCACCCTTCATGAGGACCTCGAAGTTGTGCATGGCGAGTTTGCCCTTCTGTTTATCAGCGCCGTGGCAGCCGGTGCAGGTGCGTTCGAAGATGGGCTGGATGAGGCCGGCGTAGAGCGGGGCTTCCGGGTCGATGGGTTTCGGTTCCGGGTTGGCCGTGGGGGCGGGTGGGGGCGGAGGGGGGGCCTGCGCGGTTTTGACTTCGTTATCCCAGCCAAGATTGATGGTGATGGCTGGGAGTTTCTGATGGAGGGCTTCCGCGGCGGGTTTGGTGACCCCGGTCTGCCAGACGTAGAGTTTCTTGAGGTTGGCGAGCTTCTCGAGCTTCGGCAGGGCGGCGTCTGTTACCTTGGTATTGAAGAGGTTGAGGTATTCGAGGCCGGGGACCGCGGCGATGGCATCGACGCCAGCGTCGCTGATCGCCGTATTCTGGAGGTGCAGTTTCCTGAGGTTCTTCATTCCGGCGAGCGACGCGAGGCCAGCGTCGGTGACCTTGGATCGGGCGAGGTTCAGTTCGGCGAGCCGTTCCGCGATGGGGGCGAACTTCGCGAGTTCCGCGTCGCCGAATTTGTCAGCGACATTGACGCAGTTGAACGTGAGGCCCGGGTCGTTCTGGGCGAGCGGCAGGATGGTGACTCCGAGTTCCTTTTCGAGGGCCGCGACGGCCGGGTCCGGTCCGGCGGGAGCCGCTGCCTGAGCCTGCGGTGCCGGCGCGGGTGCCGGAGCCGCCTGTGGTGCCGGAGCACTGGCGAGGGCCGTGATCACACTGGTGAGCGTCGTTTTGAGGGGGTCGTTGAGACCACTGTCCTTGACCTTGAGATCCCCCTTGGCTCCGGCTTCAACCCACCATTTCAGAACCGCGACTTCGTCATCGCTGAGCTGGGTTTTTTCCTCCGGGGGCATGTGATCCTCGTGGTCTTTGGGCAGGAGGATGCGTTTGAGGCTTTCGCTTTCATCTGGTTTGCCCGGCACGAAACTGGTCATGCCGCTTTCGCCGGCCTTGAGCATGACTTCGAGGGTATGGAGCTGCAGGTCGCCCTTCTGTTTCTGTTCGCCGTGGCAGCCCGTGCAGGTCTTGGCCATGAGGGGAGCGATGGCCGCCTCGTAGACCGTTTTCTCGGATGGGTCTGCCGGGGTGGTGGAGACGAAGGGATTCTTCTCCTTGCGGAGGAGGTCGAGCGCCGGGGTGATGACGTCACCGTGGGTGAGGCTTCCGCCGAAGTGGCCTGCGATGAAGAGCGAGGCGGCGGAGAGGAAGAGCGGGGCGCGGTAGATTCCGGTGGCCATGGTGGGTTTTGATTCGTGGAGGAGTTTGGTGAAAAGGGTGAGTCCGGCGAGGAAAGGGATAGCGAGTCCCGACCACATATGCCAGCGCAGCGTTTCGGAATCGCTGTCGTGGCCCGAGAGGTAGCCGGAGATGGCCGCGGGGGCGGCGGTGAGGAAAGAGATCCAGAGGAGGGCGGTGACCGCACCCGCGTGGCGTCGCGCCTTGCCCGAGAGGGCGTCGAGGACGACCGCACCGAGGATCAGGCCGATGGGCAGGTGGAGGATGAGTGGGTGGAAATTTCCGAGGACAGGAACCCACTCCGGGGCCTTGAAGCCCTCGTCCCGCGGGAGGAATCGGAAGAGGGTGAAGACCGACGCGAGATAGCCGCAGAGACCGAGGGCCGCCACGGTCAGTTGACCGCGCAGGAAGGGAACGGTTGTAGCGGGCGGTGGTGGGCTTTCGGCGGGGGCTGGAGCGAGTGCATGGAGCCGGGAATCCGTCGGCCATGAGATGCGGAAGCTGGTCTGACAGGACGGGCAGAGACCTTTTTCCCCTGCGAGCGACTCATCGACATCGAACGGAGTGCGGCAGGATGGGCAATAGACGCGGAAAGTCATCAGTAGCGATACGTAAACCGCTGCCGCTGTCCTTCTTTCAGAGTGGACTACCGGATGCCCGGTGAAAGGAAGGAAATCTCAGAACAGTTCGCCCTTGGCGAAGAAGCGTTCGAGTTCTGCGGCGGCCGTTTCCGGACCGTCCGAGGCGTGGCACATGTTCACCATTTTGTTTTCGCCGAAGTCGCCGCGGATGGTGCCCTTGGGAGCGGCGGTCGAGTCCGTGGGACCGAGGAGGTCGCGCACGCGGGCGATCACATTGTCTCCGGCGAGAGCGAGGGCGACGACTGGGCTGCTCTGCATGAAGCGTACGATTTCCGGGAAGAACGGTTTATCGGCGACGTGGGCGTAGTGTTCGCGGAGGATGGCGTCGCTCAGGTGCATCATCTTGAGGCCACGGACCTTGAATCCTTCGGCTTCGAGGCGGCGGAGCACTTCCCCGCTGAGGCGTTTCTGGACACAGTCGGGTTTGAAGAGAATCAGGGTGGTTTCCATGGCAATGATCAGATGAGGGTCGTGGGGGGCGCACCGTGGGCATGGTGCCGGTGAATGCAAGGCAGTTTCCGGGGGGTGGGGTGGCTTTGCACTGCGGGTGGTTGGATCAGAGGGTGGCGCGGGCGTAGACGCGGCCGGGGAGCTGGCGCACGAGCTGGCGGAGTTCCATGCGGGTGAGGCGGGCGGCGATTTCCGATGGGGCCAGTCCGGTGGCGGAGGTGAGTTGGTCGATCTGGGTATCGCCGGCGGCGAGGGCGTCCCAGATGGCCTGTTCCGTGGCGGAGAGGTCCGGGAGGGGAGCGCTGCTGGGCGGGGTGGGGTGGTCGGAGGAGGCAGGGATGAGCAGCTGGAGGTCCTCGAGGATTTCCGAGGCATCCATGACGAGGCGGGCACCATTCTGGATGAGGCGGTTGCAGCCAGTGGAGGAAGCGCGGTCGATGGGTCCGGGGATGGCATAGAGCGAGCGGCCCTGATCGGCGGCGTTGTTGGCCGTGATGAGGGCCCCGCTCCATGCGGGGGCTTCGACGACGAGGATTCCGTGGCTCCAGCCGCTGACGATGCGGTTGCGCTGGGGGAACGTCTGTTTGTCCGGCGGGGTGAGGATGGGGAACTCGCTGACGACGGCCCCATGGCCATCGGCGATGCGTTCGGCGAGGGCGCGGTTTTCCGGTGGGTAGAGGTGGCCGAGACCGGCTCCGATGACAGCGATGGTGCGGCCGTGGGCGGCGACGGCACCTTCGTGGGCGGCGGTGTCGATGCCGCGGGCGAGGCCGCTGAGGACGGTGACTCCTGCGTGGGCGAGTTGGAAGCCGAACCGTTTGGCCTGCTGGAGGCCGTAGCTGGTGGCGCGCCGCGAGCCGACGATCCCGAGGGCCGAGCGGTCGCGTGGTTCGACCTTGCCCCAGACGTAGAGCAGCAGAGGGGCATCGTGGAGCTGGCGCA
>JBIICE010000028.1:0-27425 GCA_044239025.1 Verrucomicrobiales bacterium
GTATGGGTCGACCTTCCTCAAGAACACTCACCGCCTGCCCCAGCCCACGCTCACGCGTCGCCGCCTCCAGCCGCTCCAGAGGCTCATGCATCGGCTCCCCTCCCAGCGGGTAGGTCCCGTAATGCATCGGAATCATCCGCTGCGCCCGCAGATCACGGAACGCATCCAGCGCTTCCTCCGGATTCATATGCACTTCCCTCCCGCTCATCGCACGGTACGCCCCAATCGGCAGAATCGCCAGATCAATGGCCCCAGCCGACCCAATCTCGGTAAACCCCCCGAAATACGCACTGTCCCCGCAGTGATACACGGTCCGGCCAACACTGTTCCGGATCAGATACCCCCCGAAGTTGCGGTGCACATCATGCACCATCCTCGCACCCCAGTGCTTGCTGGGAGTGAATATGATCTCCAATGGACCTATCCGGGCCTTTCCCCAGTGCTCCATTTCCACAATGCTCCCAAAACCCTGCTTCCGCACGAGTTGCCCCACACCCTCGGGCACGAAAATCGGCTGACCCTGCCCGATTTTCGCAAGCCCCCCCAGATGCAGATGGTCAAAGTGCGCATGCGTGATCAGCACCGCATGAATCGGAGGCAGATCCTCAATCGCAAGGCCCGGATGCCGCACCCGCTTGATGAAGCCAAGCCAACTCGACCAAACCGGATCCACCAGCACATTGATGCCTTCGGTCTGAATCAGAAATGACGCATGCCCGATCCACGTCACCTGAAACTCGGAACTCTCATGCCGCAGCAGGTCAGGCCGCTGCATGGCCCCACCCCGCAGGGAAAAAATCTGCGGCAGCAGCACTTCCCTCGCAAACCGGTAGTTCCTCCCCGCCCATCCCACCTGGGGAAACAATCCCACACGATGCCCGGCTCCTGACGCCGCCCCGCCCTTGCGCAGCGCCACGGTCTTCTCCCGCAGTCGCCTCACAAGGCCTGCTGCATCGGCTTTCTGCTTCGGTACTCGGGACACTGCCGGAACCATGCACCCTTTCTCGGTTTCCTGCAAGCACTCCTGCCCCCGCGGCTTGCGCCTCGCTTCCCTCTGGTGAATACGTCGCAGCCCGCCACTCCCATGCCGCCAGCCGACCCCCGCACGCCTCTCTCGCTTTTCTCCAGAATCGCTGCCGCTCTCAGCGCCACGGGAGCCGACGCCGCCGCCGTCGCCACCGCATGGCTCGCCGCTTTCGGAAAGGCCACCGGTGCCCACGTCGTCCCTGCCGAGTTCGCTGCGCTCGCCCTCACGGTCTCGGTCATCTACTCAGCCGACCGCCTCATGGACGGACGCGCCGCCGACGCTTCCCTTGTCCGCGACCGCCACGCCCTTGCGTGGCAATGGCGAAGCTGGCTCATCCCGTGGATCATCGCGGCTTCCCTCGCTGCCCTCTGGCTCGCTCTCTTCCGCATCCGCATGATCGTTGCCTCCGCCGGTGCCGGTGTCGCCCTGGCCACCGCTGGCTACCTCGCCCTCGCGCGATCTTCCCGCCGCCCCTCTGCTGGTCACCATGGCCCGTTCCTCGTCACGCTGTTCCTCTCTCTCGTCCTCCTCCAGGGACGCTCGCTGTACCCGGAGGTCACCGGCGCATGGCGCGCCGCTCTCGCCGGATGCTTCCTCGGTTCTCTGTTTTTTTCCCTCCGCGGCACCGGGCCACGCCCGCCTGCATGGATCCTCCCACGCAAGGCCCTCGCCGGATGGCTCTTCGCCTGCGGCTGCGCCGTCGCCCCCTACGCCCACCTCGAAGCATGGCCGGACCTGCTCCATGGCTCGGAAACCATCCTCTTCGGATCCATCTGCTTTCTCAATTCCCTGCTCATCCGCCTCTCCGAGTCGACCGAACCTTCTCCGGAGGAACGAAGCCTGACGAGGCTCTGGCCAGCCATGGCCCTGATCATCGCCTCGGGCGGTGCCCTCCAGTACGGGCACGCGGACGCCCTCGCCAAACCCCTCTTCGCGGCCTGCGCAGCCGCTGCCCTCCTGCTTTTCTTCCTCTGGCTCGCCCGCCACCGCCTCCCGTCCCGCGCCATCCCGCCCCTCGCCGACGCCGCTGTCTTCTTCCCGGGCCTCGCCGCCGCATGGACATGAACCGCAACCCCACGGTCACGCTCCCTGCTTTTGCTCGTTGACGTCCTCCGCCACCTCTATCACTTCTCCTGGCCCAACAACCCTAACTACCGAACTCACTCATGAACAAATACATCACCGAATTCATCGGCACGTTCTTCCTCGTCCTCACCATCGGCTGCACGGTCCTCTCCGGAGCGGCTGGGGTCATCCCGCCCCTCGCCATCGGAGCGGCCCTCATGGTCATGATCTACGCCGGCGGTCACATCTCCGGAGCCCACTACAACCCAGCCGTCACCCTCGCGGTCTTCCTGCGCGGCAAATGCGATGCCAAGGATGTCGTTCCCTACTGGGGTGCCCAGATCCTCGGTGCGGTGGCCGCCGCCGCCACTGCCGGCTTCCTCACGGGCAAATCCGGTGACGCCGCCGCCATCGCGAACGTCCCCCAGGCCTTCGTCGCGGAATTCCTCTTCACCTTCGCCCTCGCATGGGTCGTGCTCAATTCCGCCACCGCCAAGTCAAACTCGGGCAACTCGTTCTACGGACTCGCCATCGGCATGACAGTGATGACCGGCGCCTTCGCCGTCGGTCACATCTCCGGCGGTGCCTTCAACCCGGCGGTCGCCGTCGGCGCTGCCATCATGAAGCTCACGGCCCCGGCCGGTATCTGGCTCCACATCGCTGCCGATCTCCTCGGAGGTGCCGTTGCCGCGATCGCCTTCAAGGCCCTCAGCCGCGAAGACGCCGCCTGATCCCTCCCCGGAATCACCGCATTCCCATCTCCATGGCTGCCGTCCCCGCGACGGCAGCCATTTTTTTGTCCCCGCAGGTTCCTCCCGAGGGTTGCGGCCCACCCCAGCCAATGCCAATGAAGGCATCGCCATCCGCGCCATGACGCCACCGCCCCAACCCAGCAGCCCTCCCGGCCACGCCTCCCCGCGCGGCCCGCGCAGCGAGGTCTTCTCGCACGACGGCCACGGCGTCTTCCGCAGAACTCTCCGCAGACTCCGCGGCCGCCAGCCTCAGCGGAATCTCATGCCCCTCCTGATCAGAGTCTACGCGGGATTCAGCAAACTCGACGGGGAAGCCCATGAGGAGGAAATCGAAAGCAGCCTCGGCTTCATGCGCTACGATTACCCGGAAGCCGTCTACTCGGAACTCCGGGGCCTCTACCGCAAGGCCCTCAGTGAACCCCAGGACCTCGACGCCATGGCCGCCGAACTGAACGGCGCCCTCAGCCACGACGAGAAGATTCAGCTCGCGGTCCAACTCTACGTCCTCATCACCCGGTCCAGTCTCGTCTCCGCGGAAACCGCCGCCTTCCAGAACTTCATGGAACGCATGGACATGGCCCAGGAGGCCCGGGCCATCGTCGGACAACTCGCCGAAGTCAGCACCACGGAATCGTCCGCCGCCTCCGCCGTCCTCGAAATGCTCGACATCGGTGGGGCCCCGCCAGCCGACCTCGTCCTCTCCCACCTCTCCGGAGCCCACAGCCTCACGGTCTTCCGCTTCCAGAATCTCCTCCTCCTCAAGAATACCGGCTCCGCTCCACTCATCGCCCGCGGCCGCCAGCTCGCCACGGGCGAATTCCTCCGTCTCTACGACGGCCAGCGCGTCGTCCTCGGCGACCACGTCATCGACCACCAGGACCTGGTCTTCTATCTCAATGCCCGCAAGGGTGTCTCCTCCACCAGCCTCTTCCTCAGCCTCGATTCCTCAGGCGGCCCCTTCCTCGAACGCGAACGCTCCCGCAACTCGATCCTCCGCATCGCCTTCGGGCTCTCCGTCGAGGTAACTGCCCTCCGCCACTCGGACATCACCGTGGCACACCTCCCGCTCCAGCCCCAGCAGAAAATCACGGCCGCTCTCCCGGACCGCATCAACTTCCCCGACAGCACCTCCATCTCCTTCGCCGAACTCCGCCGCCGCGCCCGCGAAATGGGCGGCCGCTTCGACCTCCACCCGGGGCGCGCCGAATACCTCGTCTCCAACAATCCTGCCCTCCTCCGCCGCGGGGATATCCTGCTGTCGCCCGCCCTCCGCAGCGAACTACTCCTCCGCATCCGCTTCGACCCGGACGAAAAATCCGGCGAACTGGAAGTCCTCAAAGCGCCCAGACCCGTCACGGTCGAACGCCTCCAGGTCCGCGAAAAGGAAAAAACCAGACTCAACGACGGCGCCGTCATCGCTCTCGGCGAAGGCCAGTACCTCCGCTGCCGCTTCGCCGACGGGCTCATCGAGGAGGAACGCAACATCATCCGCGACCTGGAAGTCTCGGACGTCAGCCACTCCTTCGGCCGCGGCGTTCCCGCCGTCGACAGCGTCAGCTTCTCCGTGCGCCGGGGCGACATGATCTGCGTACTCGGCCCCTCCGGAAGCGGAAAGAGCAGCCTCCTCCGCATCCTCGCCGGCCACCTCCAGCCCTCTCACGGCTCGGTCCGCATGAACGGCCGCCCGCTCTACGACAACCTGCCCTCGCTCTGCCCCTACATCAGCTACATCCCCCACGAGGACGCCTTCGATCCCCTCCTCACGGTCCAGGAAAACCTCGAGTGCGCTGCCACCATGCGCTCTCCTCACCTCCAGCGCCGCGATATCGTCAGGCGCGTCGATGCCAAACTCATCGAACTCGGCCTCAACGAACGCCGCAACCGCCCCGCCGGCACGCCGGAACAGAAGATTCTCTCCAGCGGTGAACGCAAACGCCTCAACGTCGGCCTCGACATGATCACCCCGGCCGATGTCTTCCTGTTCGACGAACCAACCTCGGGCCTCTCCTCCAAGGACTCGGAACACGTGCTCGAAATCATCCGCGGCCTCGCTCACAACAAAATCGTTTTCGTCTCCATCCACCAGCCCAGCGCACGGCTGTTCCACCTCTTCCAGAAAGCCATCCTCCTCGACAACGGCGGGAAACTCGTCTTCTTCGGAAAGCCCCAGGAAATGCTCGATTACTTCCGCGAGGCATGGACCGAGCAGCTCGCCCTGCCAGCCGGACAGTCCGGAGCCACGCTGCCCCCGCCTGACTTCCACCAACCGGAGTTCGTCTTCGATGTCCTCGAAACCCCGCTGCGCGACCTCAGCGGTGACGCCCTCTACGAGGAAGACGCCCGCGGTCACATGGCTCCGGCCCGCCGCTTCTCCCCGGACTTCTGGCGCGACCGCTTCCAGGCCCACCTCGTCCTCGAAGACGTCAGGGAAACCACCCCGCAGCGGGCCGAACCCAGCCGCCCCCCGGCACCGCCGCCACCCCCGGCGGCCGCCGGAACTCCTCCCACCACGGAACGCCCCACCTTCCGCGAGCGCCGTGCCCGACTCGGCGTCATGATGCGCCGCGCCGTCCTGAGCCGCCTCCGCAACCGCGGCAACATGGTCACCACACTCCTCGAGGCACCCCTCCTCGCCGCGCTCATCGCCACCGTGCTCCGCTGGTCGGAAGATGGCGACTACACCTTCGCCTCGGCCTTCCACATCCCGACCTACCTCTTCATGTCCCTCGTCGTGGCCATGTTCCTCGGCCTCACGAACAGCGCCGATGAAATCATCCGCGACCGCGTCCTCCTGCAGCGCGAACGCAACTACTCGAAGAACGCCGCGGGCTACATCCTCTCCAAAATGCTCGCCCTCGGTGCCGTCTCCCTCATCCAGGACGTCATCTACCTCTCCATCGGCAACAGCATCCTCGAGATCCGCGAAATGTTCCTGCCCTACCTGCTCTGGATGTTCCTCACTTCCCTCTGCGGCGTCAGCATCGGTCTCCTCGTCTCCAGCCTCGTCCGTGATGCCAAAACCGCCCTCAACGTCATCCCCCTCATCCTCATCCCCCAGATCATCCTCGGCGGTGCCCTCATCAAATACGAGGAAATGAACCGCAACCTCGACTTCGTCTACAGCATCCGCAAATGGCTCAAACCCAGCACGGATTCCACGGGCCCGGACAACCCCAGCAACCTCCGGGTCCCCTTCCTCTGCGAATTCATGCCGCTCCGCTGGTCCTACGAAGGCCTCGTCCTGACCCAGGCGTATCATAACCCCCTCAACGCTGCCCAGGAAGCCCTCAACGACCGCATCAAATTCCTCAGCAGTACCCTCGCCTCGACCCCCGGACCTGCCCCGGATATGGAAAAAGCCCTCTCCATGGCCAAGGACGCCCTCGTCAAGGTCTCCGGTCTCGAAGCCCGCAACCCGGCAGAACTCGTCCGGTCCATCGACCGCATCATGGCCGAAACCTCACTCGGCTCGTTCGACCCCGATGACTACCGCTTCGGCTCGGAAACCGTCACCGCGGAGCAGATCTTCGAGAATCAGAAAATCCGCGACCTCATCAGCAAGGCGGAAATGGAACGCACGGATAAACGCCGCCGATCCCGCCCCAATGTCTTCTTCGGCCGCGAAAAACGCCTCATCATCGAAGGACAGTGGGGCGGCCGCACGTGGCAGCCACTCGACTTCCGCAGCAGCACCATCCCCCTCAATGCAGCCATCCTCGCCGCATGGATCCTCCTGCCGCTCGTCATTCTCTTTCTCGTGCTGCGGCGACAGCTCCGCCGGGTCTGAGATCAATGGCCCGCTCCCGCACCAGACACGGAAACCCATCCTCCCAGGGATAGCCACGCACCCCATCCCCGGTCACCAGCGCCAGTTCCGGCGGCTCTCCGGCCTGCGGCGGACGCAGTTCCTGGCCATCCACGGGACACCGCAGCAACGGGAGCAGTTCCGGCGGCACCTTCACGATTCCACCCTCCGGCTGCGCACCACGAGCCCCCAGACCGCCTGCACCACCACCCACGCCACCCCGCCCAGAACCATTCCCATCAGCAGCATCCCCAGCAGCAGTTCCAAAAGCGCCGCCCCCCCGAGCGACCACGCCGTGCGCACATGCAGATGCACAGCGGCATCCGCCACATCCCGAAGCCGCCCGAGCGTCATCGAACCCACCGCACAGTCGAGCCCCGCCAGTTCAAAGAAACCCATGGCCGTATACCGAGCCCCCACCAGCATCAGAGGATACGTGAACGGATTGCTCACCCACGTCGCGGCGATGGTCGCCGGCAGATTCCAGCCGCGCGCCATCCCCACCGCCGCCGCCAGCAGACTCTGCAGCGGCACCGGCACCATCGCCAGAAACAACCCTCCTCCCACACCCGCCGCCACCGCATTCCGCTCGGGCCGCCACAGCGCCCGGTTGTGGATCCGGTCGGCAAACCACTTGCGCCATCCCCCGCGCCTCCGGCTCCGCGGATGACGGATCTGACGGTAGAAATTCCGGCTCGTCCTCCGCAGCCACAGATGCACCCGGCCCACCAGCGTGAGATCCTCACGGGTGTGCAGGCCACCACTCGACGGCAGCTTGGCTTCGGGGACAGACATACCACAGCATGCCACACGCCAATGCGGATGGCAAACTCCCTCCTCGCTTTTCCAGCATCTTCTCTCCACTCCCTCTCCACTCCCTCTCCACTCCCTCTCCACGCCATCTCTCATGCCACTCCTTAATGCCCTCCTCATCGGACAATCCCACCTCACCTTCGCTCCCGTACCCCTGCTCCTGCGCGCCGGATTCTCCATCAGCGCCATCTCGCGCCCCATCCAGCACCGGTCTGCCTGCCTCCTGGCCAACCACCAGATCGTCCAATCCCCTCAGGAACTGATCGAAGCGATCCCCCCGGCTCTCGAAACGAGGGCCTACGACCTCATCTGCCCGGCCGACGATGCCACGCTCAAGCTCCTCGCCCAATCCAGCCTCCCGGAGCATATCCGGCGGAAGATCCTCCCCGTGTCTTCCCTCGGACAGACCAGCCACCTCTACTCCAAATCCGGCCTTTCCCTCGCCCTCGCCGCCGCCGGTGTCCGCACGCCGGAATTCCGCATCGTCACCACCCGGCAGGAATTCCAACCCGCGGCCGCGGACCTCGGCTTCCCCTTCCTCGCCAAACTCGATGCCTCATGGGGCGGGCGCGGCGTCTTCCGCTTCCTCTCCCCGAAAGATATCTCCCGCCAATTTCCAAAACTTACGTTCCCGCTCGTCATCCAGCGACTCATTCCCGGCCTCACCATCGACCTCTCCGGATTCTATCAGGAGAACCAACTCATCCACTTCACCCATTCCCAGATGGTCGCCACCGTCGACGGACCCTTCAACGTCTCCAAGGTGCGCAAATACACACAACTGAGCCACGTCGACCCCGCGGTCTTCTCCGAACTCCAGCAACTCGGCAAGGCCGTCGGAGCGCACGGGTTCAGCAACGTCACCGCCATCCTCTCGCAGACCGATGGCCTCCGCTACTACATCGAATGCGACCTCCGGCCCACGGTCTGGGCCGACCATGGCCGAATCAGCGGAAATGACGCAGCCCCCGCCATCCGCAACTGGTTCCTCCACCGCCAGCCCATGACCCAGCCACAGCCCCATCATCCGGAATTCCCCACGACCAGTATCATCCCGTTTCTCGGGAACCTCTCCGCATGGGATCTCCTCACCAACCGCTATCGCGCATGGGATTTCACAAGCCCAGAGGCCACTGTCTTCGACCACCTCAAGGCACGCCCGCTCCCATGGCTCGCTTCGCTCGCCCGCAGCTCGCAGTCACTCATCCCCACCCCCGTCTGGCACCGCCTCCGCTCACTCTACGGACGCAGACGCCGCTTCCTCTAATCTCGCACCACGGAGCCTGGCCCTTGCGGCCAGCCCCTTCCCGCCGCACTCCCTCACCCCCACGATGCCCGCTCCCCTCCCCAACCCCCGCGCCATCGCCTGGCGCATCCTCGGAAACTGGTCACCCGATGGCGTCTTCGCCGAAGACCTCATCGAAAAAGCCGCCCAGCGCCACGGTCTCTCCGGACCCAACCGTTCACTCGTCTTCGCCCTCGTCATGGCCGTGCTCCGCCACCGCTCCCTCCTCGACGCATGGACCAATGCCCTCCGCGGTGAAGGCAAAATCGACCCGGAAACCAGAAACTGGCTCCGCCTCGGACTCGCCCAGCTCGCCATCATGGGCCTCCCTCCCCACGCCGCAGTCCACGAAACCGTCCAGCTCGCCGGACGCGCCAAGGGCCTCGTCAATGCCATTCTCCGCCGCGCCGCCCGCGAACCGGAAACCCTCGCCGCCATCAGGGACGGGGCGCCGCCGTGGATCCGCCACTCGCTGCCGGAATTCCTTGTGAAATCATGGCTCGCACGCTGGTCTCCGGAAACCGTCGAAGCCCTCGCCGCATGGTGCAACCTCCCCGCGCCGGTCTTCGTCCGCGTCAACGGACTCGTCCCAAACGCGGCCGCCTCCATCGCCCACCTCCAGGACGCCGAAGCGCTGCCGGACTTTCCCGGCTGGTTCCGTGTCCCGGAACCTCCCCTCCGCGAACTCCAGACCGGCCTCTGCTACGCCCAGGATCCCTCCACCGGCATGGCCCCCAACCTCCTCCGACCCCACCGGGACCACACCGTCCTCGACGCCTGCGCCGCCCCCGGCGGAAAAACTGCCATCCTCGCGGAACTCATGCAGAACCACGGCCACCTCATCGCCACCGACAATTCCGCATCCCGACTCGCCAGACTCTCGGACAACCTCCAGCGCCTCCACGCCCACGCCGAATGCCTTCTGCACGACTGGGAACGGCGCGACGCTCCAGCCTCCCTCACCTCCCGCTTCCCCCTGGGCTTCGACCGCATTCTCCTCGATGCTCCCTGCTCCAATACCGGCGTCCTGCGCCGCCGCGTCGATGTCCGCTGGCGCCTCACCCCGGAATACTTCGCCATCGCCCGCCGCACGCAGTCGGCCATGCTCGCAAGGCTGCTCCGCCTCCTCAAACCCGGCGGCCGGCTCGTCTACTCCACCTGCAGCATCGAACCGGAGGAAAATACCGCCCTCGTCCGCGAGGTCCTCGCCAACTCTCCAGGCTTCCGCAAACTCGAGGAACATTCCCTCCTTCCCCACCGCGACTCCACCGACGGAGCCTACGCCGCCCTCATCGAACGCGACCCCACCCCATGACGCCCATCCTCGACGTGCGGGGGCTCTCGGTCTCGCGCCACGGCACCACGGTTCTCCGCAGCCTTTCATGGCAGATCCTCCCAGGTCAGTTCTGGACCATCCTCGGCCCCAATGGCTCGGGCAAAACTTCTCTGCTCAGCTGTCTCACCGGGCTTCTCACGCCGTCCTCCGGCACAATTTCCGTCCTCGGCGAAACCTTCGGCGATTCCGACTGGATCGGTCTCCGCCGACGCATCGGCATCGTCAGCAGCAGCGTCCGCCAGCTCATCGATGAATCCGAAACCGCTCTCTCCGTCATCGCCAGCGGTCTCCACGGACAGATCAATTTCTGGGGACGCTTCTCGCCCGCTGAAATCAGGACGGCACACCGCGCTGCCTCGGCGTTCCGCTGCGCCCACCTCGCCAGCCGGCCCTGGGCCGTCCTCAGCCAGGGCGAACGGCAGCGCATCCTCATCGCCCGCGCCCTCATCTCCCAACCCGACCTCCTCATCCTCGACGAACCCTGCGCCGGACTCGACCCGGTCGCCCGGGCACGCTTCCTCCAGCTCATCTCGCGCATCGCCTCACGCACTTCCCCGGCCGTCATCCTCGTCAGCCACCACGTGGAGGAAATCCCCGCAGCCTGCTCGCACATCCTCACCCTGCGCCAGGGCAGATCCCCCGCCTCCGGACCCATCGCTTCCATCCTCACCAGCACAACCCTCAGCCGCGTCTTCGGTGCTCCCGTCAATCTGACCGGCTCCCCAGGCCACTGGTCCCTCTCCTGCTCCCCAGTCGCTCCCCGGCAACGGCCCCACTGAACGCTGGCATTCCGCAGACTCCCCCGCTACCTTCCGGCCACCTGCATGCACCCTCTCCCGGCTTTCCTGCTAGGCTTTTCCCTCGCGGCCGCCGTCGCCTGGTTCTTCCGGCGGCTCGGCATGAGGAAAATCCGCGGCCTGGAACGGGAAAAGGAAGACCTCCTCACCGAAGAAAGCCGCGTCTTCTCGTTCCTCCACGAAATCGGCTCGTCCCTCGGCACCGACCGCACCCTGCGCCGTCTCCACGAGGACATTGTCCACGGCATCGCCAGAGTCGTCGGAGCGGACGCCGCCGCTCTCTACCTCGTCGATAACCGCTCGGGCTCCATGCTCGTCCCGGCGGCCCTCACCCGCGACTGCCCCCCTCTCATCGAACTCCCGGATGCCCAGCGCCTGCTCCCCATCAGTGCCCTCGCCAGCTGGCTCCAGCTCACAGCCACCCCGGCCAACTCCGGTCTCCTCGGCTCCTGCCTCGCTTCCCAGGTTCCGGTCAGCACCCCTCCCCTCTCCGGCCACGGCCCATGGCCCTCCCCGCTCGCCCCAAGCCAGGAAGGCCTCGCCGTCATGATCGCTCCGCTCACCTCCGCAGGCCGCCGCATCGGCGTCGTCGCGGTCGTCCAGCAGCCCGGCCAGCTTCCCTTTTCTGCCCACGCCTTCGAGGTCTTCCGCTCCGCAGCGGAACAATGCGCCTTCGCCCTCGCCAGCGCCATGATCCAGCAGGAAGCCCACGACAAACGGCGCATCGAGGACGAACTGCGTTCCGCCTCGGAAGTGCAGCGCATCCTCCTGCCCCGCTCGGCCCCCGACCTCGCCGACTACGAAATCCATGCCACCAATACCCCCGCCAGTGTCATGAGCGGGGACTACTTCGATTACATCCGGATCGACGAAAACCACACCGGCCTCGTCATCGCCGATGTCTCCGGCAAAGGGTTCCCCGCCAGCCTCGTCATGGCCACCTGCCGCGCCCTCCTCCGCGGTGTCTCGGACGGTCAGATTTCCCCATCCTCAGCCCTCTGCTCGGTGAATCGCCGCCTCTGGGGCGATGTCCGCGAGGATACCTTCATCAGCCTCGCCTACTGCATCCTCGACCGCCTCAGCCCGCGCATCACCATGTCCCGCGCCGGCCACGACGCCCCGCTCCTCTACTCGGCCCGCACCGGCACCGTCACCCCGCTGAAACCTCCCGGCCTCGCCCTCGGCGTCGACAGCGGAAAGGTCTTCGAACGCATCACACGGGACTTCACCTTCGAAATGGAAAGCGGCGACTGCCTCCTCCTCTACACCGATGGCGTCAATGAAGCGGTTAACCGCGACGGCGATGAATTCGGCATGGATCGCCTCACGGAAACCTTCCGCCAGTCCGCCATCCATGGCCCTGCCGCCGTCATCACTACCTTCACCGACGCCCTCAAGGCCTTCACCGGCCCACAACCCCAGTCGGACGACATCACCATCATCGCCGTCCGCCGCCGCTGAGCCATGGACGAAAACCGGCGCGCACCGGAGGATTTTCCGGGGGGAACGCAACCCCGCGGTGTAGTGCTCCATGGAACGGTTCATCCAGACCGCTCCACCAGATAAACCCACAACAACACTATCCCTACCATGAAATTCCTCCTCGCCGCCGCCCTGCTCCCGCTGCTCGCCGCTCAGGCCACCGCCGCTCCCGCCGGAAAACGCTCCTGCTGCAAAAAGAAGCCCTGCGCCGAATGCTGCAAGGACGGCAAATGCAAGGAATGCTGCGGCGACAACTGCAAGAAGTGCTGCAAGTCCTGAACGGTAACCCTGTCGCCTCCGGCACCGCCAGCACGCTCTCCCCATGATCCCTCCAGACGATCCCCTCGATGATCTCCTGAAATCATGGGACGTGCCCCCGGCGGTGCCGGAGCGCTTCGCAGCCACGGTCCACGCCCGCATCGCGAAAGCCTCGGAACCGTCCCCATGGGAGAGATTCGCCGCGCGGCTCTTCCAACCGCTCCCTCTCTCAGCCGCCACCGCCGCCGCCCTCGCCATGGGCTTCCTCGCGGCTCTCCCCAGCCGTTCGCTCGCCGACACCCAAGGCGACCACGGTTCAGATTACCTCCGCTCCATCTCTCCCTTCGAATCGCCGTCTCTCCACGGAACCCGTCACCCATGAAGGCCGCCGCACGGCTGACCATCCTCGCCGCTGCCCTCTCGGGCATCGCAGCCCTCGCCTACTCGGCCACCAGCAGGTTCCTCCCCAGCCGCACCACCAACCCTTCGCCACGCGAAACTCAGGAAAATGGCCTCCGCTGGCTGCGCGATCACTACCAGCTGGACGAACCCACATGGCAGCGCATCGCCGCCCTTCACGAGGCCTATTACCCGGTCTGCGGAGAAATGTGCGCCCGCATCTCGGACGCCAACCAAAGGGTAGCCGCACTCATGCGCCAGTCGGATCAGTTCTCTCCCGAACTCGAAGCCGCACTCCGCTCGGCCGAATCCACCCACGCTAACTGCCGCGCCGCTCTCCTCCGCCACGTCTACGAGGTCGCCGCCCTCATGCCTCCGGAAGCGAGCCGACGCTACCTTGCGGAAATGGCCCCGCGCCTCCTGCACGAAGGCCGCCACGCGGACGAGATCATGGCGCCGCAACCACCTCCATGACCTCCCCGCAGGACGATGGCCCCAGCGATTCCGGCCTCATGGATGCCCTCTGCGCAGGTCACGACCCCGCCCTCGATCTGCTGATGGCACGCTGGGCTCCACGGGTCCACGCTTTCCTCCTGCGCATGACCGGCCACAGCGACACGGCCGCGGACCTCGCCCAGGAAACCTTCGTCCGGCTCTTCCTCCGCCGCGCCTCATGGAAACAAGGATCCCCCTTCCAGCCGTGGATCCTTCAGATCGCCGCCAACCTCGCCAGAAATCACTTCCGCTGGTCCTCGCGCCACCCCTCGGCGTCAGACGACGCCCTCGCCGGCATCGCTGACGAATCCGCCGACCCGGCAACCGCCGCTGGCCATGCGGAACGCTCCCACGCGGTCCGGCAGGCCATCCTCGCACTCCCTCCCGAACTCCGCGAGGCCATCATCCTCACCACCTACGAGGGCCTTTCCCACCAGGAGGCCGCCACCGCCGCCGCCACGTCCCCCAAAACCATCGAACACCGGGTCCGCCGCGCCCGCGACATTCTCCGCAGACAACTCGCCCCATGGACCGGCGATCCCGCCACCTGACGGCTCCCGCCACCGGTCTCTGCGCCATTGCCCCCTGCAGCTTTCCTCACAGATTCCGTGCCATGACCCGCCGAGATCTGCTGCCTCTGCTCCCCGCCAGCCTCGCCGCCGCCCTCTCCGGCTGCGCGTCCCCGCGCTTCGCCCCCGTCTCCGGACGAGTCACCCCCGGCATCGACGCCCTCGCGGCCTCCGGCTTCGCTTCCATCCGCAACCGCCGCGTCGGACTCATCACCAATCAGACCTCCCTCACCAAATCCGGAACCCCCTCGCGGGTCGCCCTCCAGCGCGCGCTCGGCCGCAACCTCACGGCCCTGTTCACCCCGGAACACGGTCTCGACGGTCGCGAACCAGCCGGACTCAAGGTCGCCAGCCGACGCGACCCCCTCACCGGTCTCACCGCATGGTCCCTCTACGGCTCCACAAGGAAACCAACCCCGGAAATGCTCGCCCACGTCGATTGCCTCCTCTTCGACCTCCAGGACATCGGCGCACGCAGCTACACCTACATCAGCACCATGGCCCTCGCCATGGAGGCCTGCGCGGAAAATAACCGGGAATTCGTCGTCCTCGACCGGCCCAACCCACTCGGCGGACTCCGCATCCAGGGACCACCGCTCAGCCCTCCATGGAAATCCTTCGTCGGCCAGATCCCCGTCCCTTACCTCCATGGCATGACCGCCGGCGAACTCGCCCGCATGGGCAATGCCCGCGGATGGTGGCGCGGACGCCCCAGACTCCGCATCATTCCCATGCAGGGCTGGAATCGCTCCATGACATGGCGCGACACCGGACTCCGCTGGATCCCCACTTCCCCCAATATCCCCCACCCGGATTCCCCTCTCTACTATGCCGCCACCGGCATCCTCGGGGGCCTCGACGGCGTCGATATCGGCATCGGTTCCCCGCACCCCTTCGAAGCCGCCGCCGGCCAGAACGTCAACCCACACCAGTTGGCCGCAGACCTCAATTCCCAGCAGTTCGACGGCGTCCACTTCCAGCCATGGATCAGCCAGCGCAAACCAGGCTTCGCCGGCGTCCGCCTCCGCATCTCCCCCCGCACCAGTACCGACCTCATCAGCCTCGCGGTCACCCTCACCTCGGAAATCTCCCGCCGCAGCAGGCAGTTCCCACTCCAGCAAACCCGCGGCGACACGCTCTCTCTCTTCCACAAAGTCTGGGGAAGCGACCGACTCTGGAACGATCTCCGGGCCGGCACCCCGCCCGACCGCATCACGGCTTCCTATCAGCACTATCCTCGCTACTTCCAGCAGGCCCGTCAGCCGTTTCTCATCTACAGCTAGGCAATCCGAACGAACCCTGGATCACGCCGCCAACGTCACCATCAAGGCCATCGGGACGGGCTTTTCCGTTCTGATGCCGCTGGCCATTCCGGCCACGACGCCACGCTCCTGACGCAGCAACGGTTCGTTCCGATTCATCCATGCGCCTCCAGTCAGGAAATCCTCTTCCCAGGAACAAGAAGAAGGGAAGCCGCCCCGCGACGGCTTCCCTCTTTTCATGAATCCATGCCACTCAGACCAGCCCGGGAATCGCGTAGCCATCCCGGTATGTCGCCCGCCCCACCTGCTTCGTCGCCTCGGCATGCTTCGGGAAGGTCAGCGCCGCCGCATCCCACGCCAGTTCCTCATTCGGGAAAACACTGGCCAGGCACCCCAGCAGCACCGCCTCGGTCAGCGGTCCCGCATAGTCAAAGTTCGCACTCGGCTTGTCCTTCCCTTCACGGATGCATTCCACAAACTCCAGCCAGTGATCCCGCGGCTCGAGCTTCGGATAGGGATGTCCCTTGAACTTCTCAAGGGGATACAGCAGCGGCCGGCTCCCATGCCCGAAAAGCATGACTCCGTCCGTCCCCACAAAAATGCTCCCCTGATCCGGAATGCGCCCGCCCACCTTCTCCGCCAACTCCGCCGGCGGACGCGACGAGCCATCATACCAGATCACTTTCACCTTGTCTCCGGCCGTGTAGGCGGTCCCGGGGAACACATACTCCACCCGGCCGTTGACCGCCCAGTTGTCCTTGTTCGGTGCCGGACCCGTCGACTTCACGGTCAGCGGTGACGTCAGATCAAGCGCCCGGTACCATCCGCTGAACATGTGACATCCCATGTCTCCAAGGGTGCCCGTCCCGAAATCCCGGCGCTTCCGCCAGTTTCCAGGATGATAGTATCCATTGATGTACGGCCGGTCAGTCGCCACCCCAAGCCACAGATTCCAGTCAAACTCGGGCGGAACCGGATCTCCCTTCTCGGGAGCCGTCCCCATGTCACCCCACTCCTTGTTGCTGAAACTGTGCACTTCCGTCACCTTCCCGATCGCCCCCTCGCGGATGAGCCCCTGGGCCCAGCGCTCGGAAAAATCACTGCTCACCTGAATTCCCATCTGCGTCATCACCCCCTTCTCGCGGGCCAGTTTCGTGATGTGTCGGCACTCACGCAGATTCTGCGTCAATGGCTTCTGCCCATACACATGCTTGCCGAGGGCAATGCAGGCCGACCCGATGATCCCGTGCATGTGATCCGGCGTCGACACGTTGGCACTGTCGAAATTCCCGCCTTCCGACGCCAGCATTTCGCGGTAATCCTGAAACAGTTTGGCGTTCGGCCACGCCTTCCGGATGCCTTCCCAGTTGCGCTTGTCCACGTCCACCACCGCATACACCTCCACATGCGGACTGCGTGAGATGCTCTCAAGATCGGCCCGCGCCATCCCGGAGGCACCAAATGAAACGTGCCGGATCTTCCCATTGGGAGAAGCCGCCCGCAGCCCTGGAATGAAGGATGGAACGGCCATGGCGGCCCCGGCAGCACACAGGAACCGGCGTCGGTTGATGGATGATTTCATGAAGGATGATGACGTGAAGATTGGTGAATGATTCTGCGGTGCACCTCGCCCGCTCAGATCGCATTTATGCAGCGCTGCCCCGCTGACAATGGCTCCCTGCATACACGTTGCTGTATTTCCTCAGCCACGCCGCCGCTCCAGCAGCACCAGCATGATGAACGACAGCAGCAGGTTCATCAGCTCCCGCGGACTCAGCGGTCCCGTCTGCTCAATGTCAAACCTCCCCTCCCAGAAGGCGGCACGCTTGCTCAAACGCAGTGCCGGTGCCCCCGACGACCGCACGGCCCCGTACCGGGGATGAAATAGCCAGACCGTCAGAATCCCGAGCAAAGGCACCCCACCGAACAACCCGTCCATCACCTTCGCCATCGGATTCTCCTCGGAGATCCGGAAATCCGGAGCCGTATCCCCAGGATTGAAAACCTCGTAGTTCGCCCGCCAGAGCGACCTCCACCCCCGCCGTCCCATGGCCCCGATCTCGCCGCCCAGCCCATCCGTGAAGCGATAGCGCGCGGACCAGTCAATGATCCTGTCGGCCCGGATCTCCGCGAGGAGCTCCCGCTGGCTGGAATCCGTGAAAATCTCCACCTGCTCCCGCAGCCGGAAAAACCGCTGCCGCGCATGCAGCACCGGCCTCCCCTGTGCGTCGAAAATGTCCATCTTCGGCACAAACGTAAGGATGCGGAACCGGAACTTCAGCGGAAACTGAATGCCTTCAAGATGCCTCGCCAGTACATCCATCCCACCGGGCGCGGAAGGAGGAATTACCGGCGGCTGATACGGTGGATACGCGTCGGACATGCATCTCACTCCGCCACACGGACGGTCCAGTCCACCGCAATCCCCGGCCACCAACAAAACGCTTGTGCCCGCCCAGTCCCGGGGGATGTTCGCCCCTTCCACACGAACGCATGCCCGCCAAAGGTAAATATCCCGCCCGCCGTCCTTCCCGACCCGCCCACGCCCCCTCCGGCAACCGCCCTCCCCTGCGCGCCCCGCGGCAGGTCGATGACGACCCGGAAGGAGCCATCGAAGTGGAAGGCACCATCGTGCAGGTCCTCGCTGGCACCCAGTTCCGCGTCGAACTGCCCAACAAACTCGTCGTGCTCGCCCACATCTCGGGCAAAATGCGCAAGCGCTTCATCAAGCTCGTCATCGGCGACCGCGTGAAAATGGAAATGTCTCCCTACGATACCACCAAGGGACGCATCACCTTCCGTCTCTGATCAAAATCCGGGGACCAACCGCCCCGTAGCCACTGCCGGGTCCGATCGTCCGGAACTGCGCCGCGCCCTTGTTCGAGGAACGTTCGCCTTGTCCCGGCAGTCCTACTCCCATACGCCCAGCAGGGCTCCCGCCATGCGCGCCAGACCCAGCGCCGGACGGTACTGATTCCCGATCAGTCCCACAAAGGCGTCGCCCACCCCACGCCGGCACGCCAGCAACCGGAGGATCCCATTGGCAACCTTCGGCCGCTTGATGCACCGCTGAAACAACAGATTGAGCCGCTGCTTGCCACGGTGCGCCCGCGCGCGCTCAGCCCCATACGCGTCAACCGATTCCTGGAGCCAACCCGGTCCAGCCGCCACAAGCCGACCGGTGAGCGCATCAGCCATCCACAGCGCCATGTAGATTCCTTCCCCGGTCAGCGGATCAATGAACCCACCGGCATCTCCCACCAGCGCCACACCGGGTCCCCACGCCCGCCGCACCGCATGCGAAGAGGGAAAGGTCGCGCCAACCTTCGCCGGCCCCGTCACCGCCGCGATACGCTCCCGCAGGTGCGGAGACGCCGCGAGCTGGCGGTTCAGGAATTCATGCGGAGCCACACCCCGCAGCGCAGCCGGATCGCATACGGTGGAGACATTCACTTCCCACCCGCTCAGATTGTTGAGCCCGACATAGGAACCATCCGGGAAAACATGCATCTCACCGAAGGGCGGGGCTTCCTCGAGTGCGGCCACATCGGCATGCAGCGCCACCCGCTTCCGCGGAGCCGTCAGGGCCAGCCCGCTCTGCCGCGCCACCAGCGATTTCCTCCCATCTGCCCCCACCAGCAGGGGAGCCTCCGCCTGCCAGCCCGATTCCATCCGCAGCCGCCAGCCCGATTCCACCCGGTCAATCCCTGTCACTTTTTCTCCCATCCGCACCTCCGCTCCAGCCCGCGAGGCCATCCGCAGCATCCGCTCATCGAAATCCGGTCGCCGTAGCGCCAGCCCGAATGATGGCACCCCGCTCACGACGGGAAACCTCGTCACGAGACGGCGGAAATCGGGCGCATGCAGAATCATCCCCTCAAGCCGCCGCGCCCCTCCAGCCAATTCCGCGCACAAACCGAGTCGATCCAGCAGCGCCACCCCGGCAGGGCAAAGGTACGCCCCGCAAACCCTCACGGGCAGCACCCGGTGTGCCTCCACCAGCAATACCCGCCAGCCAGACGCCGCCAGACGCAGCGCCGTCAAGCCACCGGCAGGCCCACCGCCCACCACCATCGCATCCCAGCGTTCCCTCATGCCACCGTCACTTCTTCTCAAGACTCACGTGCACCACCACATCAACCCGGTCCTTCACGGAAACCGCCCCCAGCAGAGCACTCGGTGCCTTCAGTCCGAATTCCTTGAGCGATACCGGAAAGGCCAGATCGAATTCCACATGCCCCTTGCCGTCGTCCTGCAGACCTGTCGTCGCCCCCACGATCTCACGGCTCGTCCCGGCAATCGTCAGCCTCAGCGGCAGCACACCCGGCTTCTCCTTGCCATCCTCTCCCTTCACCGGGCGCGCCCGGCTCTCGGAGGCCTTCACTTCCACATCGATGAACCGATGCTTGGCCGCGCTGAACATGGCCCGCATCTTCTCGTCCCGCTCGTCGTGATCGGTATCCATCTTCGCCACTTCGGCATCCGCCTTCGCCGAAAGCACCCCGCCATCCCGCTTCACCGTCAGAGGCACAGCCACCTTGCCCCCGAAATCATGCAGGGTCGAGTAGCCCGTAAACTGCACGGCCGCTGTCCCGGTCCACGTTTCGTCAGCCCAGCACGGCACCGCCAGCAGCAGGCCCATCAGCAAAGTTCTCATCGTTCTCATGGTGTTTATCAGGGTTGATGCTGTCAGGGAAATTCTCCGCCACCTCTCAGGCCGCAAACGGCAGCAGCCTCCGCACACGGTTCAAAAACGGAATGTACTGCCAGTAGGGCTTCGGAAACGGCAGCAGCGCCATTGCCTGCAAACCCCACTGCGTCAGCCGCGCATGCCCCTCGCAGCTCAGCATGACATGCGGATGCCGCCGCTGAAACGCCCGCAGGGTCTCCTCCAGCCAGCCGGGCGGCGTCCGGTGCGAATAGAAAAAATCCGGAACTTCCGGGTCGGCTTTCCTCCGCAGATCCTCCAGCACGAACTGGCCCGCCCCCACCTGATCGGACAAGGGACTCCCGGGATAGATGCGGATCCCGCTCGTGATGTACACCGCGTCAGGCGACCTCACATTCTCTTCAATGAAGCCAAGGGTCTCCGCGACCGTCTCGGGAGTTTCTCCCGGCCCACCCAGCAGAAAAACCCACAGGGCTGTGATGCCCTCGGCCCGCAGACGCTCCACCGCCACCGCCAGCGCGTCCCGCCGGTAACTCTTCTGATAGGACGCCAGCATCGCATCGGAAGCACTCTCCGCCGTCAGCAGCACGTTCCGGAATCCGGTCGCGCGCATCGCCGCCAGCAACTCCGCCGGAAGCTTCCCGGGATTCAATCCAGTCCCGATGAAGTTCGCCTCCAATCCCCTCCGCTGCAGCGCCGCCAGCACCCGCATGGCATGCGATGGCGGCAGATTGAAGGTGCTGTCCACAAATTCAAAATCCTTCACCCCAGCGCCCATCGCGCCTTCGACTTCGTCGGCCACGGCCTCGGGATCCAGAAACCGGTACTTCGCTCCCTCAATCCTCCCATACGTGCAGTACGAACACTTCAGCGGGCAACCCCGCTTGGTCTGCAGCGGATACCCCGCGTCCCCACGCAGATACGGCCGCAGATCCGCCACCCACTCGTACAGCCGCGGAGCCGGCAGCAACTCGGTCCGCTCCACACGATACGGCCCACCACCGGAACCAATCACCCCAGGCAGACGCTCGCCGGCCTCCAGCCTCGCCATCACCTCCGGCAGACTCTCCTCGCCTTCCCCCAGAATCACATGATCGGGCCGCACTTCATTCATGATCCGCTCCGGATCCACCGTCGCCGCCGGACCTCCCGCAATCACCTTCGCCCATGGAGCCCACTTCCGGATCTCACGCACCAACCGGGCCGGACCATCCAGATAACTCTCGAACGCATGATAATCACTGTTGTCCAGATTCCGGATGCCCAACGCCACGTAATCGGGCCGCCACGACTCCACTCTCCCGCGCAGATCCGCACGCGAACCCGCATCCCCGGCGTATTCCTCGAAAATCACATCGTGCCCCGCCGCCCGCACGGCCGATGCCACAAAGGCCAGTCCCAGCGGCGCCACCCGGTACGGCATCTCCGTCTCGTTCCCGTTCACCACCATCACCCGGCGGCGAACCGGACGCCCCACCAGATGGCTCGTCTTGTCTTTCACTCGTTTCCTCAAGCGTCGCACAGCCAGCCATCTGCGCAACCGCCTCTCTCCCGGATCACACTTTCATGCGCCCGGCCATCATCGCCCCGAATCCACTCATACCCAGACTTCCGGTTGCCCGATCCCCGCCCGTCGTCCAATCACCTTCCCGAACCGTTTTTCCAAGCTCCCACATGAACCAGCTCGACGCCCTCAAGCAGCTCACCACCGTAGTCGCAGACACCGGCGACTTCGAATCCATGCGCGCCTTCCTCCCGCAGGACGCCACCACCAATCCCTCGCTCATCCTCCAGGCGGCCGAAAAACCCCAGTACCGCCCCCTCATCGAACAGGCCGTCAGCGAACACCGGAACAGCCCCCTCAGCGGCAACCAGCTCGTCGAAAGTGTCATCGACCGCATCCTCATCCTCTTCGGCCGCGAGATCCTCGGCATCGTGCCCGGCCGCGTCTCGACAGAAGTGGATGCCCGCCTCTCCTTCGACACCGAAGGCACCATCACCAAGGCCCGACAACTCATCGGCATGTACGAGAAGGAGGGCTTCTCCCGCGACCGCATCCTCATCAAAATCGCTTCCACATGGGAAGGCATTCAGGCCGCCCGCCAGCTCCAGAAGGACGGCATCAACTGCAACCTCACTCTCCTCTTCTCGCTGCCTCAGGCCATCGCCTGCGCCGAATCGGGCGTCAAACTCATCTCCCCTTTCGTCGGCCGCATCCTCGACTGGTTCAAGGCCGCCAACAAAAAGGACTACGCCCCGCACGAAGACCCCGGCGTCCTCTCGGTCACTTCCATCTACCACTATTACAAGAAGTTCGGCCACACCACCGAAGTCATGGGAGCCAGCTTCCGCAATAAGGGCGAAATCACCGAACTCGCCGGCTGCGACCTCCTCACCATCGCCCCGGCCCTCCTCGCGGAACTCAGCCAATCCCACGATCCGCTCCCTCGGAAACTCGACCCGGCCACCTCGTCCTCTCTCAGCATCGAACCCCGCTCCTACGACGAGAAATCATTCCGCTTCGAACTCAACGAGGATGCCATGGCCACGGAGAAAACCGCCGAAGGCATCCGCAAGTTCGCCGCCGATATCGTCAAACTCGAAAAGCTCGTCGCCGCTGCCATCGCCGGCTGAGCCGACTCCACCGCATGGCTGCACTCGTCTCCGTCAAGGACCTCACCCTCTCCTTCGGCAATCAGAACGTCCTCGATGGTGCCACCCTCGCCGTAGGCGAAGGCGAGAAAACCGGCCTCGTCGGCCGCAACGGCTGCGGCAAAAGCAGCCTCCTCAAAATCATCGCCGGCCACGAGAAACCGGACAACGGCACGGTCTCCGTCCGCAATGGCATCACCATCGGCTGGCTCCCCCAGGAATTCGAACTCCGGGACGACGCCACCGTGGAGGCCAATGTCCGCGAGGGCGCAGCCGACCTTCTCGCTCTCATCCAGCGCTACGAATCCGGATCCGCTCCGGCCAGCGAGGAAACCATGCTCCTCGAAACCATCGAACGCAGGGGCGGCTGGGAACTCGACAACCGGGTCCGCATGATCATGACGGAACTCGGCTGCCCGGAACCTGAGCGGCGTACCGCCGAACTCTCGGGTGGCGAAAAACGCCGCGTCGCCCTCGCCCGCGCCCTCGTCTCCTCACCCGACCTCCTCCTCCTCGACGAACCAACCAACCACCTCGACACGGAATCCATCGCATGGCTCGAGGAATGGCTGCGCGCTTCCCGCTGCGCCTGCCTCTTCGTCACCCACGACCGCTACTTCCTCGACCGCATCGCTACCCGCATCGCCGAAATCGACGGCGGCCGCATCTGGCTCCACGAAGGCAACTACAGCGACTTCCTCGGCTCGCGCGCTCAACGCCAGGCGGCCGATGCCGCCCGCGAGGAACGCCGCCAGTCATTCCTCCGCCGCGAAATCGAATGGGTCCGCGCCGGGGTCAAGGCCCGTACCACCAAAGCGCAGAGCCGACTCGACAACTACGAACGCATCGCCGCGGAAAAAGCCCCGGACCAGGATCAGGAAATGGAACTCCTCATCCCGCCGCCGCCTCCCCTCGGGAATATCATCATCAATGCCAAAGGCATCGCCGCCGCGGCCGGCCCCCGCACCCTCTTCGAGAACTTCGACCTCTCTTTCGCCCCCGGCACCTGCACCGGCATCGTCGGCCGCAACGGCATGGGCAAAACCACGCTCCTCCGCCTGCTCATGGGTCTCGCTCAGCCCTCCGCAGGAACGATCACCATCGGCCGCAATGTCGTCTTCAATTACGTCGATCAGCAGCGCCTCACCCTCGACAGCTCCAAAAGCCTCCTCGAGGAAATCGGCGGCAAATCGGACTTCATCACGTGGGGCGATCAGAAACTCCACGTCCGTTCCTACCTGAAACGCTTCCTGTTTTCGGACGACCGCGTCTCTCAGCGCATCGAGGTCCTCTCGGGCGGCGAACGCAGCCGTCTCCTCCTCGCCAAAATCCTCTGCCGCGGCGGCAATTTCCTCGTCCTCGACGAACCCACCAACGATCTCGACCTCGCTACGCTCCGCGTACTCGAAGAAGCCCTGGTCGCGTTCCAGGGATGTTCCCTCGTCGTCAGCCACGACCGCTGGTTCCTCGACCGCATCTGCGACCGCGTCCTCGTCTTCGAACCCTCCGGCCCTTATATCCAGGAGGGCAATTTTTCGTACTACCTCGAGAAAAAGCAGGACCGTCCCGCCGCCGTCCGCGCCAACCCACCCGCCGCCACTCAGAAACCAGCGGCAGCCCGTCAGCGCGAGAAACCCCGGAAGCTCTCGTGGAAGGAAGAACGGGAACTCGAATCCATCGAACCACACATCGAACAACTGGAAACGGAAGCGGCTTCCCTCGAGGCGCAGCTCAACGACCCCGCCTTCTATCTCACCAGAGCCACGGAAGCCCCGCACCTCACCGCCCAGCTCGAAACCCTGCGCACCACCGTCCGCAACGCCTACCTGCGCTGGGAGGAACTCGAAGCCATCCGCAGCGCCTCGGCCTGAAACAGGTCCTGCCCCCCCGGACGCGTCAACCTTCCCGGTGCAGCACAATGCTGGCTTCCACCAGCAGTTCCCTCGTCCCCTTCCCGCGGAAGGTCCCGGATACCGGACGGATGTCCGCATAGTCACGCCCAGCCGCCAGACGGATGTAGCGCGTGTCCGATTCGCGGCGGTGCGTCGGATCATACCCCTTCCACCCAAATCCCGGCAGAAACACCTCCACCCAGGCATGCGAAGCCTCCACCGCCCCCACCTCGCGCTGCTCGTTGTAGAAATACCCGCTGACATAACGCGCCGGGATGCCCTGACTCCGGCACAAGGCAAGCAGCACATGTGCGAAATCCTGACAGACCCCGCGCCGCTCCCGCAGCGCATCCCTCATCCTCGTCCCCGCATGCGTCGACCGCGGCTCGTACCGGAAGGTGTCGTTCACATGCTCTCCCAGGCGCACCGCATCCCGCCACAGATCAGTCACCCCGGCAGGAAGCACATCCACCGCCTCACGCCACAGCTCTGCTTCCAGGGAGACGTACTCGGAATCCGTCAGAAAATCAAAGTAGTTCTCCGTCACCGACGGCGCATCCAGCATCGCTGCCGGATACTCCCCGCCGACCGCCCCTCGCGGATCCACAAAGGTCTCCACCACAGAATGCGCCTCGATGCTCAGAAAATCATGCGGATCATGCAGCTCAAAATGATCCACCCGGTTCAGATAGAAATCGGTGTAGGTACTCACCACGGTCGCCGGAGCCACCTCCAGACGGAAACTCTCGCAGCGCTGCAGCCCATCGGTCACCGGACACAGCCGCAGGTCATTGTAGCTGTCCGTCACCGCCCCATGATAGTCATACCGCGTCAGATGACGCACCCGCAGACGCAGGGGCTGGCTTCCGGGGGGCGGAGTTGATGAGTCTGGCAGCTCTGGCATGATGGTAGGAGAATGGAAACCCCGCGGCAGGGCTCCCTTACTGCGGCTACTGTTGCTGCTGCTGCTGCTGTTGATGCAAGCGGATCTGCTGCTGCTGTTCCTGCTGATGAAGGCGGATCTCCGCCGCCATGTCCACGGGAGGATGGTACATGAAATTGTCGTAGACATGCGCCCCCACCGCCTCCAGCTCGCCCTGCACCATGGCAAGGTATTCGTGCAGCCCGGTTCCCATGATCTCATCAATCGAGGCAAACCGCAGGTTCTGCACAAATCGCCCGAACCTCCGTTCCCCGGCCGTCCGGTACTCGCTCGCAGGAATATCCGCAATCCGGTGCATGAAGTAGTCACACCGCTCCACACAGTAGCGCACCGACCGCGGAAAACTCTCCGACATCAGCAGGAATTCCGCTACCTTCCACGGCACAATCTCCTGCACATAGAACCGGCGGTAGCTCTCCAGTGCACTGGCCGAACGCAGCACGGCCTGCCACTGCAGCGTGTCCACCGCCCCGCCCACGTCATTCAGCGTCGGCAGCAGTATGTGATACTTGATGTCAAGCAGCCGCGACGTCTTGTCGGCACGCTCGAGGTACTTCCCGAATTCAATGAACTCATACCCTTCGTTCCGCGAGAAGGTCGAATCGGTGAGCCCCTGGAAAAGATGCGAAAAGCGCTTCACCCGCTCATAAAACCCCGGGGCATTCGCACCGCGGATACTCTCATCGGGCGCGTCCTTCAGAAACAGCCACATGTCATTGAGTACCTCCCACATATCGAAGGAGATCTGATCGCGGACCTGGCGCGCATTCTCCCGCGCCGCCGCCACACACGACCGGATGGAACACCCTTCCCCGGCGGTGAAGGTCAGGAACTCGGGCACGGTCACACTGTCGGCCGCCGGATACACCTTGCGGAAGGCTTCTTCGCTGCCGGTCGACCGCAGCACTGGAAACCAGTGCTCCTGCAGGGACTCCGCATCCTGCCGGTCAAAGTCCACGCTCAGCTGCAGATTGACATCCAGCAGCCGCGCCAGATTCTCCGCGCGCTCGAGGTACCGGCTCATCCAGTAAAGCGATGCTGCCACCCTCGACAGCATCACGTTGGCCTGACGATGCATCGCCATTTTCTCTCGCGGTTCCATAAGTCGTTTCCTGCTGATTGCTTCCTTCCCTTTCGTCCGGATCTCAGGCGGCCCGCTCGCCCAGGACCCAGGTATCCTTGGAGCCACCCCCCTGCGAACTGTTCACCACGAGCGAATCCCTCCGCAGCGCAACCCTCGTCAACCCCCCGGGCGTCACCGTCACTTTGTCCCCGTACAGAATGTAAGGCCGCAGATCAATGTGCCGTCCCTCGAAGTCACTGGCCTCGCTCACCCACGTGGGATGACGGCTCAGCGAAATCGGCGGCTGCGCAATGAAATTCCGGGGATTCGCCATGATCTGTGCCCGGAATTCCTCGATCTCGGCCCGGCTCGCCCATGGCCCCATCAGCATGCCATACCCCCCGGCCTCATTCGCCGACTTCACCACGAGCTTCTCCAGATTCTCAAGGATGTAGGTGCGGTCGGATGCCTCGCTCGCCAGATAGGTTTCCACGTTCGCGAGGATCGGTTCCTCTCCAAGATAATAACGGATGATCTTCGGCACCCACGCGTAAATCACCTTGTCGTCTGCCACCCCGGTCCCGATGCTGTTCGCCAGCGTCACATTGCCGGCCCGGCAGGCGTTCACCAGCCCCGGCACCCCAAGCAGCGAATCGGAACGGAACACGGAAGGATCAAGGAAGTCATCGTCGATTCTCCGGTAAATGACATCGACCGGCACAAGCCCCGCTGTCGTCCGCATGTACACTCGATAGTCCCGCACCACCAGATCTCTCCCCTCCACAATCGGAATACCCATCTGCCGCGCCAGAAAGGCATGCTCGAAGTACGCACTATTATAGACGCCCGGCGTCAGCAGCA
>JBIICE010000095.1:0-15238 GCA_044239025.1 Verrucomicrobiales bacterium
ATACCCCTCCACCGGCCGCACGCCCGCGGCCCGGAACAGATCCGGAAAGGCACGCCGCAGCGCCGCCCGGTTTTCCAGCATGTAACTCGCCCCGGAAGGACAGCGCAGGTTGTCCTCGAGCACAAGGTACCGCCCATCGCGGTCCCGGATCAGATCGGATCCGCACACATGCACATAAATGTTCTTCGGTACCTCGAAATGCATGAACTCCCGGCGGAAATGCTTCGCGCTCATCACATACTGCGGAGGAATGACCCTCTCCCGGAGAATCCGCTGCTCGTGATAGATGTCGTGCAGAAACAGATTCAGGGCGGTAAGCCGCTGAATCAGACCTTTCTCGATCTGCGCCCATTCGTCCGCCGGGATGATCCTCGGCACGCAATCAAAGGGAAAAATCCGCTCGGTCCCCTGATCGTCACTGTACACCGTGAAGGTCACCCCGCGGCGCATGAAGGCCTGCTCCACCGCCGCCTGCTTTTTCTCGTATTCATCCTGATTCACCGAAGTCAGCCGCTCGGCCACGCTGCGGTAATGGGACCGCACGGCTCCGGGTTCCTGAAACATCTCATCATAGAATTCGCCGGGTGTGTACTTTTCAAGCATGGGAGGAGTGCGGTTAGCTGCTGCCATTCATCCTACGCAGGAAGCGTGCCAGCCCTCTCTGCTGCATGGTATCTGACGGAAACCGCCTGCATCGGCTCCTTTTCCGCTTCTCCGTACCAGCAGGCATCCTTTCCCCATTGCCCCCTGCCAGGGCACACTCCCATGGCCGCGCCCGCTTCCATCTCACGCCCCCGACGGACCGCCGCCGCTCGCGTTCCTCCGCGGCCAGTTCGGATCCCGGCCCGGCTCCACGGAAGGCAAACAAGGCTCAGCGCCCGGAATACCAGGCATCCACTCTGGCAGCCGCTGCGGCCAAACGACCATGTACCCGGCGGAGCCATGGCTGCTCCATCCACGGGACGCGCCTGGTCCATGCCCACACCAAAACCACCCGAAAATATTCTCATGGTTTCTCGCCGATATTTTCACCTTCCCAGGTAGTAATGGAGTTCCAAACCGTCCTGACATCCGCCACGCTTCCGCCATGCAGCCTGCCTACTTCGAAACGCACTTCCGCACCGATGCCACCATCGCTTCATGGCCCGACCAGTTCGCCATCGTCACTGGCTTCGCCACCACCGACGAAGTCTGGTCTGATGAACGCAACCACGAAGCTGACCAGCGCCTGCACCGTCACCTCAACGACGCTGGCTTCAAACCCATCCGGCTCACCGGATTCTCACCCGTCACGGGTCATGCCGAAGCAAGCTGGGCGGTTCCCATGGACTGGCAGGCCGCCTGCAACCTGGGACTCGATTTTCTTCAGGATGCCGTCTACTGGGTCGATGGCGATTCCCTCTGGATCACCTACTGCGACCACCGCCGCGATCTCGTGAGAGTCGGAAATTTCCGGGAACGGCTCCACGGACCTGTGGCGTAGCCACCCGACCGGGCGACAATCCTCAGCATCCCAGCGGAAGGCTGACGCTCACGGAAAATCTGGCGGAGAGGGCCGGAATCGAACCGACCAAGCCAAGGATCACTTGGCAACAACGGTTTTGAAGACCGTGGCAGCCACCAGGCACACAGCACTCTCCATCGGATGGCTCATACATCCGCTGAGCGGGAAAGGAAGCGCAAATCCGCGGATTCAGCCAGTCCAGCGACCGCTGATTCTCCATCGCGTTTCAGCCGCGCCACGGACCAAGCCTCCGTCGCAGTCGCCGCACACCCCGGTACATCGCAAGGGCACTGCCTGGCTGCAGCCGGCTCCCCGGGCTCTCGGTCCAGTCGATCGGCAGGCAGCGGATCGCAGTTCCGCCGCGCAGCAGATTCCATGCGAGTTCGATATCGAAAGAGAACCGCATCTCGGTGAGTTGCGCCCGGAATGCCGCAAAGGCTGCAGAGGGAACTGCCTTGCAGCCGCATTGCGTGTCCGGCAGCGGAAACCGGAAGTGCCACCGCACAATCCACCGGAACACCTGCCCCGCCACTTTCCGCCGCAGGTCTCTCCGGACGGTCGTGCCTGCTTCACCGGTGCGCACGGCAAAGACGGCTTCCCCGGCGTGTTCCCCTGCCTCCCGCAGCAACCTCACCACTTCCCGCGGCGGCACCGCCCCGTCCGCATCCACGAACGCAAGGACTTCCGCCCCCTCCGGACGATCCCACGCCGAATAAACCGCTCCACCCTTGCCCAGATTCACGGGATTCAGTTGCGCCGGATCCACATTCCCATACCGCCGCCGCTGCTCATCACTGTAGGCCGCCAGCCACTCCCGCTCGGCCTCGCCGGAACCGTCGTCCACCGCCCGGATCCGCACCGCCAGCCCCGATTCCGCAAGCGCCTCCGCCAGCCCCGGCAGAAACGACGGAAGCCTCTCCCTCTCACGGTAACACGGGATCGCCAGTAGAATCGCAGGCATGCAGCTTGGGTGGGGGCTTCGCACCGGCAGATGTCCATAAAGGGGTGGACCCTGCCGCACGGATGCCGTATTCATTACTCATACGCTCCCTGAATCCCACCGGGCCGTTTTTCCGGCCCGCATCCCCGGCTCCCCTTTCCCGCAGGACCGACTCCATTTCATCATGGACATTTCCCCAATGGGCACGCTTATTACCGCCAAACCATGAAGCCGAGAACGATTCTCTCCCTGCTCGCCAGAGGCTCCGCCGTTGCCCTCCTCCTTGCCTCCCTGCTTCCATCCACCGCTGCGGAACCCCGCACGTGGATCAGCATCGACGGCCGCATGATCGAAGCCGAACTCCTCCGCCGCCTCGGCAACGACGTCGAACTCCGTGACAAGGACGGTCGCGTCCTCAAGGTCGGCATGAATTCCCTCAGCTTCGCCGATCAGGACTACATCAACGAATTCGCCCCGGAAGACAAAACGCGCAGCCTCGGCGGATCGTCCCCCACCGGACCGAAGCCCAAGCTCCCCAACCCGGCCAAGGACGCCAAACTCGACACCAAGGGCTACAACCGCAACGCGGGACTCTTCAAGGTCAACGAACGTTCCTACAACGTCTGCGAAACCCCTCACTTCAAGGTGCTCTACATGAAACCCGTCGACCCCATGGACGTCGCGGAACTCGCGGAACGTCTCTGGCTCGACACGGCCTTCTTCCACAGCACTTTCCCACAGAAATGGAAGGACCGCCGCATGGCCATCATGCTCGTCAATGACGAAGAAGCCTACGAGGACGCCGGCAGCTGGTTCGCCGACATGATCAGTGAGTCGGGCGACAAGGATCAGGCCGCCAAAACCCGGGCCACATGGCCAAAAAGCGCCTCGGGGAATATCTACCTCCCCGCCAAAGTCGCCGATGACAACGGCGTCCACGCCCGCCTCCGCGTCTTCCGCGCGTTCGAACGCAGTGCCTACGGCGGCAAGGCCAAACCAAGTTTCATCAAGGGTGTCTGGATTCCCTTCCGCACCCATTGCCTCTCCTCGGACATGCTCCAGCTCCAGGCGGGAGGTGTCTCCGGCATCGGTGCCGAAGGTTCGTATGCCATCTTCACCGGACACGCCTACTACAAGGAAATCCTCCTCACGGGCCGCTCGGAAACCAGTATCCTCCGCGCCACCGGCACGGGCAACGATGTCTCGGGCGTCGGCGGTTTCAAGGATGCCAAGAACTGGGCCTCGGAATTCAAGAAAATGGTCAAGAAGGGCGACGCCAAAACCAGCATCGGCGACCTCTTCAAGCGCGATACCGAAAACGCGGACGAACTGGCCACCGTAACCGCCTACTCGTTCGCACGATTCCTCCAGAGTTCGCAGGAAAAGCTCTCGGCCTTCAATAAACTCTGCGAACGCATCAGCACTTCCAACCAGATCCCGGAACCGGACGACATCGCCAAATTCTACGGACTGGATGACACCGCCGCCCTCGAAAAGGCATGGACGGCCTACGTCGAAAGCCCGGAATTCCGCTGAACCAGTTCCCCCGGCCGACGGAAGGCCGACCACAGAATGCCAGCCCCGCCCGCCGCAAACAGCAAGGGCCACCAGAGAGTGTAGATCGGTGCCTTCGTATGATGCTCCAGCACGGCATCAGAGGGCTCACCAGGGTTCACATGGCACTGCGTCCGCAAACCCACCGGATACTTCGCCGCAAGCGATTCCGCGACGCCGCGATGCGCTGACTTGCGCGATACTTCCGCATCGCCTCCCTCGAGAAACGACACCCGCCGCCACCGCGTGCCACCCAGCTTCGCACCTTTCCATTCATACTCGTACCCAAGCAGCACGCGCCACTCCTGAGCCCCTCCCAGCTGCCGCAATTGCAATTCGCTGCGCGTCACCACGCAGGGAACCGAGGTCCAGGACCGAGTCTCCATCGCCCGACGGTACGGCACAAAGAGCAGCGCCGTCACCCCTGCGCCCAGCACCACGAGAAACGCCCCCACTCCAGCCTTGAAGAGGCGCGCGGCCCGACTCGTTCCTCCATCGGTCACACCCCCCCCTCCTCTCCACCACCCCACGCCGCCCATTTCGGAAGATCGGTCCCGCTCACCACCAGACAGATTTCTCCACGCGCCGGATGATCCCGGAAATGAGCCGCCACCGCCACCGCCGTTCCCCGGCGGAATTCTTCGAATTTCTTCGTCAGTTCCCGGGCCACACAGATGAGCCGTTCCGGAGCCCGTTCCGCCAGCATGGTCAGCGTTCCCTCGATGCGGTGAGGACTCTCAAAGAATACGGTCGTCTCCTCCCGCCCGAGTGCCGCCTCGAGGGCTCGCCCCCGCTGCCCGCTCTTCACGGGAAGAAACCCGGCGAACATGAACGCATCCGCAGGAAATCCACTGCCCACGAGGGCCGTAAGCACCGCACTTGGCCCCGGCACCACCTCCACCCGGAGCCCCGCCCGGCGGCACGCATTCACCAAACGCTGCCCGGGATCGGAAACCCCTGGCATCCCCGCATCGGAAATATACGCCGCGGTGCCACCGCCCCGCAGCACCTCAACCAGTTCCGCCGACCGCGCCGCTTCATTGTGCTCATGCAGACTCACAAGCGGCTTTCTCACCCCGAGATGCTGCAGCAGAATCCCGGAATGCCTCGTGTCCTCACAGGCAATCCGGTCCACCAGCCCGAGACACGTCCGCGCCCGCTCGGTCACATCGGCCAGATTGCCAATCGGCGTTCCAATCACGTAAAGCGTTCCCGGCTGCACTTCCATCACCACCCCACTCCACGGAAATCACCCACCGGGAAACGGCAAACTTCACTTTTGCGCAGCGCCCGGCTGCATCCATCGTGCCTGCCAACATGCCCTCCCGCTCTCGTCCCCGCTCCTCTTCCTATCTTCTCGGCCTCATTCAGATGCGCTGCTCAGCCCGCGTGCCCGACAACATCCGGAAAGCGGAAACGTTCATCACGAGGGCCGCCAGACAGGGTGCCCGCATCGTCTGTCTCCAGGAACTCTTTGCGTCACTCTACTTCTGCCAGAACCTCAACCCGGAATGGTTCAAACTCGCCGAATCCATCCCCGGACCACTCACGGACCGCTTCTGCAGACTGGCTCGGAAACTCAAGATCGTCATCCTCCTCCCCGTCTTCGAAAAAGCGGCCCCGGGCCTCTACTTCAATTCCTGCTGCGTCATCAATGACGATGGCTCCCTGCTCGGTACCTACCGGAAAATGCATATCCCCCACGACCCGCAATTCGAGGAAAAATACTACTTCGCCCCGGGCGACCGGGGCTTCCGCGCCTGGGACACCGCCGTCGGGCGCATCGGCGTCCTCATCTGCTGGGACCAATGGTACCCCGAAGGTGCCCGCCTCACCGCCATGCACGGAGCCGGAGTCCTCTTCTACCCCACCGCCATCGGCTGGATGCCATCCGAAAAAGCCGAACTCGGCGAAAAACAGCACCAGTCATGGGAAATCATCCAGCGCAGCCACGCTGTCGCCAACGGATGCTACGTCGCCTCCGTCAACCGCATCGGTCATGAAGCACCGGCCGGGGGCCAGGGCCTCGAATTCTGGGGCCGCTCGTTCGTGTCCGGTCCGATGGGCGAACTCGTCGCCAAGGCCTCCACCGATCAGGAGGAAATTCTCCTCGCAGAAATCGATACAGACGCCATCGGCAATCAGCGCGAATGGTGGCCCTTCCTCCGCGACCGCCGCACCGATGCCTACGGCGACCTCACCCAGCGCTTCCTCGCATGATCTCCCCGCAAGCCATCATTCTCAAAGCCATCCAGGCGAAAATCGAATCAGCCGGACTCGACTGGATCCGCCTCACCGATTTCCGCCTCGATGTCAATGAACGCCGCATCAGCGCCACCATCACGCTTTCAGGAGAGACCGACCCTGTCATGTTCTCGGCCCGCTACCAGCTGAACCATGACAATACCGGGGAACTCACGGAAATTCATGCCTCCAAGCGCTGGATGACGGAAGCGCTCCGCCTCGCCCTCCAGCAGACCGGTGCCAGTTTTCCCCTGCCGGAAGGATGGAAGGGCAAACTCATCCGCGCCCTGCTCTGAATTACTCTCGCTGACTCCATGGAGGAACCGTTCACGCTCACGGCGGAACCATGCGACGCCGGAACGCGTCTCGACAAGTTCCTCGCGGCCCGCCTCCCCGCGCTCTCCCGCGCACGTATCCAGTCGCTCCTCCGCGATGGGGCCATCCTCGCCGGAGGTCGGACAGCCAAGCCGAGCCTGCCCCTCAACCCGGGGGACATCATCACGGGATCAATTCCCCCGGACCGGCCAGCGGAGGCGTCTCCCCAGGACTTGCCGCTCGATGTCCTTTTCGAAGATGAACATCTCGCCGTCCTCAACAAGGCCTCCGGCATGGTCGTGCACCCGGCCCACGGGAACGAGGAGGGTACTGTGGTCAATGCCCTGCTGCACCGCTTCGGTGCTCTCAGCAGCATCGGCGGCGTCGCCCGACCCGGAATCGTCCACCGCCTCGACAAGGAAACCAGTGGCTGCCTCGTCGTCGCCCGCAGCGATGCCGCCCACCACGATCTCAGTTCCCAGTTTGCCGAGCGCACCACGGGTAAAATCTACCTCGCCGTAGTTCAGGGAACCCCCGCACCCAGACAAGGCACCATCCACACCCACATCGGACGCGACCCCGCCAACCGTCTCCGCATGGCTGTCGTCAGTCCCTCCGCCGGGAAGGAATCCGTCACGGACTACCTCGTCGAACACACCACCGGCACCGATGCCCTCGTGCGCTGCACGCTCCACACCGGCCGGACTCACCAGATCCGCGTCCACCTGCGCCACCTCGGTCACCCCCTTCTCGGCGACGCCACCTACGCCCGGCCGCACCGCCAGACACCCACCGGCCGGCTCATGCTCCACGCCTGGAAGCTCGCCTTCCGCCACCCAATCACAGGCCAATCGCTCAAGTTCACTGCTCCCATCCCGCCGGAGTTCCATCCCTGGCTCCCACCCGACGGACTGACGGACTGAGACTACCCCTCGCCCACCAAAGGCAAGGCCATCCGCAAAAGAAAGAGGACCCTGTCGCCAGGGTCCTCTCCGTTTTGTGATTGATTGCTCAAAGGCAGAGCAAGCTGCGCTGTGGCACAGGCGTGGACTGCTTACCAGCGGCCACCGCCACCACCACCACCGCCGCCACCGCCGCCGCGCTTCCAGTCGCCGCCACGGCCACCGCCGCCGCCGCCGCCACCACCGCCGCTGCGCTTCCAGTCGCCGCCACGGCCACCGCCGCCGCCACCACCGCCGCCGTAACCACCACGGCCACCGCCGCCGCCGCCGCCACCACCGTACGGACGCTCTTCCTTCGGACGAGCCTCATTGACGGCCAGTGGTCGGCCCATGAATTCCTTGTCGTTCAGTTCGTGAATCGCAGCTTCCATGGCCTCTTTCGTGCCCATCGTCACGAAAGCAAATCCGCGGGGACGGCCCGTCATGCGGTCCATCACCACAGCCGCTTCCGTCACCGGTCCGTACTGACCGAAGAGTTCACGAAGATCCGCCTCGGTGGCGTCGAACGACAGATTACCAACATACATTTTCATAGCTATTTTCTCAGTTTTTTTGTTACGCGGATCAATTTGGCCTCCGCGATTCGACCTGGCGGACATCACTTTCGAACAGGTCGATAAACACCCAGAAAAAAGCCTCTGAGGCGTGCCGGTGACAGACTACCGCCGCTTTCTTACCACACATCGCAGCCTGCGCAAGGGAGGAATCCTCATCCCGGCATCAATTCGGTCAGGAGTCCCCGCAGGTCGTCATCGCTCAACCCGTCCATCACCGGCACCTCATCATCAATGGCTGCTTCCATGAGCCCCCGCTTCCTGGCCTGCAGAGCCAGAATCTTCTCCTCGACCGTACCCACCGTAATCAGCTTGTACACAGTCACTGGCCGACTCTGCCCGATCCGGTGGGCCCGGTCGGTCGCCTGCGCCTCGACCGCAGGATTCCACCAGGGATCGAAGTGAATCACGGTATCGGCCTTCGTCAGGTTCAGTCCATAGCCTCCGGCCTTCAGGCTGATCAGAAAGACCCGCTTGGCTGGATCGCGCTGGAACGATTCCACACAACCAGCCCGGTCGACGGTCCGACCATCCAGCCGGCAGAATTCCATCCCAGCCGACCGGACGGTTTCCTCCAGCAGATCCAGCATCGATGCGAACGCACTGAAAATCAGGACGGCATGTCCACCATCGCGGATCTCTTCGAGCAAGCCCGCCAGCGCCTCCATTTTTGCGGACACCAGCCCGGACGCTTTCGCTCCGTCACCCGGCAGCAGCCGCGGGTCGCAGCAGGCCTGGCGCAGCCGCAGCAGCGCCGTCAGCATGTGCACCCTCGCCTGTCCTTTCTGAAGCGCATGCTCCGCTGCCATGACCCTGGAAGCGCCCTCCCGCAGCAGGCCCCCGTAAAGTTCCCGCTGACCGGATCCCAGTTCGCAGCGCAGCACCGTTTCGATCTTCGATGGCAGATCCCGGGCCACATCCTGCTTGAGCCGCCGCAGCAGACACGGTGCCATGCGGCGGCGCAGCCGGCGCATCACTGCGGAGGCCCCGCCGGCCGCCAACGGCAGCTCGTACCGCTCACGGAAGTCTTCCCTTGGACCAAGATACCCCGGCCGCGCAAACTGCATGATCGACCAAAGATCCCGCACGCTGTTCTCCACCGGCGTCCCCGTCAGCGCCATCCGCACACCGGCCCGCAGCCGATGCGCCGCCCGGGCTGCCTGGGTATCCGGATTCCGGATGAACCCAGCCTCGTCCAGCACCACTGCCGACCATTCCACCCCGTGATGCTGCGCCGCATCCCGTGCGAGCAGCTGATAACTTGTCAGGACAATGGCCGCCCCGGCCACGTCGCCGAACCGACCGGCCCTTCCAGCCCCATGAAGACACACCACCGGAAGCCCGGGCACAAACCGCGCCGCTTCCGCCTGCCAGTTCCCCAGCAGCGACTTTGGACAGACCACCAGCGAGGGCCGATCCGGATACCGCTTCCACAAGGCTGCCAGCATCGCCAGACTCTGCAGGGTCTTCCCAAGACCCATCTCATCGGCCAGAATCCCCCCGAAGCCGGCCGCAGCCTGATCCAGCAGCCACTGCACACCAATTTTCTGATAGTCCCGCAGCATCCCCTGCAAATCCGGAGGCACATGCTCCTCCATCTTCCAAGGCTTCACTGCCGCGCCCTCCAGTGGCCGGCCGAAGCTCTGCCCCAGGTAGTCGAGCTGCGACTTCCGGACGCGGAAATGCCCCGACGCCTGCTCGGGCTGCACATCCCGCAGCACTTCATTGAAATCCGCCGCATCCCCCAGACTGATCACTGCGGTCCTCCCGCCGGGCAGCTTCCGGTGTCCGGTCCCGGTCGCGAGCATGCGCGCGATCTCCGCGCGGTCGAAAACCGCCCCGCCGGACGACACGAACCGAAGGTCAAACGCCAGCCAGTCCTGCCCACTCCCCACCGGCTGCCAATCGGGCACGACCCGCTCCACCCCGGCTGACACCGCCCCGAAACGCGTCCCGAACTCCACTTTCCACTCCCGCTTCATCCGCTCCAGTTCTCCCGCCATGAACTGCAGGACGGCAGCCTCTCCCCGGAGAATCCGCTCGTTCCCGATCACCTCGGTGAATCCACTGCGCTCCAGCCAGCGCAGGGCGGCCTGCTCGGCTGCCGCATTTCTCGCCAGAAACACGCCTGAGTGATCCGGAGACGCCACCGGAAAGCCTGCCCCGCCGGTGCTTCCCGGTTCCATCGCCCCGGCGACCCCCTCATAGCGGCACACCAGTCGGGCTGCGAGGCGCTCCAACGACCCCTCAAGGCTCAGTGCAAAGGCGGGCTCGGCCGGTTCGAGCCGCAGCGCGAGCAGTTCCGCATCACTGCCCGCCACGTCCACGGCAAACCACTCCTGAAGTTCGCTCAGCATCCCTGCCAGCCAGCGCCTTGGCTTCACTACCGCGCGGAACGAGGCCAGTTCGGCAAAAGCGGGCGGTATCTGCAGTGGCCGCAGCCTCACCGCCACCGGATCCCAGACCCAGCCGCTCGCTCCCGGACTGGCCGCAGCGGCCACTTCCAGACCTGCTGGCAACTCTGCCTGCAGCACGGCCTCATCCTTGGCCCCGCAACGCAGCCGCAGCAAAAGGCGGAACGGATCCGCCCCTACTTCCATCGGGACTTCCACCTTGCCCTGACGCAGCACCACCCGGGGATGACCCGCCAGCACCGCCAGCAGGCCCTCCACCTCCCGGGGCGTCCCGAGCATCACATGCGGCGGAACTGACCGCTGCTGCAGCCTCGCCAGCCACCCCAGAAAGGACACGTCACTGTCCACGCTTCCATCCCCGGACTGCACCGAAACCGATAGCTTGCCCCGCTTCAATCCTTCCATGAAACCTGCCGCAAACTGAAACCGCAGCGGTCCGGGCGCACTCACCACTTCCGGCCGGGTCACCGGAACGGGAAGGGCTTTCGCCACCCCGGCCCTGCCTGCGCCCGCAGCCCGGTGAATCCACCCCAATCCGGCCGCCAGTGAATGCTCGCAGATCCTCCCGTCGCGCCGCGCCAGAAAACAGGTGCAGAGATTATCCACATCGGTCCGCCCCCGGATCCTGAGCCCGCAAGCCAACCCCTTGCCGCCACTGCGCACCACACCGCGCAGCAACCCGTTCTCATGCGAAACCTCCTGCACGGCCCCTGCCTGCCACAGGCTCCGCGCAGCCTTCATGGCCTGCCAGCCACCCATCTCCATGAGCCATTTCTCCGTCAGTTCCATCACTCCATGCCATGGCACTCCTGCCCTCGCTGTCCAGCGGGCACCTCCACCCGAACCAGCCGACGGAACCAACCGGCCACCCCATCCACAAATGCCGCCTGAGCCATGAGCCGCTGCTCAAAGGCTGCCTCGGAGGGCGACTCGAACGTCAACGTCACCGGCACTCCCGCCTCATACAGGGCCACCGCCTCGGGCTGCCCAGGCAAGGGCGGCACCCGCCGCCGCTGAATGACCCCACGATGCGCCCTCCGCCCATCAATGGTCCGCCGCAAGTCCCGCGGCAGCCACGACTCCACCCCGTTCAGCAGCCGATCAGCGAGCCGCAGCCCGGCATTCCGGTTCAACTCATAACAGTAGCATCCCGCCGCATCATAGTCCTCGTGCAGACACACCGCCGCCGCATACCGTCGGTCACCGATCAACTGCCGCCACGACGCCATCAGGGCATCGTCACTGCAGTGAAAGCACCGGTTCAGATCCCTGCCCAGCTCATCCACCCGGGTGTTCGCCGCAAGCCCCGCCGGATTGAATAGAGGCACCACCGTCACCGCATGTTCCCTGAAAAAATCCGGATGCTGTTCCGCCCAGCCCAGCAGCCCGGCCACCGCCGCCGCCTCATCCCCATGCACCCCGGCTGATAGATACAGCCACGGTCCATCGGTGCCCCTGCTCTCCAGCCCCAGCACCGGCCCACAGCCGGTCACCCCAAGTTCACTCACCCGCATCCCCGTGCGCCGAGCCACCGCACGCCACCGCCGCAACACCTGCTCCGGATCGTGCGACTCCGACATCGGCGTCAACCGCGCCAGTCCTTCCTGTGGTCCTCGCTCCATCCATCTGCGCTACACCTCTCCCTGAAACACTTCCAGCAGATACCGCAGTCGCTCATCCAGCACGCTCATCCCCAGCAGCGGCTGCCGCAGCGACGCATCACCGAGAAAATTCGCCGCCACAAAATCAGCAAGCATCTCCGGATCCTCGATGGACCCCACCCGCTCCGCCATCTCCGCAGCACCTCCTCGACGCAGCACCTCCGACGCCCGCTCCATGAGCAAGGCACTCAACTCCACCACTTCCCCCTCATCCTCCACCCTCGTCTGCAGCGGCACCACCTCGGCAAGTCGGAACGGCTCGCGCTGCGTCCACGATTTCAGACGCACCCGCTTCATTCCCTGAAGCACCAGATGCGCCGAGCCATCCTCGTGCCCGATGCAGGCCCTCACGAGCCCGGCAGTACTGTAGGCATCAATCCCGTCGTCCCGTTCCTCATCACCCGAAAGAAAACCCACACAGATCATCCGGTCCATCAGCAGCGCATGCTGCAGCAGTTCCCGGTAGCGGGGCTCGAAGATGAACAGTGGCAACATACCGTGCGGCATCAGATTGCAGCGCGACAGAAGCATCACCGGAAGAGTTTCAGGAAGCACCACCACAGATTTGACCAGGATTCACCACGCTGAGTAACGCAGCCCGTCCCCCCGCCGGATGCCCCACCCTGAACGCCGACCGCAATCACGCGGATTTTGCTCTTTCCCACCACTCCTCCACGCGTATGCCTCCCACCGATGAAGTTCCTCAACCTCTTCCGTCCCTTCGTAGCCACCGCCATCGCCGGAATGGCCTCTCTCACGTTCTCCAGCTGTGCGGCCCCGGCAAAGAAAATCTCCAGCCGCTCAGCTGATGGACGCACCTTCGACGTCCCTGCCTACCGCCCCACCAATCCGAAAAACGTCCGCGTGAAGGCCTCGGTGAATCACCGCGCCGTCTACGTCCTCGAAGGCGACAAACCCCTGCTCGTCTCCCCAGCCAACTTCGGAGCCCCCGGCCACGGCACCCCTCTCGGCAATCACCGCGCCTACGCCCGCATCCGCAACAAGCGGTCCATGAGCTACGGTAAATACCCCATGCCCTTCTGGGTCGAATTCCGCCCCGGATACGGATTCCACGGAGGCTGGGTGCACGCCGTCAACAAATCCCATGGCTGCGTCCGCCTCCCCTGGAACGTTGCCCCCAAATTCTGGGAACTCGTTCCCCTCGGCACGCCGATCAATATCGCCCCCAATCAGCCGGAGGACCTCACCATCGGGAAAAACATCCCCCGCCTGAACGACGCCACCGCCCCGGAATGGCCGCAGAACGTTCTGTGGACCGACCGCGTCTTCCACATCACGGACGGCCGCAAGGTGCTCGAAAACTGACCTCCCGCGGAGATTGACTCCGCCGCATCCATGGGGCAACGTAATGGGGATTTTCCGCCCCAGTGCGCCCCTTCATGGCCAGCTCCGCTCACCAGTGTCCCAACTGCCTGCATGCCCTGCCGGACGGTTGTCCCCGCTGCTTCCACTGCGGATTCTCCCTGGCCACTCTCGACGGTCTCCTCGGGGCCGAGGAAGTCATTCTCGAACGCATCCACGACGAAGCATCCTGCTTCTCCACGGAGAATATCTCCCGTCTGTCCGCCGCCATCAACGCCTGGGAAAACCGATTCCCCGGCTACTTTGCGGCGGTCTACGCCGGACCCATTCCCGCTCCCGCCAGTGCCCGCACCTTCGGAACCTGGCTGCTCAACAGGGCGGCCCTGCCGGGCGTCGATCTCTCCCGGCCAAATGACTGTGGACTCCTCATGGTCCTCGACCCCGCAGGGGGCGAATTCGCCGCCGTGACCGGCTATGCCCTGGAAGCCTGGCTCCCCGAGCCCGTCCTCAACTCAGCACTCCAGGCCACCTTGCCACAACTCGCCACAGCCCAGTGGCTCAAAGCCGTCCTCTCAGTCCTGTCATCGCTGGGCGCGCACCTCGCCACGGCGGCTTCCCAGTCGGGCAGCCTCAGCCCCAACATGTCACGCGGCCCAGCGCCCACTCCCCTCGCCAATCTGCCGAGAATCCGCCGACACCGCCTGCCCGCCCCTCCCCAGCATAAGCCGTGAAGCTGCTTCGCTGTTCATCCGCCGCGGCCGCATGGATCCTGGGCACGGGTCTCGCCCCCGCCCAGTCGGAAATCCCCCATCCCGCCCCCGATACCCCGGCACCGCAACTTTCTGATCCGGACGAAACCGGCGGACTTCTCCACATCCTTCCGGGCCGGACGGATCCATTGACCCTCCCCAGCGAAAGCCCTCCCAACTCGGGAAGCCTCTTCCCGCCGCAACTCTGGCCCGCCACCCCACCACTCCCGGCGGAATCTGCCAATCCTTCCACCCCGGACCCCACTCCTGCGTCCACCATCAGCGGGAACACGGACGATTCCCCCTCCCCATGGAACCGGGACCGATACGTCGCCGACCCCTTTGGCACCCTTGGCAGCATCACCAGAGCCCATCTCGAATCGCTGCTCGCGGGAGCAACCGGAACGTCCGGCACCCCCGTCCACTGCCTCGTGCTTCCCGAGTCCATGCGACTTCCGGAAGCGTGGGACCCGGCGCCATGGCTCCGGAACACCTACGGAGACCGGGCCGCCGTCGCTGCCGTCCTGCCCATTGGAGCCCCCGGGCAAACCCAACTCCATCCATCGGAAGCCGCTGCCGCACGCTGGAATCCACCACAACTCACGGTCTCCGTGGCTGCCTGCGCCGCCGCTGCCAGCGCGGTCACCGGTCCGGACGCGGTCGCTTCCCGCTTTCTCCTCCACCTCACACGGGAACTCAATACCCCACGCCCACCGGAACCGGGCCCCCAGGCACCGCTCCTCTCCCCAAACACGGGTTCCGCCCGGTGGTGGCTCGCCGCCGTCATCGGCCAGTTCCTCGCCATCGGACTCGGCGCCCTCTGGTGGCACGCCAGACAACGACGCCAAGCCGCCCGCACTCCTCTCGTGCTCTCGGTATTGCCGTCCACTCCGAGACTGGGAGCCCCCTACAGCGGCGGTCATTCCGCCTCGGTACGCTTCCGCCCGGCGAAACCTTCCGTCTGATTCCCAATGCCCTGCTCCATCATCATCCCCGCACGGTTCGCCTCCACCAGATT
>JBIICE010000128.1:0-12016 GCA_044239025.1 Verrucomicrobiales bacterium
AGCCGGTTTTCAGTAGCCATCGCCAGTCACTGGAACCCAGCCGGAGCCGCATGGCAAAAGAAATAGCGACGCCGCGGAGGAGACTTCCGCTGTGCGGTTGCTCCGGCGCAGGGGATCACTCACCAGTGCCCCATGGCGCCGCGCGTTTCGGTTCTCACCACCCTCTTCAATTGCCGCCGCTTCATCGGGCAGGCCATCGGGAGCATCCTCCAGCAGTCGCTCCGCGACCTTGAGGTGGTGGTCTGCGACGACGCCTCCACCGATGGATCGGCCGATATCGTGGCGGAACTGGCGGCTTCCGATGACCGGGTCCGTCTGGTGAGGCATCCGGTGAATCTGGGCGGAACGGCGGCGGTGCGCAGTTGCGTCCGCCATGCCCGGGGAAAGTATTTCGCCATTCTGGAAAGTGACGACCTCGCGCTGCCGGGACGTCTCGGGCGGCAGGCCGACTGGCTCGATGCGCATCCTGATGCCGACGCGGTTTTCGGCGGCGTTCAGCTGATCGGGGAAAGCGGCGAGCCGCTGGACCCGGCCGATCCGTTTCACGGCGTTTTTGCGCAGCAGGACCAGAGCCGGGAAGCATGGCTGCGGCAGTTCTTCACGGGAGGAAACTGCCTGTGCTGGTCCTCAGTCATGTACCGCCCGGAAATGTATGCGCGCATCGGCCCGGAGCGGCCGGCTTTCCAGTTTCTGCCCGATTTTGACCTCTGGGTGCGGCTGGCACTGGACGGATCATTCCATCTGCTTCCGGACAAGGTGACGGCCTACCGCCGGCTTTCCGGTCAAGGCAATCTGTCGGCGGTGACACCCGGACGCCTTGCGGCCATTGCCATGGAGCAGTCGGTCATTCTCCGACATTTTGAACGGCCTGATGCCATCGAAGCGGTCACGGGCCTTTCCGGCGGGAATGCGGCGGCGCGGCTGGCCATGGCGCGGGCAGCCCTTGCGGTGCCCTCGCAGGCGCACCGGCATTTTGCGATGCAGTTGCTGCTGGAGACTGGTCTTGACGATTCCGCCGCAGCCGAGGCCATCGCATTCCTTGCGGCGGCGCGCCCCCTGCTGCGCGAGGCCGATGTGTTCCAGAAACTCAAGGTCGCCCGCCTCCGGGCCGAGCGCGACAAGTACCGGGAACGGGCCGAAACGGCCCGCCGGAAAAAGCCGTCGCCGTGAAGCCGAACGGTCCCTGCGATGTCTTTGATTTCGGGGTGATCGATGAGAACGCCGACTGGATTGTCGTGGACAAGCCGGCTCCGCTGCAGGTGCATCCGTCCAAGCCAGGCGGGCCACCGACCCTGTGGCACGGACTGCGCGCTCTGCTCGCCTGCGATCTCGTCAACGGCGATCACCTTTCCATCATCAACCGGCTCGACCGGGAAACCAGCGGACTGACCCTTGTGGCCAAGCACCGCGATGCGGCCCGCCGGCTGCACAAGGCCATGATGCGGCGGCAGATACAGAAGCAATACACCGCCATCGTGTGGGGCTGGCCAGAGTGGGACACCCTCGAAATCGACGCGCCGATCCTCCGCCGTGGCGACGTCATGGAGTCGGACATCTACCTCATGCAGGCCGTCCACCCCGAAGGCGCACCCTGCCTCACCTCGTGCCGGGTTGTCCGGCGCTTCGCCTGCGAGACCAGCAATGGCGCGCGCTTCAGCATCCTTGCGGCCACGCCTCACACCGGCCGGATGCACCAGATCCGGGTTCACCTCGCGCATGCGGGTTTCCCCCTGGTTGGCGACAAACTCTACGGTCCGTCTCCGCAATGGTACCTGCGGCAGATCGAGAATGGCTGGACACCCGAGGCCGCCGCCGCCCTCCTGCTGCCCCGCCACGCACTCCATTCGTCCTTCCTCTCGCTGGTGGATGAGGCTCCGTTCATGGAGTGGCGTGCTCCCCTGCCGCACGACCTCGCCGCTTTCGTGGCGGCGGCGGATTCCGGGGGCAATTCCGGAGCGGATCCCTGAGGCTGGCATTGGTGGATTGGCCTGGTTCCGGCGGCCGTGCCGCGATCCTCGCAATTACCGTAAAAGCCGGAGGCGGGAACCGCGGGGAATCCTTGATTTTTCAAGCCTTTCAGCCGCTTGTGAAAAATTTCACAAATAGGCCTTGCGCGGTTTGTCCCGATGGCATAAAACCGCCGGACCTTCCCCGGAATGATCTGCGGCGCTCCCCGTGCCCGTCCTCCGGAGATCTCCTTTTCTGAGTCATGACGGCTGAACCTGCCTTCTTCGCATCCCTCATCACGGTCCTCTCCGACGCCGCTGCTGCGCATGGAGATTCCCACGGCGGTGGTCACGGAGCCCATCACGGAGTTGACGCTGCTGCGAAATCGCTGCTCGGGAATTCATCGATTCTGTCTTACTTTACGAATTCTCTCTTCGTTGGGTTGCTGGTCGTAGGTCTGATTCTCTGGTTTGTGCGGGGAGCGATGCGGAACGCGCAGAGCATTCCGGGCCGGAAGCAGAATTTCGTGGAGGTGGTGATCGAATTCCTCTACCAGCAGGTGGAGAACATTGTCGGACCGAAGATTGCACCGCAGGCCTTCCCATTGCTGGCCACCATTTTTCTCTTCGTGACCATCTCGAACTGGTTCGGTCTGCTCCCCGGGGTCGGATCGATTTTTCTGCTCGGCAAGGACCACAGCGCGGTGCCGCTGCTCCGTCCGGCCACGGCCGACATGAACATGACGATCGCCATCGCCCTGATTTCCCTGGTGGCGTGGTTTGTGATCACCATCCGCGAACTCGGAGTGGGCGGGTTTCTGAATCACACCTTCGGCCCGAAGGGAGGACTCAAGGGAGCCATCAAGTACGGCCTGATGCCGATCTTCCTTGTGGTGGGTGTCATCGAGGTCATTTCGATCATGTTCCGTCCGATGACGCTGTCGCTGCGTTTGTACGGGAACGTTTTCGCCGGGGAAAATCTGCTGCACACGATGGCCACGCTGGTGCACACCGGGATTCCGGCAGTCGATTTCATCTGCAGCGTGGTGCTGCGGATTCCGTTCTTCTTCCTCGAGATCCTTGTCGGTGTGCTGCAGGGCATGGTCTTTGCCCTTCTGAACGCCGTCTTCATCAAGCTCTCGACCACGCACGAGGAAGAGCATGGGGACGAGGCCCACCATTGAATTCCAGACACTTCTGCTGCCGGGACCGTGGCCCGTCTGCGGGCGGCAGCACGCCACACAAGAACAACACCAAAGCAAAGACAAAACAATGACAATGGACCTCATCTCCATGCTGCAGGAAACTGCCGCCAACGCCACTGAAGTCGCCAAGGCTTCCAATCTGAACGGTTCCTTCACCCTCGGGGTGGCGGGTGCCGGCGCCGGTATTGCGATCGGCCTCGTTGGCTTCGCGGCAGCGCAGGCCGTCGGACGCAACCCAGGAGCGTTCGGCAACATCCTCGTCATCGCCATTATCGGCATGGCGCTCGCTGAAGCCATCGCGATTTACGCGTTCATTCTCGCGCTTCAGGGCCGCTGATCCCTTTCCGCCGCGGACCGGCAACCGCGCGGGCGGTTGCCGGTCCCGGCCGCTTCTCTCCGACCGTTTTTTCCCGCACCCTTTTCTTCCGCCAATCCGGCTGCTCTTCCCATGCTTGAGATCTTCCACAAACTCGGCATCGACACCCCGAACATCATCGCGCAGATGCTGGTGTTCGGCATCGTTTATGCGATTCTTTCCAAGTACGCCTTTGGTCCGGTCACGTCCCTCCTCGAGGAACGCCGCCGCCGCATTGCCGAGGGCGAAGACAACCTCAAGAAGATCCGCGAAAACCTCGCGAGTTCCGAATCGCAGGCTGCCGACATCCTCGCCAAGGCCAATACGGAAGCCGACCGCATGATCAAGGAAGCGCGGGAATCCGCCGCTTCGGCTGGCGAAGCCGAGCGCCAGAAGGCCACGGCCGAGGCTGGCAGCATCGTGACGAAGGCACGGGAAGCCAGCGAAATGGAACGCAACCGGATCCTTGGCGAACTGAAGCGCGATTTCGGTCGTCTCGTCCTCGATGCCACTGCCAAGGCCACCGGCAAGGTGCTCACTCCCGAGGACCACGCCCGCCTCAACAAGGATTCTCTTTCCCAGATTGCCAACAACTGAGCGGATTGTCCCGTTCACGTTTCCGACACGCGATGAAAGTCAGCAAAGAAGCCCTCCGCACCGCCCGGCAACTGCTCCGCCTCAGCATGAAGGATGGCAGGATCGATCCGGAGGCCTCCCGCCGCATCGCCACCGCAGTCATCAAGGCCAAGCCCCGGCACTACCTTGCGACGCTGGAGGCGTATCAGCGCATGCTGCGGCTCGAACTGGAGAAGCGGCACGCCATCGTGGAGACCGCGGTGGCTTTGGGCGATACCGAACGCGACGCCGTGCTGGCTGACCTCAAGAACCGTCTCGGCACCGACATCACGGCGGAATTCCGCGACGCTCCCGATCTGCTCGGGGGCATGCGCGTCAAACTCGGCAGCACCGTCTGGGACAGCAGCATCAAGGCACGTCTTGATGGCCTGTCCCGCTCCCTTCAATCCTGAACCTTTCCACTTCCCAATCTCTCTCCCCAATTTTCCGCCATGAGCAACATCCTTCAGGAACTCGAATCTCAGATCGCCGGCATCAAGACCGCGGCGACCCGGTCCAATGTCGGTGTGGTCCGCGAAATCGGTGACGGTGCCGCCCGTATCGAAGGCCTTTCCGACGTCATGCTGAATGAAATGATCGAGTTCCCCGGAGGGGTTTTCGGTCTGGCGCTCAACCTCGAAGAAACCGAGGTCGGCTGCGTTCTGCTCGGCGAGGGCGGTCACGTCCGCGCCGGCGACGAAGTGAAGACGACCGGTCGTCTCCTTTCCGTGCCGGTCGGCAAGGGCCTGCTCGGCCGGGTCATCAATACGCTGGGCGAACCCATCGATGGCAAGGGTCCGATCCAGGCCAGCGCGCAGTATCCGGTCGAAAAGATCGCTCCGGGGATCATTACCCGGAAGTCGGTCTCCGTTCCGGTGCAGACGGGGATTCTGCCGATTGATGCGATGATTCCGATTGGCCGCGGCCAGCGGGAACTGATCATCGGTGACCGTTCCACCGGCAAGACGACCATTGCGGTCGACACCATCATTGCGCAGGCCCATCAGAACCGCCTCGCGGAACAGGGCAAACTGAAGGACCACAAGCCACTTTACTGCATCTACGTGGCCGTTGGGCAGAAGCAGTCGAACGTGGCCCGGGTCATCAAGACACTCGAGGATTCCGGAGCGATGGAATACACGGTGGTCATTTCCGCCGCGGCTTCCGACTCGGCGGTTTCGCAGTACCTCGCACCGTATTCCGGTTGTGCGGTCGGGGAATGGTTCATGGACCAGGGCATGGATGCCCTCATTGTGTTCGATGACCTTTCCAAGCAGGCGGTCGCCTACCGTCAGGTTTCGCTGATTCTGAAGCGCCCATCGGGCCGTGAGGCGTATCCGGGCGACGTGTTCTATCTCCATAGCCGCCTCCTCGAGCGCTCTGCCCGGGTGAATGAGAACTACGGTGGTGGATCGCTCACCGCGCTTCCGATCATTGAGACGCAGGCTGGCGACGTTTCGGCCTACATTCCGACGAACGTGATTTCGATCACGGACGGTCAGATCTTCCTTGAGACCGACCTCTTCTACCAGGGTATCCGTCCCGCCATTTCGGTCGGTCTGTCGGTTTCCCGGGTGGGATCGGCGGCGCAGACGAAGGCCATCAAGAAGGTGGCGGGTACGACCAAGCTGGACCTTGCCCAGTTCCGCGAACTGGCGGCGTTTGCGCAGTTTGGTTCCGATCTTGATGCCGCGACGAAGGCGAAACTCGACCGCGGTGGCCGCATCGTGGAACTCTTCAAGCAGCAGCAGTATCAGCCGAAGAGTCTGCCCCTCATGGTGGCGTCGCTCTACTCGATGCAGAAGGGATACTTCGACGACGTGCCGGTCGACCGCATCCGCGAATGCCAGGCGAAGCTCGAGGAATTCCTGACGACCCGCAAGGAAGCCCTGCTTCAGAAAATCTACGACGACAAGTCGCTCGACAATGCCGAAGCCGACCTCAAGCAGGCGATCGAAGACTTCAAGAGTTCCTGGAAATGATTCTGGTGGCGCGCCGCCCCGCACAGAGTCCGCTCGCTTCGGGCGAACGGACGCAGATGCAGGGATCGGCCACTGATTCCGCCGGACACTAAGCCTACCACATTCCCATGCCCTCCACGAGAGACATCCGCCGCCGCATCAAGTCGGTCAAGAACACCGCCCAGATCACCAAGGCGATGCAGCTGGTCGCGGCTGCCAAGATGAAGAAGGCCCAGGATGCAGCCACCAATGGCCGTCCGTACGCCGACCTCATGAACAAGGTGCTGGTGAGCCTGAAGGAGGGAGCCGGTGAGGAAGTGCATCCCTTCTTCGCGGCGGGGAAGGGAGGCAAGGAACTGGTGATCGTGATCTCCGCGGACAAGGGACTCTGCGGAGCCCTCAACACGAACCTCGTGAAGAAGGTCGTTTCGACCATCACCAGCGAGGATGCTGATTATGTCACGATCGGGCGGAAGGGAGCCCAGCAGCTTGCCCGACTGCGCCGCAATCTGCTTGCTGATTTTCACATCAAGGATCCGGCGCGCTTTGCGGAACTGCGGTCGGTGGGCAATTTCGTGCAGCAGAAGTTTCTGAGTGGCGAGTACCGCTGCGTGCGGGTGGCCTTCACGAACTTCGTGAACACGGTGACCACGGTGCCATCGGTCGAACAATTGCTCCCGGTGGATCCGGTCACGCTGGGCGGTAAACGTTCCTATGAGGGCGGAACCGGGATGGGTGAGGTGCAGGATGCGACCACGCAGCCGGTCACCGACTATGCCTTTGAGCCATCGGTGAAGGAGGTGTTTGCAGCGGTCCTGCCGCAGTATGTGAACAACACGCTTTTCCAGATGCTGCTCGAAGCGCGGGCATCGGAACATTCCAGCCGGATGGTGGCCATGAAGAACGCCACGGACAACGCCAAGCAGCTCATCAAGGACCTCACCCTCGAGTACAACAAGGTCCGTCAGGCTGCCATTACCAACGAACTGCTCGAAATCACCACGGCCAAGATGGCCCTCGAATAATCTCATTCCCCGTTTTTCAGAAATCTCAAATCTCCACGCCCCATGAGCAATATCGGCAAAATCGTTCAAATCATCGGCCCGGTCGTCGACGTCGACTTCTCCGCAACCGGCACGCTCCCCGCCATCTACAATGCCGTGGAAATCAATTACGAGGTCAATGGCAAGCCGACCCGCCTTGTCTGCGAGGTGCAGCAGCACCTTGGCGATGGCTGGGTCCGTGCGGTGGCCATGAGCGGTACGGAAGGTCTCAAGCGCGGCATGGCGGCGTCGGACACGGGAGCACCGATCACGGTACCGGTGGGCGAGAACGTGCTGGGACGTATTTTCAACGTGACGGGAGATCCGGTGGATGACCAACCGGCTCCGAAGACCGAGAAGCGCTATCCGATTCACCGTGCTGCACCGAAGCTGGTGGACCAGAACCCATCGGCCCAGATCCTCGAAACGGGCATCAAGGTCATCGACCTGATCTGTCCGTTCACGAAGGGTGGCAAGGTGGGTGCCTTCGGTGGTGCGGGCGTCGGCAAGACGGTCGTCATCATGGAACTGATCAACAACATCGCCAAGGGGCACGGTGGATATTCCGTGTTTGCCGGGGTGGGTGAGCGGACCCGGGAAGGGAATGACCTGTACTGGGAAATGATCGAGTCCGGGGTTATTGCCACGGAGCGCGACGAGAAGGGGCATCCGAAGAAAGACGCTTCGGGCCGTCCGGTGCTGGCGGAGGGATCGAAGGTGGCGCTGATTTATGGTCAGATGAATGAGCCCCCTGGAGCGCGTCTCCGTGTGGCGCTTTCGGCGCTCTCGATGGCGGAATATTTCCGGGACGAGAAGAACCAGGACGTGCTCATGTTCGTGGACAACGTGTTCCGGTTCTCGCAGGCTGGATCCGAGGTTTCCGCGCTGCTCGGGCGGACGCCATCGGCGGTTGGTTACCAGCCGACCCTCGCGGCTGAAATGGGTGCGATGCAGGAACGGATTACGTCGACCAAGACGGGATCGATCACCTCCTTCCAGGCGGTGTACGTTCCGGCGGACGACCTTACCGACCCGGCTCCCGCGAACACCTTTGCGCACCTTGACTCGACGGTCGTTCTGGAGCGTTCCCTTGCGGAACTCGGGATTTATCCTGCCGTTGATCCCCTTGCTTCGGTTTCCAAGGCGCTCGCGCCGGAAATCGTGGGTGAGGAACATTACCGGGTGGCCCGTGGGGTGCAGCGGGTGCTGCAGCGCTACAAGGACCTCCAGGACATCATCGCGATTCTCGGGATGGATGAACTGAGCGACGACGACAAGCTGACCGTGTTCCGCGCCCGGAAGATCCAGCGCTTCCTGAGCCAGCCGTTTGCGGTGGCGCAGGTCTTCACTGGTGTGGAAGGCGTGTACGTTCCCGTGAAGGACACCGTGAAGGGCTTTGCGGAAATCCTTGATGGCAAGCACGACGACGTGCCGGAAGCCAACTTCTACATGAAGGGCGGCATCGACACGGTCAAGAAGCCCTGATGACACAGCGTATCCCCGCGGTGGCCCCCGGGCGGCGCGGCCGCTCCAAACCTCTGATTCCCGAAAAATTCCATGGCATTCCGACTCGAAATCGTGACTCCCGAAGGCAAGGCTTTCGCTGACGACATTACTGGCGTGGTACTGCCGGGCGCGCTTGGTGAGATGGGCGTTCTGCCATCGCACGCCAATCTGGTATCCACCCTGGAACCCGGGGAACTGCGCTACACCCGGGACGGGCAGACGCACGAACTGGCGGTCGGCGCGGGCTTTGTGGAGATCACGGGAAGCCATGTCAATGTTCTCACGGACATGGCCATTGGAGCCGACCGGATCGATGAGACGATTGTGGAACAGGCCCTCGCGAGGGCGCAGGAACGCCTGAAGTCGGGCGCGAGCGATCTCACCGATGAGGAAGTCGCGGCCACCGAGGCCGCCATTCTCAACAGTCTCGCCCAGCTCAGGCTCAAGAGGAAGCGCCGCACGATCTGAGGCGGGATTCCCTGCCGATGCACCGGACAGGCCCTGTGGGATTCCCGCTGGGCCTGTTCTGCGTTCCGGAGCAGCGCTGGGCTCCGTTCTGCTGGAAAAGATGGGTCTGATGCAGGGGAAAGCGGGAGTTTCCCTTGCAGAGGTCGGCAGAGCGGTGAATCGCCATGGGCATGGCACTGGAAAAAATTGTCAAGGTCAGCGGCACCGCGGTTCACGTACCGGGATCGGATATTGATACAGACCGGATCATCCCGGCGAGGTTCATGAAATGCGTCACGTTTGATGGGCTTGGGGAGTACCTCTTTTATGATGTCAGGAAGCATGCGGACGGCAGCGACCGGGAACATCCGCTGAACGATCCCCGGTTCAAAGGGGCATCGGTGCTGCTGGCGGGGGTCAATTTCGGCTGCGGCAGTTCGCGGGAGCACGCCCCGCAGGCGATTTACCGGTATGGTTTCCGGGCCGTCATTGCCGAGAGTTTCGCGGAGATTTTCTTTGGGAACTGCACCACCCTGGGGATTCCCTGTGCGGTGGCCACCGCGGCGGATCTGGCGGAATTGCGTGCTGCCGTGGATGCCGATCCGTCAGTGGCGGTGACCATTGATGTCGATGCGTGCCGGGTGCATTGCGGAGCGAAGAGTTTTCCGGTGCACATTCCCGACACGGCGCGCGAGGCACTGATTTCCGGGCATTGGGACGCCATTGCGGATCTGATCGAAGGGATTCCTTCGGTGGAAGCCACGGCTGGTCGGCTACCGTATATGAGGAAGTGACAGCGATGGCTTTTCCGTCGGAAACCTTCATTCATTAGATCATGGCATTTTTCCGGAAATTCTCTCTCAAGAACTTCGGCGAGAAGAAAAAGGACATGCCCGAAGGGCAATGGCAGCAGTGCCCGAAGTGCAAGGCGATGCTGCATGAGATCGAACTGACCGCGAATCTGAGGGTCTGTCCGAAGTGTGCGCATCATCAACCGCTGGACAGTGCGGCGAGAATTGCGTCGCTCGTCGACGAAGGGACGTGGCAGCCGATGGATGAGCAATTGCGGACGGAGAATCCGCTCGGGTTCAAAGGGTACACGGATAAGGTCGAAGCCAACCGGAAGAAGACGGGAGTCAACGAGGCCGTCGTGACGGGTCGGGGGACCATCAAGGAGCACCCGGTGGCATTGGCGGTGATGGACTTCCGGTTTCAGGGAGCGAGCATGGGCAGCGTGGTGGGTGAGAAGGTGACGCGGGCCATTGAGGTGGCGACGGCGGAGCGCCGAGGCTGCATCATTGTATCGGCTTCGGGCGGGGCGCGCATGCACGAGGGAATTCTCAGTCTCATGCAGATGGCGAAGACGAGCGGAGCGCTGGCCCTGCATCATGAGGCCGGCCTGCCATTCATCTCGGTGCTCACCCATCCGACCTTCGGCGGAACCACGGCATCGTTTGCCACCCTTGGCGACATCATTCTCGCCGAGCCAGGCAGCATCATTGGCTTTGCCGGCCCGGTTGTCGTGCGGGAGACGACGCATCAGAAGCTTCCTCCGGGATTTCAGACGGCGGAATTCATGCTCGAGCATGGACTCGTCGACCGGATTGTCGATCGTCATGCCATGCGCGATACCGTGGCGGAGCTGCTTGGTTACCTGATGCCGGAGCGGGTGGTGGCGGCAGCGGAGTGAGGAAACGACTGAAGCAGCCCGACGTGAAGGCGGGGGAGCGCTCGAGGGTAACCGGGAGCCAGGCATCCGGTCGTGGACGAGCAGCCCCTGGGGAACCTTCCTCCCCGGGTTCTTGTTCAGCGGCTGTCCGGATGTACAAATGAGTGCATGAACGGCGGTGCGAAGCGATGCCGTGGCGCATCCCGTGGTATGGCGATCCCGCAGGATTGGCCCGCTGCGGATGGGGAGTTGGTCATCTCCCCGAGGGGCGGCTCGATTTGTGCTTTTGCGGGTGGACGGGGCTTACTGCGGAGCCGCAAGCGGCGGGAGACCGTGAGCTGCGCGGGCCTTGAGGCATTGGGCATCGCCTGGCATGACCTCGCGGCAGGGCGAGGGGCGGGAATCGTACTGCGAGCAGGCCGTTTGGGTGCCGATGGTTCCGGTGAGAAAGTGGCAGCGGATCGGGTGTGCCGCCGTTCCGGGGAGGCAGACGAGGTGGGGTGACACCGGGACGAGCCGGTCGGCGGGCAATTTCCGCTGGGACGCCTCCAGCCAGTGGAACGAGACGCGGAAATGGGCACAGCAGGCACCGCAGCTGGTGCAGGGATGGTCGGCGGTCGGGCTCATGCGGGATCCGGAGCGATGGCCCGGAATCTGCAGTGAAGGCGCGCCGAGGTCAAATCGATCTCCGGTTGCAGGCTTGGCGGAAGGTGAAAGGTAGCCAGCGTCAGTGCAGGGATTCCCTTGTACCGGAACGATCCATGATTGCTGCACTGCCATTTCCGTCACGGCACCCGAACCACCCGACCCTGAATAAGCGCATGGAAATCAGCGATCTGCATCAGATGGAGCGATGGGCGGGGGAAGCGGCCGGGCAAGACTGAGAAGAGAGGGAACGTCATGCGGATTCTGATTCTGACACAGGTCTACTGGCCCGACACGGCGGCGACGGCGCAGCATCTGGCTGATCTGGGAGCGGAACTGGCGGCCCGCGGGCACGAAGTGGAAGTGGTCTGCGTGCGTCGGTCCTACGAGGATCCCGGGGTGAAATACCCAGCCGCAGAAATGCATGCGGGCGTGCGGATCCGGAGGCTTTGGAGCACGGGTTTCGGGAAGGCATCGGTGGCACGTCGCCTCGTGGATTTTGCGAGCTGCAACCTTGCGATGGCGTGGCGGGTCCTGTGGATGCGCCGGGATGCCGCGGATGTGATGCTGGGAATGACGTCGCCGCCGCTGATTTCGTGGATTGGCTCGCTGGTGGCGCGTTGG
>JBIICE010000129.1:0-11979 GCA_044239025.1 Verrucomicrobiales bacterium
AAACAAAAGATCGCTCACCAGTACCCGCAGCGACCGCCCCCGCAGCTCCACCCGCTCAAAAACCGGCCGGTCCCCCCGCCCTCCCCCGGATAACGGACCAACCCAGCCACCGTCCGCTCCCACTTCCAGCAGGTCGGCCCGCTCCGCTCCCACCCGCCACAACCGCAGCGACAAGCCCGCCCGCCGCGCCGCCGCCACCAGAAATCCCGCCAACTCCACCACTCTCGCGGCCTTGTCTTCCCGGTAAAACTGACTCGCCGTGCCGTCCACCACCACATCCACCAGTACCCGCACTTCCTCCCGGTACACCTTCATGCTGTACTCCCCGGTCCGCGCATACGCCTGCCAGTTGATCTGCCGGGGATCATCACCCGCCAGATACCCCCGGTGATCCTGAAATTCAAGGGACGCACCCACCCCGCCACCCTGCCAGTTGCCTCCCCCGCCACGCCAAACCCGCCGCCCCAGCGGCAACCCCAGCCACTGCGCACACGCCTCCCCCGCCCGCCACCAACGGCCCCATTCCTCCTTCGGATATCCTGCACCTCCGCTTGTCACGGGGCCCCACCTACCACACCGTTGCCCGCCGCGCACCCGTTTTCCCAGGCCGTGCAAAAACCGGTTGCGACTCCCGCCCCTTGTGTTTCTGTCCCAGTCTTCCCCAAGGGAGGGAAGCGAGGTAACCATTCATCAAATGGCAGCTTCGAGAACCAATACACGGCCATGAGCACCCCCACCATCGATCCAAAACAGTTCCAGCTCCACGAAGGAGACACCGGCAGCGCAGACTATCAAGTCGCCCTCCTCAGCATGCGCATCAATCACCTCACGCAGCACCTCATCGCGAACAAAAAGGACTTCTCGTCCCGCCGAGGCCTGCTCAAACAAGTCGCCCAGCGCCGGCGCCTCCTCGATTACCTCAAGAATACCGCCCCGGAACGGTACCAGAAGGTCATCAAAGGTCTCGGCCTGCGTCGCTGATCCCCGCGCGGATCATCGGACACCACGAAATGAATTTACCGCAGACCCCGCCCGCTGGTTCACCCATGGGCGGGGTTCTGCGTTGAAACTGCGGGCCGCCGGACCTTCTTCAGTGTTCAGGTTCCAGTCTTCCCCGATCCCCCTCTCCCCCGACGGAGGGATCCCCCCAAACCGAAGGCTGCAATCTGAAAACTGAAAGGCTTCTCGCGAAATCCGGCGCCCGCTCACCAAAACAAGCAAAAGAAAGCAAAAGACAAACATGAGCATCCATACAGCAGTGAGCCAGGTCGGCTCCTCCCAGATCACCATCGAAACCGGAAAAATGGCCCGTCTCGCCGACGGAGCCGTCACGGTCCAACTCGGCGACACCGTCGTCATCGTCACCGCAGTCTCGTCCACCAATGTCAAGGACGGTCAGGATTTCTTCCCCCTCAGCGTTGAATACAAGGAAAAGGCTTCGGCCGCAGGGCGTTTCCCCGGTGGCTACTTCAAACGCGAAGGCCGGCCCACCGAAAAGGAAATCCTCACCTGCCGGATGACGGACCGCCCGCTGCGCCCGCTCTTCCCGAAAGGCTACTTCTACGACACGCAGATTGTCGCCCTGCTGCTCTCCGCAGACGGCGAAAATGACTCGGATGTCCTCGCCATGAACGGGGCCTCCGCAGCCACCTACATCTCGGACCTCCCCATGGCCAAGCCCTTCGGTGCGGTCCGCGTCGGCCGCATCAATGGCGAATTCGTCTGCAACCCGACTCATTCGCAGCGGCTCGACAGCGACCTCGACCTCATCTATGTCGGCTCGGAAGACGAAGTCATCATGATCGAGGGCGATGCCTTCGAAGTGCCCGATGCAGACTTCATCAGGGCCCTTCACTTCGGCCAGGCGGCCGTCCAGCCACTCATCCGTGCCCAGAAGGAACTCCGCGAGAAATGCGGCAAACCGGTCCGCGAATACACGCTCTCGACCGCCCGCGAGGAACTCCTCGAAATCGCCTACACCGTAGCCGGCGACCGCATCGAAGCGGCCCTCTACACCCCGACGAAAACCGCCCGCGGCAAGGCGGTCGGCGCACTCAAGGAGGAAGTGAAGGCTGCCATCCTCGCCAAATTCCCGGACGCCTCGCCGTTCGAAATCAGCCAGGCCTTCGATTACCTCCAGAAAAAAGCGTTCCGCATCTCGATCCTCGACAAGCAGAAACGCTGCGATGGACGCGGCCTCGACGAAATCCGGGCGCTGCACTCGGAAATCAACGTCCTCCCGCGCGTCCACGGCTCGGCCATCTTCGCCCGCGGCGAAACTCAGGCTCTCGCCCTCACCACCCTCGCTCCGCTCGACGAAGCCCAGGAATTCGACAACTACACGGGCGGCGAGGACAGCAAACGCTTCCTTCTGCACTACAATTTCCCTCCGTTCTCGGTCGGTGAAACGGGCCGCTTCGGTGGGCAGAACCGCCGCGAAATCGGTCACGGTGCTCTCGCGGAAAAATCCATCTTCCCGGTCCTTCCCCCGGAAAAGGAATTCCCGTACGCGATCCGCGTCAGCAGCGAAGTCATGGAATCCAATGGCTCCACCTCCATGGCCTCCACCTGCGCGGGCGTGCTTTCGCTCCTCGCAGCGGGCGTGCCGCTCACCGCTCCAGTGGCCGGCATCTCCGTCGGTCTCGTCTCGGAGTTCGATGACCATAACCGCATGAAGCGCTACCTCACGATGATGGACATCATCGGAAGCGAAGACCACTTCGGCGACATGGACTTCAAACTCTGCGGAACCGAAAAAGGCGTCACCGGCTACCAGCTCGACCTCAAACTCCCCGGCATCCCGCTCAGCATCCTCGAAGAGGCCATCCACAAGGCCCGCCAAGGCCGCCTGGACCTTCTCAAGGTGATGAACGCCACCATCAGCAAGCCGGCCGATATCAGCCCGTACGCCCCGCGCATCGAATCCACCAAGATCCCGCCGGACCGCATCGGCGAACTCATCGGACCAGGCGGCAAGGTCATCAAAGGCATCCAGGCGGAATCGGGTGCCAAGATCGATATCGAAGACGATGGCACGGTCCACATCTACGCGGTCCGCAAGGAGTCGCTCGACATCGCCCTCCGCCTCGTCCGCAATATCTTCGCGGAAGCAGAAATCGGAGCCACCTACACGGGCCGTGTCGTCAGCACCACCAACTTCGGCGCCTTCATGGAACTCTTCCCCGGCCGCGATGGACTCATCCACATCTCGGAACTGGCCGATTTCCGCGTCAACCGCGTCGAAGATGTTGTCAAAACCGGCGACATCGTCAGCGCCAAATGCATCGGCATCGATGACAAGGGCCGCGTGAAAATGAGCCGCCGCGCTCACCTCCGCGAAAAGGAACAGGAACTGGCCGGAGGTGCGGATACCCCGCCTCCTGCTCAGGACTGATCAGTCCACTCACGCGAACTTCGCTCTCAGGGCGCACGGAAGCTGCTTCCGTGCGCCCTCTTCTTTTCCCGTTCACTTTTCCCGGTGCCTTTTCCCGGTCCCTCAGCCGCCGCACCCCGCACGGACTCGGAAATCGACGGGCCTTGTCCGTTTCCCATGGCCCCGCTCCCCTGAATCAGACAAGATGGCCCGGCTTCCCGGGTGCACAGTCATCATTATGTTCCGCCGGTCCCTTTTCCTCCTCTTCGCCGCCGCCACCTGGCTGCCCTCCCCCTCGCAGGCCCAGGGTACCCGCGCCGACTACGAAAGGGCGGAGAAATTCGATGAACGCTTCAACGGGAAAATCTTCCGCCACCGTGTCGATCCCCAGTGGCTCAATGAGGGCAAGGCCTTCTCGTACCGCCTCGAGACCGGAGCCGGGCAGCACGAGTTCATCTGGGTCGATGCCACCACCGGCCAAAGAGAACTCCTCTGCGATCACGGGAAACTGGCCGCCGCCCTCCGCGAAGCCGGTGCCCCGGAGGCGAAGGCCGAAAACCTTCCGCTCGCCGCCATCGAACGCGATCCCTCAGGCGTCATCCGCACCTCTGCCTTCGGACGCCGCTGGCAATTCGACCCATCCACCGGGAAAGCGGAAACGCTCGGCGCAGACCAGACAAGGGAATCGGCCCGACGCCTCCCGCTGGGCCGACGCCTCCGCTCGGGACCAAATGGCCCGGAATCGTCCATCCGGCTCGAAAACCAGACCTCGGAACCGCTCAGCATCGTCTGGATCGACAGCCGCGGCCAGCGCACGGAATACGGCGAACTGAAACCCGGTGAATCCCGCGACCAGCATACCTTTGCCCAGCACGTCTGGGGCTTCGTCCGCAAGGACGGCACGCTCATCGCCGCCGCCGCCGCCGAACCCCACGTGGTCACTTTCGCCGTCAATAACCTGACTCCGGATCCCGCCCCGCGCCGCGGCAATGCCTCCGGCCCACCGCCACCCCCAGCGGGCCAACCGCTGGCCGAAGTCTCGCTCCGTGATGGTAACCTCTACGCGAAATCCCCGGACGGCACGGAAACGGCACTCACCTCGGGTGCGACCCCCGACTTCCACTTCACCGATGCCCGCTTCGTTTCGCCGGACGGACGCTGGATGATCGCTCTCAGGAAACGCGAAGGCCAGCATCGCACCGTCACCATCGTCGAATCCACTCCCAAGGACCAGAAGCAGCCGAAACTCATTCAGATTCCCTACGACAAACCCGGCGACGCCATCGACCAGTCCTGGCCGCACCTCTTTGATCTCAAGGAACTGCGCGAAGTCCCCCTCGATCAGTCGCTCTTCCAGAACCCATGGGAAGTTTCGGATTTCCTCTGGCTGCCGGACAGTTCGGCCTTCTTCTTCCGCTACAACCAGCGCGGTCACCAGGTCCTCCGCATCCTGCGCATCAACCCGGCCAGCGGAACCGTCAGCGCAGTCGTCAATGAGGAATCAAAAACCTTCATCGACTACAACAACCGTGCCTGGCTCCGCTACTTCCCCGCTTCCCGGGAACTCCTCTGGAGCAGCGAACGCTCGGGCTGGCACCACCTCTACCTGGTCGACATGCTCACGGGATCCATGAAGCCGGTAACCTCGGGCAACTGGGTCCTCCGCAGCATCGCCGATACCGATGAAACCAACCGCTCGCTCCTCATCTCGCTCTGCGGTTACTATCCGGACCAGAACCCCTACTACCTCCACTGGGCCCGCGTGAATTTCGATGGCTCGGGCTTCACCATGCTCACCAGCGCGGACGGCACCCACCAGCTCAACTGGGCTCCCGACCGCCAGTCGTACCTCGATGCCTATTCCCGGCTCGACCTCCCGCCTGTCCACGAACTCCACCGTGCCAGCGACGGCTCGAAACTCTGCGATCTCGAGAAAGCTGACATCTCCGCTCTCACGGCCGCTGGCTGGCCCGCCCCGGAACGCTTCACCGCCAAAGGCCGCGACGGCCAGACCGACATCCACGGCGTCATCCTCCGCCCATCGGGCTTCGACCCCGCCAAACAGTACCCCATCGTCGAAAATGTCTACGCGGGTCCCCAGGATAACTTCATCCCGCTCGAATGGCGCACGTCGTTCGGCTCCATGACCCGCATGGCCGAACTCGGCTTCGTCGTGGTCCAGGCCGATGGCATGGGCACGGCGAACCGCAGCAAGGCCTTCCATGATGTCTGTTTCAAAAACCTCGGCGACGCGGGCTTCCTGGACCGCATCGCCTGGATCAAGGCGGCCGCCACGACCCGACCGTTCATGGACCTCGCCCGCGTCGGTATCTACGGCGGCTCCGCCGGTGGCCAGAATGCCATGCGCGCCCTCATCGCTCACCACGATTTCTACAAGGCCGCCGTCGCGGACTGCGGATGCCACGACAACCGCATGGACAAAATCTGGTGGAATGAACAGTGGATGAGCTGGCCCCTCGATGCCTCGTGGGACGATTCCTCGAATTCCTCTCAGGCGCACCGCATGGAAGGAAAACTCATGCTCGTGGTCGGCGAAATCGACCAGAATGTCGACCCGGCCTCGACCATGCAGGTGGTCGATGCCCTCGTGAAGGCGAACAAGGACTTCGATCTTCTCATCATGCCGGGCACCAATCACGGTGCCGCGGAAACCCCATACGCATCGCGCCGCCGGGCCGACTTCCTCGTTCGCCACCTCATGAATACTGAACCACGCTCGCGCTGATCCAGACACGGCGACACAAGGCCGTCCCGGCCGCCACGCTTCTCATCCCTCCTTTTCCAACCATATCCTAACACCAAAATCATGAGCAACTCCCCTTACTGGTCCGGCGTTTTCCCCGCCATCACCACTCAGATGCATCAGGACGGCAGCCTCGACATCGAAGCGACTGCCCGCCACGCCGAGGCCCTCATCGCCTCGGGCATCAAGGGCCTCATCTTCCTCGGCTCGCTCGGCGAAAACCAACCGATGACCGCCGACGAAAAACGCCTCGTCATCAGCGAAATGGTCAAGGCGGTCAAAGGCCGCGTCCCGGTCCTCTCGGGCGTCGCGGAAACCAGCACCGGCGAAGCCGCCCGCTACGTCCGCGACCTCGAGAAAATCGGTGCCGACGGCTTCATGCTCATGCCGGCCATGCTCTACAAGGGTGCTCCGGACGAAACCCTCGCCCACTTCCGCACCGTCGCCCGCAGCACCGGACTGCCCATCATGATCTACAACAATCCGATCAGCTACGCGAACGACATCACCCCGGAAATGCTCCTGCAGCTCTCGGATGAAAAGAATCTCGTCGCTCTCAAGGAAAGCGCCGGCGACACGCGCCGCATCACGGACATCCACAACATCGTGGGCAACCGCTATGCCCTCTTCACGGGCGTCGACAACCTCATGCTCGAAAGCGCCGTCCTCGGTCTCGACGGCTGGGTGGCCGGCAGCGGTATCGCCTTCCCCATGGAAAATCAGTACATCTGGGAACTCTCCCGCGCCGGTAAATGGTCCGAAGCCCTGCCCCTCTACCGCTGGTTCACCCCGCTCCTCCACCTCGACGTCAGCACGAAGTTCGTTCAGTACATCAAGCTCGCCGTCCAGGAAGTCGGTCTCGGCAAGGAATGGACCCGCGCCCCGCGCCTCGCCCTCACCGGCGCAGAACGCGAACGCGTCCTCAAGATCATCCACGATGGCATCGCCGCCCGCCCGCAGATCCCGGCCGACTGGAAACCAGGCACGTGGAGCTGAGATTCCGCTGAGCCGGCATGCACACAGTCCTCGCTGAAGTGGGCGGCATCGGGTTCGCTTTTCTGAGCGCTCTGCTCCTGGTGCTGCTCGCGGAAGCATGGTTTTCACGGAAGAAACAGGAAAGGAACAAAGGCTCCAGATGGGCGATCCAATTTGTCTTCTCGCTCTGGCTCTGGTCCCTTCTGGCCTTGGTGTTTTCACCAACCAGTCCGTGAATCGATGCTGAACCCGCCATTCCGTGGCTTCCACCCCTGCCTGCCCCACCTGCTCCACCTGACTCATCATGCACCGCATCCCATTCATCGACAGCCACACCGGCGGAGAACCAACCCGCACAGTCATCAGCGGCGGACCGGACCTCGGTTCCGGCTCCGTCGCGGATCGACTCGAAGTCTTCCGCACGCAGCACGACCGCTTCCGCTCGGCCGTGGTCAATGAACCCCGCGGATCGGATGTCCTCGTGGGCGCTCTGCTCTGCGAGCCGGCCGATCCGGCCAACTGCTGCGGTGTCATCTTCTTCAATAATGTCGGATTCCTCGGCATGTGCGGGCACGGCACCATCGGCCTCGTGGCCACTCTCGCCCACATGGGCCGCCTCACCCCAGGCGACCACCGCATCGAAACTTCGGTCGGCGTCGTCACGGCCACGCTGCATCCCGATGGCTCGGTCTCGGTCCGCAATGTCCCGTCCTTCCGCAAGGCGAAGGCGGTCACCGTGGAGGTGCAAGGCATCGGACCCATCACGGGCGATGTGGCATGGAGCGGCAACTGGTTCTTCCTCGTGTCCGACCACGGCTGCGACCTGAGCCTGACCAATGTGGACCAGCTCACGGACACGGCATGGCGCATCCGTCAGGCGGTCAATTCCCAGGGTTTCCCGGAGGTCGATCACGTGGAATTGTTCGGCCCGCCCGCCGACCCCGCAAACCACAGCCGCAACTTCGTCCTCTGTCCGGGCAAGGCCTACGACCGTTCGCCCTGCGGCACGGGCACGAGCGCCAAGCTCGCCTGCCTCCACGCCGACGGAAAACTCGCCCCGGGCCAGACATGGCTCCAGGAAAGCATCATCGGCAGTGTCTTCTCGGGATCCGTAGCCACCGAAGGCGAACACCTCATCCCCACCATCACGGGCAAGGCATGGGTCAATGCGGAGGGCACCCTCCTGCTAGACGAAACCGACCCGTTCCGCGATGGCATCCGCCCGGACTGAACCGCCACACCTTTCGCCCCCTCCCTCCATGTCCGCCCCCAGCAAGCACGTCGTCATCATCGGCAGCGGCATCATCGGCCTCTGCACGGCCCACTACTGCCAGGAACGCGGTCACAAGGTCACCATCATCGACCGCCTCCCCGCGGAACGCGACGGATGCTCGTTCGGCAATGCGGGCATGATCGTTCCCAGCCACTTCATCCCGCTGGCCGCCCCGGGCATGGTCAAACTGGGCCTCAAATGGATGTGGAATCCGGAGTCGCCCTTCTACATCAAGCCCCGACTCTCGTGGGACCTCATCACCTGGGGCTTCCGCTTCTGGCAGGCGGCCAATCGCGATCACGTGGCCCGCTGCGCCCCGCTCCTGCGCGATCTCAATTTCGCCAGCCGCAGCTGCTATGAGGAACTTGCGGCCGCCGGACACGAATTCAGCCTCGTCCAGAAGGGGCTCACGATGCTCTGCCGCACGGCCCACGCTCTCGAGGAGGAAGCCCACACGGCCGTCCGCGCCAATGCGCTCGGCGTTCCCGCGGAAGTACTCGACGCCAAAGGCATGGCTGCCCTCGATCCCCACGTCACCATGGACATCACGGGCGCAGTCTACTTCCCGAAGGATTGCCACCTCTCCCCGGCCCGCTTCATGGCAAGCATCGAACGCAAACTCATCGACAGCGGAGCCACTTTCCTCCGCGACACGGAAGTCTCCGGCTTCGCCCGCTCCGGTACCTCGCTCGCCGCCGCCCAGACGTCCCATGGCGAGATTGAAGGCCATGAATTCGTCCTCGCAGGCGGTTCGTGGTCTCCCCTCCTCGCCGACAGCCTCGGACTCCGCCTCCCCATGCAGGCGGGCAAGGGCTACAGCCTCACCGTCACCAACCCACGCGAACTCCCCCAGATCTGCTCGATCTTCACGGAAGCCCGCGTCGCCGTCACCCCCATGGACGGCACCCTCCGCTTCGGCGGTACCATGGAAATCGCCGGACTGAGCGAATCGATCACGGAACGCCGCGTCCGCGGAATCATCAAGGCCGCCCCGGTCTACTACCCGAAATTCAAGGAATCGGACTTCGATGGCATCAAGCCATGGCGCGGCCTTCGCCCCTGTTCCCCGGACGGCATGCCCTACATGGGCCGCACCAGCCGCTGGAACAATGTCACCATCGCCACCGGCCACTCCATGATGGGTCTCAGCCTCGGTCCAGGCACCGGAAAACTCATCGCGGAAGTCGTCGACGGCTCCAAACCATCCATCGACCTCTCCCTCCTCTCGCCCGACCGCTACGCCTAGGAGCCTGTCGAGATTGGAGGAACGGAGCGAGGGTTTTCCAACCCGCGTAGTCTCAGGAGAGATGCGAAATGGTCTGGGCATTTGCAGCACGAGGCCGGATCGATGCAAAGAGGTCTGGGCATTTGTCCGGGATAGCGGGCCTCGGAGCCGGTTGAAGGCGGAGGAACGGAGCGCGGGTTTTCCAACCCGCGTGGTCTCAGGAGAGATGCAGAATGGCCTGGGCATTTGCAGCACGAGGCCGGGGACAGGAATGTCCCCGCTCCGTTTTGGTTCTGGGTGCGAGATGGTCTGGCCATTTGCCCCACGAGGGCCAACGGCCCGGAGTCATACCAGCCTGGGCCAACGGCCCAGGTTGCCCGATGGCCTCATTTCAGAAGGGCTGAAGGCCCGTTCCATCGGGCCGCCATGGCGCGCCCCTACAGGGCTCAGGGGATCGGTGTGCCGGTAACCTGGGCCGATGGCCCAGGTTGCCCGATGGCCTCATTTCAGAAGGGCTGAAGGCCCGTTCCATCGGGCCGCCATGGCGCGCCCCTACAGGGCTCCGGGGATCGGTGCGTCGGTAACCTGGGCCGATGGCCCAGGCTGGTATGGGGCGCGCCGTTGGCGCTGAAGGCCCCCGGTCGGTCGATGCAAAGATGTCTAGGCATTTGTTGTTCCGGAGGGCCAACGGCCCGGGTGCGAAATGGCCTGTCCCTTTGCCGCTCGATGCCGTGGACAGGAATGCCCCCGCTCCTTTCTGGTTCTGGATCCCGCGGCTGGTCCCGGTCCTTCAGCAGGCAGCTAAGGCGCAAGCAGCTCCGCTGCCCCTGCCACCACCCGCAAGGGCGGCTCGTCACTGGTCAGCCTGCGCAGCAATTCGCCCACGCTCAGCTCAAAGCCGGGCAGCACGAGCCCGGGCCGCACGTCGGCCAGCGGCTCGAGCACAAACCTCCGCTCGCCCAGCCGGGGATGCGGCAACTCCAGTCCATCCTCCCGGACGACCCGCTCCCCCGCATAGAGAATGTCAAGATCGACAGTCCTCGGCTCGTGAAAGCCATGCCCGGACGGCCGCCCGAGACGCACCTCGATCCCCTGCAGCTCCCGCAGCAGGGCCCGCGGCTCAAGCAGACTGTCGCCCACCACCACGGCGTTCAGAAAGGCCCCGCTACCCTCGGGACAATCGACGGGCTCGGTTTCGTACACCCGCGACGCGGCCAGCACTGCCACGCCGGCCCCGCGCATCAGCGCCACCGCCTCCCGCAGCACCCCGAGCCGATCCCCAAGATTCGATCCCAGCGCAATCCCATATTCCATAACGCACCACGCCGTTCCCGGATCCGCCTCAGCGTCCCCGCAAACCCAGCACGTCCTCCATGTCGTAAAGCCCCGGAGCCCGACCCTGCAGCCACTTGGCCGCACGGATCGCTCCCTTCGCAAAGGTCTCCCGGCTGCTCGCTTTATGCACCAGTTCCACCCGCTCGCCCTGCGCCGCAAACATCACGGTGTGATCCCCCACCACGTCGCCACCCCGCACCGCATGCATCCCCACTTCCCGGCCCGTCCGCGCCCCCACATTCCCAAACCGACCATGCCGCACGTCGTCCGCATACGATAATCCTGCCACCTCGCACAGAATCTCCGCCAGCCGCCGCGCGGTCCCGCTCGGACTGTCAATCTTCCGGTTATGATGCATCTCCACCACCTCCAGATCAAAATCCGGTCCCAGAATCTCCGCCGCTTTCCGCGTCAGCCAGAACAAGGTGTTCACTCCCACCGAAAAATTCGGCGCAAAAACCACCGGCAGCACATGGGCCGCCTCCCGGATCTGCCGCTCGGTCTCCCCATCGTGCCCCGTCGTCCCAATCACCACGGGCTTCCCCTGCCGCACACACGCCGCCACCAACTCCCGCGTAAACCCATGATGCGAAAAATCCACCACCGCTTCACAGGCAGCCAGATTCCCCTCCAGATCATCCCCCACATCAATCTGACGCTCCGGCACCACCTCCGGATCCGCTTCCGCACAGGCCGCCACCGCCTGACCCATCCGCCCACGGCTCCCTGTCACTAGTATCTTCAACGCTCTCATCCCTCCCGACTACCCCCACACCCCATGCCGCGCAAGCGCCTCCAATCCCCCTCGCTTTCCCCGCAATCACCCACCCCCGCGCCACGTACCTTCCCAGACAGATCTCGATACCGCCTCCGCTATCAAGGAGATTTCCTCCGTTTCATCTTGCTTCCTTTCCTGAATTCCCTAAAAACTCACTGAGATTGATAATTTCCATAAAAACCATAGAAACCAAATCCCCATGCCTTCCCGTCCTCTCGCTCTTTCTCTCGCACTCGCCGGTCTGACGGCTTCGCTT
>JBIICE010000343.1:0-2973 GCA_044239025.1 Verrucomicrobiales bacterium
GCGTTGCGGTCGCCTCCCGCGATTTCCGGAATATCCGTCTTCTCCACATCCGGCGCGGCAGGTCTTGCGAAGGGCAGCAGGATGCGCCGGAGCGGCAGCGTGCGCGGCCGGGAGTCGCGCCCGGTAACCCAGGAAACCGCGAGCGATTCCTGCGGCGTGGGAATGGTGAGGCGGACGGGAATCCAGCGGTTCTGCTGCGGTGCGGTCACCGTGAGTCTGACTGCGTCGCCATTGCGTGCGATCGTGGACCCAGGGGCCTCGAGCTGCAGGCCGGTTCCTCCTGCGAACAGGACAGTGACCGTTTCCGGTTCCGGCACGTAGTCGAGCTGGGAAATCGGCTGCGTTGCCGGAACGAGCATCTGCCAGAGGTCGAGCTGGCCGCGCAGTTCGAGAGTTCCCGGTTCTCTCAGATGGCCCCACAGGGAATCATGGGAGGCACTGCCCTCGGTGAAGGTGCGGGCTGCAGTCGTATCGGCATGCGGGAGCCAGCCTTTCCATTGCCCGGACGGTCCCTGCCATGATGCCTCCATGCCCGTGAGGTCGTGCTGGAAATCGAGGACGTCAGGGCCAGTTTTCGTGGTGATGGCGTAGGTGACGGCGTCCGTTCTCTCCGCCGAGGAAATGACCACATGGCGCCGGTCCCCGGAGGTTGCGATCCCGGACACGACCGGGCGCACATGCCGCTGCTTCTGCTGCATGGTGACGACGGCATAGCCTGGCCGGATGGTTTCGTGGCGATCCGCGGTGGAGACGTAGCGTCCACCCGTGATGGAACTGTGCAGGGCGGCGTCCTGCCAGGCCTCCGACAGGACCGGGCGGTCGAAGGCAAGCGTCGTTTCGCCGGGGCCGGATGCCCAGGCGAGGACCGGCTGCGGCGTTTCCCTGCCCGAGTAGCTGATTTTGAAGATCCGGCCTTCGCCCTGTGGGCCATGGCCCCAGTCCGGCGGCCCGGAATGACAGCAGATCACGAGGTCGCCGGACGGAGAGACCGCACAGTCGACCACCAGCATGCCAAGCGAGGCAAACTGCTGCGTCTGGGCGACGTACCCGGCTGCAGTCCTTGCGAGCTTGGTGCGCCAGAGGCGGCCGCGGGCTTCACCGGTGACGATGGCGTCGTCGGCCCAGAATTCCGGGCCGAAGCGACCCCGGCCGGTACCGGGTCCGTTGAAACGGAAGCCGCAGGTGCTCTGGTGCTGGGGAGTGTAATCGTAGACGCTGGGTTCATCGATGACATCCGGGAGCCATTTGGGATGGCGTGGCGGAAAGCCGTAGTGCCGTCCGGGCTGAATGTGGAGCAGTTCGTCGAAGGGATTCCCATTGGGCACCCAGGTGGCTCCTTCCTGCTCCGTGCCAAAGAGATCGCCATGCCGGTTGAACTGCAGCGACATGATGTAGCGCAGCCCCGAATTGAGCTGTTCCACACGGCCATCCGGGGAGATGCGGAGCAGGCAGCCGCGGCGTCGGTCGGCGCGGTAATGCGCCACGCCCTTGTCATCGGTCCAGTAGGCATTCGAGGGAGCGCCGTTGCCCATGGTGACATAGACGGCGTTGTCGGGTCCGATCGCGAGAGCCATGGAGCTGTCGACCCGGCGGTGCTGGAGATAGGGTGCCTTGACCAGTTCCGGATCATCAAATCCCCTGGCCACGGAAACCCGCCGGTCCGGAATGCCGTCGCCATTGTCGTCGCACCAGCGGACCACTTCATCGGTGAGCACCGCCCAGGGCATCCCGTCCTTCACCACCATGCCGAGCGGGTAGTCCGGCCCGGCCTTTCCCTCGAACGTATCGACGCGTTCCTCGAGACCGTCGCCATCGCCGTCACGCAGCACATGGAAGCGCCCATCGTAACCACCTGCAAAGAGCCGGCCATCCGGAGCGTACTCGATGTTATTGGGGCTGGTGAGCCGCACCGGAAGCTCGCGTACGGAGAAACCCGGCACGAGCATCTTCACCCCGGCCTCCGGCGGAACCGGAGGAAACGGTGGTTCCGGCTGGCGGTCGGGAACCGACGGCTTGAACGGCTCCGCGGTCATGGCAGCCGTGGAGCCCAGCAGCAGCAGAGAAAATCGGAGGGCAATCATGGGAACCATCCATCCGTTCGGCACGCGCCGAGACAACCGATTCCCTCACCCCCAATGCGGAAGCCACGGCCTGCACCCCGGACAATCAGCGATTGACCCCGGCGCACCGTCCGCGCAGAGAACAGCTGTTTATAAACACCTGTTTCGGAAATGGCGAGATTAACCCGGGAAATGGCAGCGATGGCGGTTCCGGCGGGCCGCGGGCGTGATCCGGAGGCGCGGCGCGCACGGATCCGGCGGGCTGCTGCGGCGGTGTTTGCGGCCAACGGCTATGCGGCGGGCAGTGTCCGGGAGATCTGCGAGCGGGCCGGGGTGAACGTGGCGTCGGTGAACTACTATTTCGGGAGCAAGGAAGGACTTTACCGCGAGGTGCTGCTGGCATCGCACCGGCAGGTGCTGGCGGAGGAACCGCCTCCGGAGCCCGGGCAGGATCCCGAGCGGGCCCTGCACGACTGGGTGCAGTTCTGTCTGCGGTTTGTGCTGCTGCGGCGTTCGGCGGATCCCGTCCTGGGACGCATCATGGCACATGAGATGCGGCAGCCCACGCCAGTGCTTTCCGAGTTGGTGCGGCTGATCATCCGTCCGGTTTTCGGGCGGCTGCGGGAGATTGTGGCGCGGCTCGCGGGCACGGAAGGCGAGGAAGCGCGCTGCGAGATGGCGGCGCACCAGATTGTCGCGATGTGCGTGCATTTCGATCACAGCCGCGCTGTCATCGGGCGGCTGGGATTCACGGTGCCATCGACCGAGGCGGGCATTGCGGAACTGGGGGAGAGCATTGTGGCCATGGCGCTGCATGGGCTGCGCGGCAGTGCTCCGGGGAGGGGGAGGAAGCGACTTATCCGAAGAAATTCATGATGAAGAAAACGTTGTGCATGATTCTGCTGCCGGGGCT
>JBIICE010000130.1:0-11951 GCA_044239025.1 Verrucomicrobiales bacterium
TGAGCACTGAAATCCTCGACCCGGCCGAGGCCGCCGCCCGCGCCGCCGCCAGCGCCCCCATGCAGGGAAGCGACTTCGTCCGCGAGGTCTCCACGCCTTCCGGCTACCTCTGGGACCCGGACCATTCAAAGAGCCGTGAATGGGTGCTCGCCAATGGCCAGGGCTGGACCACCCCGGAACTGCCCGCGCCAAGGTACCGCATTGTCGCCTATGATTTCGGCGTGAAATTCAATATCCTCCGCCGGCTCCGCCAGGAGGGTTTCGCCGTCGATGTCGTCCCCGCAGGCACTTCCGCCGCGGACATCCTCGCCCGCCAACCCGATGGCGTCTTTCTCTCGAATGGCCCCGGCGACCCCGCCGCCCTCGATTACGTCCACCGCGAAGTACGCAATCTGGTCGGCAAACTCCCCATCTTCGCGATCTGCCTCGGCCATCAGATCCTCGGTCATGCCTTCGGTGGCAAAACCTTCAAACTGAAATTCGGACACCGCGGCGGCAACCAACCCGTCAAGGACCTCCGCACCGGCAAAGTCGCCATCACCAGCCAGAACCATGGCTTTGCCGTCGATCCGGATTCCCTGCCCGCCCAGGTGGAGGTCACCCATATCAATCTGAACGACCAGACCGTGGAAGGCATCCGCCACCGCGAGGCCCCGGTCTTCTCGGTCCAGTATCACCCGGAAGCGGCTCCCGGCCCGAACGACGCCCGCTACTTCTTCCGGGAGTTCGCCGAACTCATCGACGCCAGCCGCTAGCCATGGCTCCGGATTCCCCCATCGCTGTTCTCGAGAATGTCTGCCGCGACTTCCAGTCGTCTCCCGACGCTCCCGTGCAGCACGTCCTGCGCGGCATCACGCTGACCATCGGACAGGGAGAAACCATCGCCATCACCGGACCCAGCGGCTGCGGCAAAAGCACCCTGCTCAATCTGCTGGGCACGCTCGACCGACCCACCTCGGGGTCACTCACCCTCTTCGGCCACAACCCGGCCGTCATGAATGAAGCTCAGCTCAGCGAGCTGCGCGCGCGCCACATCGGCTTCGTTTTCCAGTCGCATCACCTGCTGCCCCACCTCACAGCGCTCGAGAATGTGCTCGTGCCGGTCCTCGCCGGACACCACGCCCCGGACATGAAGACGGCCCGCAGCCGCGCGAGCGACCTCCTCACCCGCGTCGGGCTCGCTGCCCATGCCTCGAAAATGCCGGCGCAGCTCTCGGGAGGGGAACGTCAGCGCGTCGCGGTCGTCCGCGCGCTCATCCGCGACCCCCGGCTCATCCTCGCGGACGAACCCACCGGTGCCCTCGACACGGGCAGCGCCACCAGCCTCATCGACCTCCTCCTTGACCTCCAGGCGGAATCCGGTTCGTCACTTGTCATGGTCACCCACGACCCCGGCGCCGCGGCCCGCATGCAGCGCCACCTCCGCCTCCGCGATGGCCTGTTCGCCTGACGCGCCCTCCCTGCCATGCCTTCCGCCATCCTCCTCACTCATTGCCCGGACCAACCGGGACTCGTCCGCGCCGTCGCTTCCTTCATCGCGGAAAATGGCGGCAACATCATTCAGTTCGACCAGCACGTCGACGCGGAAGCGGGCGTCTTCTTCATGCGCGCCGAATGGGACCTCGGCTCGTTCACGATCCCGCGGCAGGACCTCCCGGTCTTCATCCGCGCTCTCGCGGAACCCCGGCAGATGACCTGGAGCCTCCACTTCAGCGACCAACCGCAGCGCCTCGCGCTCTTCGTGAGCAAGGACGCACATTGCCTCTACGACCTCCTCAGCCGCCACGAAGCCGGGGAACTGGAAGCGGAAATCCCCCTCATCATTTCCAATCACGAAACCCTCCGCCCGGCCGCGGAACGCTTTGGCATTCCCTTCCACCACGTGCCCGTGACCGCTGCCAGCAAGGCGGAGTCGGAGACCCGTCAGCGCGAACTCGTCGAATCGCACCGCATCGACACCATCGTGCTGGCCCGCTACATGCAGATCCTCTCGGACAGCTTCGCCAGCAGCTACCCGAACCGCATCATCAACATCCATCACAGCTTCCTCCCCGCGTTTCCCGGAGCCCGTCCCTACCACTCGGCCCACGCCCGCGGCGTCAAGATCATCGGAGCCACCAGCCACTACGTCACCAGCGACCTCGACGAAGGCCCCATCATCGAACAGGATGTCATCCGCGTGAGCCACCGCCAGACGGTGACCGACCTCGTCCGCCAGGGCCGCGACCTCGAAAAGGTGGTTCTCTCGCGCGCCGTCCGCTGGCACACGCAGCGCAAGGTCCTCGCCTACAACAACAAAACGGTCATCTTCGCCTGACCCGCGCATCCGGCCCGACCGGACCCGGCCGCCATGCCTGCCGCACGACGGAAACCAGCCAGCAGGGCCGACCTCCCCCTTGAGGCGAACCTGCTCATCGATGGCGAAATCGCCTCGGTTCCGGTCGCCCGCCTCTTTGATGACATCCCCACGGTCGTCTTCTTCATCAAGGACCGCCACGGCCGTTACCTGCACGTCAACCGCACCCTCGCCACCCGCTGCGGGGCCCGCGATCCCCACGAACTCCGCGGACGCATGGCCGCAGACCTGTTTCCCGCCACGCTCGCGCGCCACTACCGCGAACAGGACGAACGTGTCATGCGCGACGGCCGCCCCGTGCTCAACAGCCTCGATCTCCACTTCTACCCGGACCGCCGCCGGGGTTGGTGCCTCACCAGCAAATACCCCATCCGCTCGCAGCGCTCGGGCTCCATTGCCGGCGTCGCCGGCATCTCCCGCGACCTCGAAACTTCCCCCGGATCGCAGTCGTCACGCGACTTCCCGGAAGTGGCCCGCGCCCTCGATTACCTCCACACCCACACGGGCGAACCAGTCACCACGGACGACCTCGCCGACGCCAGTGGCCTGACTGCTTCCCAGCTCTCGGCACGCATCCAGCGCATCTTCGGCACCACTCCGCAGCGGCTCATCCTCCGCACCAGAATCGACTACGCCATGCACCTGCTGGCCGGTACGGAGGAATCGCTCGCTTCCATTGCGCTCACCTGCGGCTTCTGCGACCAGAGCGCCTTCACCCGGCACTTCACCCGCGCGGCGGGCATGCCGCCGGGCGCTTTCCGGACGCGCTCGGCACTCACTTCCGCTTCACCCGGTAACCATCCAGAGCAGGCGTGAAGCAGTCGGCGGGAATCGCCACGTTCTCCTCGACCTTCGTGAAGGTATTGGAAACCCGCGAGCCATCGCGGAAATTCAGATGCAGGGCCCCGGGCGTGCCCGTCGCCGTCTCGACCTGCACGATGAGATTGCTCACCATGGCTCCGGGACTCGCCCCGGCGGGCCGCAGCTGAATCTGATGCCATCCCTCGGTGGCCTTGACGGCTTCAATGACGAACTGCTTCCGCAATCCCGCGACGGATTCCGGAAAACCAACTGTCAGAAACCGGAGGGCCTGCCCCATTTCGCTCCGCTCCACTTCTTCCGGAGCCATCACTTCGGCTTCTTTCTTCTCGGGAAAGAGTACGGTCAGTTCCCCGGTGGCGCGCCGCACGGCCACCAGTTTGGGCGGATCTCCGCTCTGCAGACGGAAGGCGCCGTCAGCAGCCGAAAGCCAGAGCTTGCCGGTCGTTTCGAGTGGCTTGCGCAGGGTAAGCAGCTTCCGTTCCTGCCGGAAGTCAGCCACCACGGTCTTCAGTCCCGCAGTGCGCTTCACCCAGCGCTCCAGAACCGCCACCCCAGTGGCATTCAGCGGATCTTCCACGGCAAAGCCCACCACCGGGAGCATGATCCCGCCCGCCGACACTTTGAAAAATCCCCTGCGCTTCATGCCACACTCACTGCCACAGGCTCCCTCGGGCCGCCAGCGGATTCCCCGGCCGACTTCCCTCCCCCCGCGAATTCCAGGGAATTGCACAATGCCGCCACATCGCCACTGTAACCGATTTTCCCGTGGCCCCTCGCCTCCGCTTCCGCTTCTTCCTTGCCCTGACCGCTGCTGCCTGCTGCTTTCCCCTGCAGGGAGCCGAGCAGGCACCACCGGCCGAACGCATTGCGGATCGCTTTCTCATCCGCACATGGGGCATGGAATCGGGTCTCCCGGCCCCGACGGTCCACTCCATCGCCCAGACCAGCGATGGCTACGTGTGGACCGCAACGCCCCGCGGCGTGGCCCGGTTCGATGGCGTCCGCTTCACGGTCGTGCCCTCGGCACCGGCCGAAAATCCGGGGAATTTCCTCCAGTGCCTCGCGGCCGGCCGGGACAACCGCCTCTGGGCCGGTTCCACGAGCGGATCCCTCGTCACCCTCTCGGATCGGCAGTTTGTTCCGGTGCTCGCAACCGGCCAAGCAGGCCTCACCAGCGCCATCACGCGCCTCGCCGAGGACAAGGACGGCAACCTCTGGATCACCACCGCCAACGGCGAGGTCAGCCGCTTCAAGGGCTCGACCCTCGAACCGCTCTCCGCCACATGGCAGGCCACTTCCCCGGGTCCCTACTCCGCGTCCATGACCCCCGAAGGCTCGGTCGCCATCACCAGCGCGACCGGCATCTGGTCGGTCTCCGGAAATGCGCTGGTCCTCGCTGCCCCGTTCCTCGGCAACCCATGGCGCAGCCTCACGCCGGGCCACAAGGCTACCCACTGGTTCACCAATGGAGCCTCGGTCTTCCGCTGGCCAGACAACACGCCGCTCCCCGTGGGAAATACCAGGGCATGGTGCCCCGCGCACATCACCTCGGGTCTCGAAATGGCCGATGGTTCCTTCTGGCTCGCCACCGCCTGCGAAGGCCTCCATTTCTTCGGGAAAGATGAGCCTCACCGGAACATCTCCACCGACGCCGGACTCGGAGCCGTCAATGTGCTGTCCATGATCAGCGACCGCGAAGGCGATCTCTGGGTCGGTACCGAAAACGGTGGCCTCAGCCGCATTCAATCGGCGGTCTTCGTCCGATGGGATAGCCGCCGCAATCTCCGCAGCGCCCGCATCGCTTCGCTCTGCGGCATACCGGATGGATCGGTCATTGCCTCCACCGCCGACGCCGGCATCGTAAGGCTCGGCAAGGAACGCGCCGAACCTGTCATGACGGCCACAGACCCGGACAGTTCCGTGGTTCCCATTCTTGCCGCCATCCCGACCAACAACGGAAGCTTCCTTGTCTCCGCCGGCGATGGCCGTCTCCTCCAGGCCTTCAATGGCGGCATCGGCATGGTCGGCGATGTCCCCGGCCCCCTCACTCCGGCCCGGGTCCTCCAACCCGATCCCGGAGGTGGTCTCTGGATCGGACGCTCGGGTGCCTCTCCACTCGTTTTCATGGCCCCCGTCGGAAGCAAGACTCCCAGGATCCACGACGGTCCCCTCGATATCCGCACACTGATTCCCGCAACGGATGGCTGGCTCTGGATCGGCACCGCCGACCACGGCCTCTTCCGCTGGAAGGACGACAAAGCGGAAAACCTGGGTTCCCCGCCGGATACCCCTCCAGCCCCGATCCGCTCGATGTTTCTCCATGGCGAAACCCTCTGGGTCGCCTCGGGTGGAGGCGGCCTCTGGCGCTGGAAGAATGGATCCCTGAAGGCCGCCACCAGCCGGAACGGTTTCCCCGACGACCACCTCTACGGCGTGACCGTCGACTCCGGTGGCAACCTCTGGCTGAGTGGCGAGACCGGTTTCTTCCGCATCGAACCGGACCCCCTGCATGCCTGGTTCGATGGCTCGGGTCCATTCCCTCCGGTCACCCGCTTCGGCCCATCGGACGGCCTCACCGGACACACCGGAAGCGGCGAGGCCCATGCCACTGCCATCCGCGGAGGGGATGGCCGACTCTGGTTCGTTTCCTCCATCGGGGTCGTGGAAGTCCGCCCGGAACGCTTCCGCCGGGCCTCTTCCCCGCCGTCCGCCGTCATCGAGGAATGCCTCGTCAATGGCGCGCCGACCGCGCCGCAGACCACCGTCCCGCCCAATCCTTCCCGGATCGAATTCCAATTCACCGCCCCAGGACTTTCCCAGCCCGAAAGCACCAACTTCGAAACCAGGCTCCACCCCATCGAGTCGTCGTGGACTCCCCAAAGCGCCAACCGCTCGGCCGTTTTCCGCCAGCCACCACACGGAACTTTCCGCTTCGAAGTCCGCGCGACCGACCGCCATGGCAATACCTCGCCAGTGGCTTCCTTCCCGTTTTCCATCGCCAGTCCGCTCTGGCTGCGGCCATGGTTCATCGCCGCCAGTGCCACAGCCCTCGCCCTCGCCGCCATCGGCATCACCAGATTCACCCTCGCCGCCAAACTCAGAAACCTGCGCGAACAGGCAGCCGTCGACCGCGCCCTCCTCGAGGAACGCAGCCGCATCGCCCGGGACATGCACGACGACCTCGGCGTCGGCCTCACCGAAATCGCCATGCTCGGCGATGAAATCGTCCACGCCAATCCGCTGAACCGCGACGCCTCCCTCGTCGCTCAACGCTCCCGGGAACTCATCCACGCCATGGACGAAACGGTCTGGGTCCTCAACCCGCGCCACGATTCATGGCCCAGCACGGTCGCCTACCTCTCCCGCGCCGTCGCCCGCTGGACCCGCCATACCCCCATCGCATGGTCCTTCGCCATCGATGAAAGCTCCGCCGCCGCCACGCTTCCCTCGTCCATCCGACAGCAGATCGCCCTCGCCTGCAAGGAAGCTGTCCACAACGCCGTTAAGCACTCCGGAGCCTCCCGCATGACTCTCCGCATGAAACTCTCCGCACCCGGCATCGAGGTCGCCATCGAGGACAATGGCCGCGGCTTTCCCGTGAATCCCTCGCCCGCCGGAAACGGCCTCCAGAATCTCCGTGAACGCATCTCCGCCCTCGGCGGCTCCCTCCACTTCTCCAACCTGCCGGAAGGCGGTGCCTCGGTCGCCTTTTCCATCCCCCTCAGTGCGCACGCCTGACTCCCTCCCCGCGCCTCCGGACCCGTGCGCCTCCGGAGTACTTCACCCGCCACCCGACCCCACCACCCGCCATGCCCACCCGAGTTGCCGTTGTCGATGACCAACCCACGGTCCTTTCCGTTCTCTCCAGAAAAATCGGCCGCCTCCCCGGCTGCACCTTCGCCGGATCCTTCGAAGGAGGTCAGGCCGCCATCGAACTCATGCCGTCCTGTCAGCCCGATGTCGCCCTCGTCGACATTTCCATGCCGGGAGTCGACGGCATCGCCTGCGTCGCCAAGCTGAAGCCCCTGCTGCCCCAGACGGAATTCGTCATGCTCACGGTGTATGACGATTCCGACCTCGTCTTCCGCGCACTGAAAGCCGGAGCCTCCGGATACCTGCTCAAATCCTGCACGGAACGCGAACTCCATGAAGCCATCCGCGACGTGGCCACCGGCGGCGTCCCCATGGACAGTGCCATCGCCCGCAAGGTCCTCGCCTTCTTCCACCGCCCGTTTCCCGAGGAGGAACGGCTCAGCAACCGGGAGAACGAAATCCTCCGGCTCCTCGCCGATGGTCTCCTCTACAAGGAAATCGCCGACAAGCTCGGCCTCGCCTACTCGACCGTCAATACCTACGTCAAAAGCATCTACCAGAAGCTCAATGTCAGCTCGCGCAGCCAGGCCGTCGCTTCCTACCTCCGCCAGCAACCCATCCAACTGCCGGAGCAGAAGAACTGACCCCGGATCCCTGTCGTCGCCCGCAAGAGCCGCGATTGACCAGCCCCACCGCCTCGGTACATAACTCTCTCTGCGATCCGGGCCGGTAGCTCAATGGTAGAGCAGGAAACTCATAATTTCTTGGTCACAGGTTCGATCCCTGTCCGGCCTACCCGCTTCCCCCGGGTCCTGCACCGGGTTCCGCGGTTCCCCATCCACCGGAGCGTCACACCCGGGCCCGACGGAAGGCATCGCCTCATTCATGCGAGCCCGCGGCGGAAGGCTTCACCCCCTGCACGCGGCGGAATCGTCAGATCCACCCGGGTCGCTCACCGCACCTTTCATGGCTGCAGCCGCAGGGAACCGGAACGGATTTCCGTTTTCGCCGCAACTTCCCCGCATCCAATCACGGGGGACGACCGTATCTCGGCGTCTTCCAGCAAATGAAAGCCCTCTCATCGGAACCCCCTGACTCGATGGGCTGCTGATCCCCCCCGCAGCTTCTTCCCACAAGACTCCATGCCGACCAGCACCCCCCCGCTCGCCGCCACACTTCCCCGGGACCTCACTGCCAGCATCGCGGTCTTCCTTGTGGCGCTGCCACTCTGTCTCGGCATCGCCCTCGCTTCCAATGCCCCGCTCTTCTCCGGAATCATCTCGGGAATTGTCGGAGGCATCGCCGTGGGCATCCTCAGCGGCTCCCATAAAAGCGTCAGCGGCCCGGCGGCAGGGCTCACGGCCATCGTGGCCGCCCAGATCGCCGCTCTCGGTGGATTCGAACCTTTCCTCGCCGCGGTCGCCATCGCGGGTGTCATGCAGATCCTCATGGGCACGTTCCGGCTCGGCTTCATCGCGGCTTTCTTCCCCACCAGTGTCATCAAGGGACTCCTCGCCGCCATCGGACTCATTCTCATTCTCAAGCAGATCCCGCACGTGCTCGGACACGACGCCGATGCCGAGGGCGAAATGAGCTTCCAGCAGCCTGACAACCAGAATACCTTCAGCGAACTCGCTGCCACCGCCTCGGATCTGCTTCCCGGTGCCACCCTCATCGGTCTGCTCTCGATCCTCCTCCTGCTCGGCTGGGACAAGGTCAAGGCCCTCAGGAAACTCCCGGTGCCGCCGGCCCTCGTCGTGGTGCTCTTCGGCGTCGGTGTCAATCTTCTCCTCCGCAGGCTCGGTCATGCATGGGAAATCAAGGCGAGTCATCTCGTCCAGGTACCCGTGGCCGGTCAACTGAGCGACTTCGCCGGCTTCCTGCAGACGCCCGCCCTCAGCCATTTCGCGAACCCGCTGGTCTACAAGGCGGCCTTCACGGTCGCTCTCGTCGCCTCCCTCGAAACGCTCCTCAACCTCGAGGCCGTCGATAAAATCGATCCCGACCAGCGCCAGTCGCCTCCAAACCGCGAACTCGTGGCCCAGGGCATCGGCAACCTCGCCTCCGGCCTGATCGGCGGTCTCCCCATGACGAGCGTCATCGTCCGCTCGTCGGTCAACATCAACGCGGGCGGCCGCACCAAGCTCAGCGCCATTCTTCATGGCATTCTCCTGATCGGCTGCGTCGTCGCCGTTCCCCGGTGGCTCAATGAAATTCCACTCTCGGCGCTCGCGGCCATTCTCATCGTGACTGGTTTCAAGCTCGCCAGCCCGAAACTGTTCCGCGAAATGTGGAAGGAAGGCCGTCCCCAGTTTCTGCCGTTCGTCATCACCATCGCGGCCATCGTCTTCACGGACCTCCTCACCGGGGTCATCATCGGTCTCGGCATCAGCATTCTCTTCATCCTCCACAGCAACCTGCGACGCCCGCTCCGCCGCATCGTGGAAAAACACGCCGGCGGCGACGTCCTCCGCATCGAACTCGCCAACCAGGTCAGCTTCCTCAACAAGGCCGCCCTCGAACGCACCATCCACGAAGTTCCCCGCGGCGGCCGCGTCATCATCGACGCACGCAAAACCGATTACATCGACCCCGACATCCGCGACCTCCTCTCGGATCTGCGCGACACCACCGCCGCCGCCCATGGAATCGAACTCGGCTTCCTCGGCCTCAAGGAACACAATGTCTCGGACGACCACGTCCAGTTCATCGATTACGCCAGCCTCGGCAAGCGTTCGGAACTGACGCCGTCGGGCGTGCTCGCAATCCTCAAGGCGGGCAATGAGCGCTTCGCCGATGGCCATTCCATCCGCCGGGATGCCCGTCCCGTCATTGATTCCGCTGCCCCGATGGCCGCCGTCCTGTCCTGCTCGGATGCTCCGCTCAGCCCGGACTTCGTCTTCGATGCCGCCCCGGGCGAACTCGCCTGCGTCGCGGTTGCCGATGCCGCTGCCACGGCGATCACAGCGGACAGCCTCGCCCGGGCCTGCTCGGTCAACGGAGCCCGGCTCATTGTGGTCCTGCATCACAGCCATGGCTCCGCAAGCCCGGCCATGGCACCAGCGGACACCATCAGAACCCTCCGCAGCCTCAGCCCGGCCATCGACGATCTTGTCAGCGATGGCACCATCGCCATCGTCGCCGGCCTCCTCGACACCACCACCGGCAGCGTGTCTTTTTCCCTGACCCCGGACTCCGGAAGCGCCGCACGCGGACTGCCGGGCTCAACGCCCGCCTGATCCTGCCGACCCCACCCGCTGCCGCACTGCCTCAAACAGACAGACTCCCGTCGCCACGGAGACGTTCAGACAGGGCACCCCGCCAAACATCGGGATCTTCACCAGAAAGTCGCACTTCTCCGCCGTCAGCCGCCGCATCCCCGCTCCCTCGGCCCCGGCCACCAACGCCGACGGTCCCCGGAAATCGATCTCATAAAGCGACTTCGTGGCCTCGTCGGCTGTCCCGGTGATCCAGACGCCGCTTTCCTTCAGTTTCTCCATCGTCCTCGCCAGATTGGTCACCTGGATGAAGGGCGTCAGCTCGGCAGCCCCGCACGCAATGTGCCGCACGGTATCAGTCAGGGTCGCAGAACGATCCCGCGGCGCAATCACCGCCGCCACCCCGGCCGCATTGGCCGTCCGCAGGCAGGCCCCGAGGTTGTGCGGATCGGTCACCTGATCCAGGATCAGCAGCAGGGGTTCCGGCACCGTCCCGAGAATGGTCTCCAGATCGGCCTCGTCCCCCACCCGCACTTCCCGGCTGTAATCGGTATGGCGATGCCGTCTCGGCTCGGGAGACGATGCCGGCTTCCGGTTCCCGCTGAATCTCGCTGGTCTTGGCATGGCTGCGTAAATCCTCGTAAATCCTCGTAAAGCTTCCGATCGTCTCCGGCTCAGCGCCCCTCAACCGCCGGAGCGGTTGCCGGACGCGCGGCTCCGCCCGGTTCCTGGGGTTGCTGATCCTTTTTCCCGTCCCCGGCTCCCTTGCTCGCCTCCGCTCCCGCCCGGGGCTGATCATCCCGCCGGAAGAACATGAGATGCTGCCATGGCAGTTCTCCGTATTCGGAATCGAGCGCAAATCCGGCCGGAATCCATTCCTTGAGAATCTGCTCCCGGCTCATCTTGTGCTCGGGCCGGATCGGCACGTTGTCGTCCTCGGCCCGGAATTCCACAAGGGCCACCCGACCGCCGGGCTTGAGCGCCCGCCGCATGGCCTTGAGGAGATGCTCGGGATGGCTGAATTCATGATACACATCCACGAGGAGGATCAGATCGCACGACGCCTCCGGTATCTTCGGATCCCACGCCTCCCCTTGAATCGTCTCGATGTTCCGCAGCCCCCGACCCTCGGCGCGTGCCTTCAGCATCGCCAGCATCTGCTCCTGAATGTCGACGGCGAGGACTTTCCCCTTCACCCCCACGGTCTTCGCCATGGTCAGCGCATGATAGCCATTGCCACAGCCAAGGTCGCAGATCGTCCAGCCTTCCCGGATGCCAAGCTGCGCCAGCATGAGGGCGGCATTTTCCTCCTGCTCCCGGTTCTCGCGCAGCAGCCACTCGGCTCCCGTCCAGTGCATCGTCTGCGCAATGACCCGCCCCTTATATTCGGTCAGGGCCGGAGGTCCCGGTGGCTCAACTGCCGCCCCGCCCCGCGCTTGGCCCGGCTCTTCGGACCGCAGTCCGCCGCACGCCACCGCAGCCGCAGCAAAAAGGCAGGGAGTGAAGCGAAGGAATGGCATCATGAGGTTTTGCAGTACTGATTCGCCCACTTCACGCGTTCCTCCCCCAACGGCAACCGCATTGCAGCCCCGCACAGAAGGATCATCTTCCACCCATTCATCATGCCAGACTCCACTGAGCACCTCATCCTTCTCACGGTACTCACCGCGGTTCTGCTCTCCATCCCGCTCATGGTGCTGCTGCGGCGTTCCTCCGGCCGCATCCCGCCTCCCCTCCCGGAA
>JBIICE010000131.1:0-11925 GCA_044239025.1 Verrucomicrobiales bacterium
TCGTCAAAAACGGTGCCCGCCGCCTCTCCGGTCACCCCCTCAGCGTCTGTGACCAGCCCATCACATGGGAAATGGTCCACTTCGATGTCCAACTCATCGGCGGCATCACCCTCCATCAGGGCAAAATTGCGGAAATGGCCACCGGCGAAGGGAAAACCCTCGTCGCCACCCTCCCCCTCTACCTCAATGGCCTCACCGGCCGCGGCGTCCACATCATCACGGTCAACGATTACCTCGCCCGCCGCGACGCCGAATGGATGGGATTCCTCCTCCAGTACCTCGGTCTCTCGGTCGGCTGCATCCAGCACGACCAGCCTCCCCATATCCGCCGCCAGCAGTACAACTGCGACGTCACCTACGGCACCAATGCCGAATTCGGCTTCGATTACCTCCGCGACAATGGCCTCGCTCAGAGCACCGACGAACAGGTCCAGCGCGGGCACTGGTTCGCCATCGTCGATGAAGTCGACTCCGTCCTCATCGATGAAGCCAGAACCCCGCTCATCATCAGCGGACCCGTCAAACACGATTCGCATCAGTACGACCGCTTCAAGCCCATGGTGGACCGGCTCGTCCGCCAGCAGGGCCTCCTCCTCAATCAGATCGCCTCGGAGGCCAAAGCCCTCGGCGACGCCGGAAAACACGAGGAATCCGGTCACCACCTCGTCAAACTGAAGCTCGGCCAACCCCGTCACCGCGCTCTCCTCCGCATGATGGAGGAACCGGAATACCGCCGCGCCCTCGAAAAGGCGGAACTCAATTTCTACGTCGATCCCCAGAAAAAAGCCCTCTTCGCCCTCAAGGAGGAACTGTACTACAGCATCGATGAAAAATCCCATGAGGCCGACCTCATGGAAATGGGCCGCAAGTTCCTCAGCCCGGACGATCCGGACGCGTTCGTCCTGCCGGACCTCGCCACGGCCTTCGCGGACATCGATCAGAATAAATCCCTCTCCCCGGAACAGCGCCTCGCTGCCAAGGAGGAGGTCCAGCAGCGCATGGACATGCAGGCCCAGCGCATGCACAACATCTCTCAGTTGCTGCGCGCCTACTGCCTCTACGAACGCGACGTCCATTACATGGTCGGTGCCGTCCACAAGGAAGGCGAGGCCCCCGGCGAACCCAAGGTCATCATCCTCGACGAACACACCGGCCGCCCCATGCCAGGCCGACGCTGGAGCGATGGTCTCCACCAGGCCGTCGAAGCCAAGGAGGGGGTCCGCATCGATAAGGAAACACAGACGCTCGCGACGATCACCATCCAGAACTACTTCCGTCTCTACCGCAAACTCGGCGGCATGACCGGCACCGCGGAAACGGAGGCCAGCGAGTTCCACGACATCTACAAACTCGACCTCCTCATCATTCCCACGAACCGACCGGTCACCCGGAAGGACAACAACGACAAGATCTACAAGACCCGCCGCGAGAAATACAACGCGGTCATCAATCTCATCAAGGAACGACACGAGAAGGGCCAGCCCATCCTCGTCGGCACCGCCAGCGTGGAAGCGTCGGAAACGCTCTCCCGCATGATGAAGCTCCAGAAGATCCCGCACCAGGTCCTCAATGCCAAAAATCACCGCTACGAAGCGGAAATCGTCGCCGGAGCCGGACAGAAGGGCGCCGTGACCGTCTCCACCAACATGGCGGGACGCGGGACCGACATCAAGCTCGGGGCAGGCGTCGCCGAACTCGGCGGCCTCTTCGTCATTGCCACGGAACGCCACGAAGCGCGCCGCATTGACCGACAGCTGCGCGGCCGCTGCGCCCGCCAGGGCGACCCCGGCGAAAGTATCTTCTACATCAGCTTCGAAGACCAGCTCATGATGAATTTCGGCGCCGCCGAACGCATGACGAAGCTCATGGAACGGATGGGCCTCGAGGACGGCCAGGAACTGGAACACCCATGGCTCAACAAGTCGGTCGAAAGCGCCCAGAAGCGCGTCGAGCAGCGGAATTACACCTACCGCAAACGCACGCTGGAATTCGATGACGTCCTCAACAAGCAGCGCACTGTCATCTACAGCTACCGCAACGAAGCACTGACCACGGAAGACCCGCACAGCATGGTCACCGAGGTCATCGACGAGGCCATCCCCGCCAAGGTCGCCTCGTTCCTCGATGTGGAAGAAGGTAATCCGGACTACGAGGGACTCCTCCAGTGGATCAATGTCACCTTCCCGCTCCGCATCTCACGCGAGGAAGCGGCACTCGATACCCGCGACACGCATGGCAATTCCGCATGGCTCGTCGGACGGGTGCGCGACCTCTACGAAATGAAGATGAAGTCGGAGAATCCCGACGAAGTGCGCGAACTCGAACGCTACGTCATCCTCACGGCCATCGACCGCCTCTGGCAGGAACACCTCTACAACATCGATGCCCTCCGCGACGGCGTTCACCTCCGCTCGTTCGCCCAGAAGGATCCTCTCGTCGAGTACAAGGCGGAAGCCTACGACCTCTTCGAGACGCTCATGAACAACATCCGCAACGAGGTCCTCCACAACCTCTTCCGGAGCACCACGAACCTCCGCGGATTCGAGGAACTCCTCGCCAGCCTCCCCCGCCAGTTCTCCGGCGGCGGCAGCGAAGACGATGTTGATCAACCTCTCACGCCACCGACTCAGAATCCGCCGCCGCGCCCGGCGTCCGCTCCGCCCATCCAACTGGGCGGCAGTGGCACCATTACCTTCAGCGGTGGCTTCCCGATCGCTCCCAAACGCAATCCCCAGCAGGGCGAGGCCCGCGAAGGAGGCTGATCCACCCTCCGCGCACCCTTGGCGGAGCGGCGCGCTGCGCCCGCCCCGCACGGCGGCACGGGAAACCGCTGACTCCTCACAGCACGGTCCCTGATCTCATGCTTCCCTCGGGCGGGATTTCCTGCGCCACGGGATCGGGCCACGGACTCTCCATCGACCTCATGGCTGCGGGCCATCCTGCCGCTTCTGCATGCGCCGCATCTCGTTCCGGGCGGCCCGCAGCTGCTTCTTCATTTCCCCAGGCAGGTTCGGATCGGAAAGCATCGACTCGAAGGCATCGCTCCCGGATGACGAAAACGCGGACGATTGACTCCCACGCTTCCGCGGAGCTTCCGGCTCAGCATCAGCCACGGGCCGCGCTCCCAACCTGGCCTGCCACTGCTCGGCCTTTCCCTTGCGCAGCCCCTGCAGTTCCACGGTCGCAGCCGGCGGTGAAGCCGCGAGCTGCTTCCGGAAGCCTGCCACTCCCGTGATGGTTTCGCCATTCCAGCGCAGCAACACATCGTTGGCCCGCAGCCCCGCGCCCGCTCCGGGGCCTTCATGCGTCACCTCCTTCAGCAGCACGCCGTCACCTTCGGGAAGATCCAACTGATCCCGCAGCGCCTCCGGAATCGGCACGGCATGCACTCCCAGCCACCCCTGAGCCGGCTGGGCATCGCCGGCTCCCTTGCCGCCGTCGCTATCCGCCTTGCCGGGAAAACCATCGGCCCGACCGTCGATCTCCACCTTGCCATCGGCTCCCACCCGGATCGTCCGCTGCACGGTCTTCCCATCCCGGCTCACCGTCACTTCGGTGACCGTGCTGCCATCCGCTTCGGTCCGGCTGCTGCTGGAACTGGAAACCCTCCCGCCTCCGGACGATTCACTGAAAACCCTGACGTTTCCACCGTCGATCTCCACGCGCGCGCCGTCCCCGAGATCAATGACCTGCGGCATTCCGGCGACCGCAGCCGCGGACGTCAGCATCAACATCGGAAGAAAAAGAGAACGTTTCATGTGATGGCTGTTTTGGGTTTGATTCTGGCTTCGCTGAGGCATCGGCATCGTTTGCCGGCGCTTCCGGCCGGGACCCATCTGGATTCCGGCTCACCGCGAAGCATAGCATGCGCCCACCGCTGAAGGAAAGCAGCGATTCTGCCTCGTGGCCGGTCGCTGCCGCCGCATCGCCACCCCGGTCCTGGCCTCTCTGGTCCTTCTCCAGCAAAACAGACCGGGGCGTCCCTTGCGGAACGCCCCGGCTTTCTTTTTTCGGGGGGGATTTGAATGAACCGGGTTCAGCTGTCCGACTCAGGGAACCGCACGGATCCGGATGAAGATTCGGCCCGGAGTCGGCGTCGGCAGGGCACCGTTCAGCGTTTCCGAGGCACCAGTGGCGGTCAGGGTTCCCGGAATCCCGATCCACTGACCATTCAGTTCCGTGGCGTACTCGGCCGCATACTTCTTCCCGGCGACCGCATTGAAGGTCACGGAGTAATTGGTGCCGGTGCGGCTCACGTTGGTGACCGCAAGGACGGAATTGCCATCGTTCGGAGCGGTGCCGGCGAATTGTTCTGCCGCATTGCTCTGACCGTCGCCATCCGGATCACCGGTTCCGTTCTGATTGAGGTTGCCGAAGTACTGGAGTTCCCAGGCATCCACGAGCCCGTCGCCATCACTGTCAGCGGCACCACCACCAGTCGAGAAATTCACGTCCTCGAGGTAGTAGAATTCAGCACCCGAATTGTTCACGGCACTCACAATGGCACGCGCCGCGATGACGTTCCGCAAAACCCCGGCATCGTCGAACTGCTTCGGAATCGCATAAGCAAAGCTGAAGCTGCTCGTCATCGCCAGTTCTCCTGCCGTGCCTTCACGGTTAAATTCGTCCTGGGCACGGTTCAGATTGTAGTCGGCAAGGTCCACGTAGGTGTAGCCATTGATGACTCCGTTGGCCGGGCTGACATCAACGCCCGGCAGCAGCGGCACCAGCGGCACCAGCACCGGGGTAGGATTGCCTTCCAGTGTCAGCTCAACCGCCAGACCAAAGGTGTCGTTTCCTTCAAAGTTCGATCCCGCACTGTTGTCGAATGCCGTCAGGGTCGCACTGAACTGCGTCGGTCCCGTGGTGCCGGAAAGGTCGATCGATTCCGTGTCGAAGGTGACGGCTGTGGAATCGCCCGAATTCAGTACCGCACTGTAGAGTCCAAGAACCGAAGCCGGAGCACCGGCAGGCAGGGCACTGCCCGTCTGACGCCAGTAACCGGTCGGCTGCGGGGCAATGTACAGAACGGACTTCCGGCCATTGATGTCGCTCACCCCAACGGCCACATCCCGGCCCAGCAGATCAAGCGTCAGCGTGGTGGTGGCCGTCGGATCCGCTTTGTCCGTGAAGACAACCTGATTCAGGTCCGTTGGCAGGGTCAGGGCCACGGGCGCGCCGTACGCACCGGAACCGATGATCGGTCCGGCGGCATTGCCCGCACGCGCCTCCCATGAGGTGCTGCCATTGGTTGCATTGACAAGCGCCGTGAATTCCCAGCGGTCATCCGCAGCCGTGGTGGCGTCAGTCCCCGCGTTCCGGACCAGATCCGTGACGGGTTCGGCCGCCAGCACGGTCGCAGGAGGCGTGAGCGTCACCGCTGCCTTGCAGCTCGCATTGAGGTTGTCCGTCAAGGTGATGGTTCTCGCCCCGCCACTGACCGGGTATGGTCCAAAAGTGACAGCGTTGCCGTAGAGACCAGCAGCCGGAACGGCGTCGCTGACCCAGCCAGTGCTCGCTCCATTGGCCTCGGCGTTGACCGTGACGAGGGCGCTGAACTCATCATTGGCCGGATTGTCGTCACCCTTGTTGTCCCGTGTGATGACGGATGCCGCGGTAACGAGGCAGGCGGCGCGCTCGAAGAGTACATTGTCGATGAGCGTGAATTCCGATCCGGAGTTGTTGCCTCCGCTGATGACTAGCCGCGCATGCGTGGCCGTTCCTCTTGGAATGACCGGCGAATTGAACTTCACGAACGGGAAGTCGGCCGCCGGATACGGCTGCGCGGCCGGGTAGTTGATTCCGGGAGTGGCGACTTTGATCGCATCAAAGAGAGCCACGCCGTCGGTGATGAATCCATCGACGATGGTGGCCGCCGGGGTCCAGAAACCATTCACAGGATCATCCGTGGTCTCCACTGTGACCGTGAGGGTGTCGTCCGCTTCAAGGCTCGTCCCGGATGTCGTGTACGACGCCAGACCCACGGAAACCCGAACGGAATCGACGAGCGTGATATTGACCGCGTCTGTCGTCACCGTCGGCCTGGAATTGTTGATCCCGAAGTACTTTGCCGAATTGTTGGGGTCGGGCTGAAGGCGGACGAGAGAGGCTCCGTTGCCGCCCGTGAAGCCAAGGTCGCCGTTTTCACCCCGTGCATAATTCTGCGCGCCGACGGCGGCGTCTGTGAAGGTCAGACCCTGACTGCTGGTGGCCGTGACGTAGCGCTCGAGTACCGGAGCCTGGACGGTGACGGTGTCCGTGCAGGTGGCATTGCCGCGGTCGGTGATGGTGAGCGTGAGCGGAGCCGATGGAATGGGCAGACCGGTGTAGGTTCTGGTGGTTCCGTAGGTACCAGTGGAGACGTAGGCCGCCGGATCGGCGATCTGCCAACCAGTCGGGCTGGCCCCGAGGCCGACCACGGAGAGGTCGAATCCATAGGTATCGTCGGATGCATCGGCAGGCGTCCCCTTGAGATCACGGGTGAAGTTCGAGACGGTGGCATCGATGGCACAGGGAATGGCCTCGAAGGAGGCGCGGACGTCATCGATGCCGATGATGGCATCGCGGCCACCGTCGTTGATGTTCCCCCAGCGGATTGCAATGGCCTGACCGGGGAGCAGGATGATCTGGGTGAGGGGAGCGGCGGCCGCCTGCACAAATTCGCGAGGGGGCAGAACCTGGACATCAGCTCCATCAAGGGTGGAGTTGTAGGTGAAGTTGAGCGCAGCCGCATTGAACGGGGTGAAGCCCGCAGCCGCCCCGATGGTCCCGCCCTGGACGGTGTTCTCGAGTCCCGCCACCAGATCGGCAGCGGAAGGACCGACTTTGTAGGAGACCGTGGTGGTTTCGAGGTTGGTGACAGCCTGATTCGTGCGGTAGATCTTTCCGGTGTAGCCAAGGTCCTTGAGTTGGACGGCACCGGGAGAGGTATTCGAGAAGATGACGATCGTGGAGATCTCGCCGAGGGCCGTCGTGGAGCTGGCGGCAATGCCGCGGTTGGCATCGCTGCCCGCGCTGTAATGGCCGTGAGCGGGCGGGTTGGCATTGGGTACGGTTGAACCGTCAACGCAGTAGTACTCTCCGCCGGTTCCGAGGAGCCGGACGGCGGCATTCGACCGGTGAATGTACCAGCCAGGCACCGTGACGTTGTCGTCCCAGAAGACGATGGCCCCGTTCACATCGTTCGGCAGGCCGTTGAAGTCCTGGGTGTAGACCGTGGTACCGGAGATGGGCACCTGGGCGAATGCCGGCAGGGACGCCAGCGCCAGCAGGAGGGTGGTTGCATGGTATCTCATCGCTATGGAATATGGGGGGGTTGGGAGGCACCCGGCGGCAACTCGGCAGCCGAGCGGGGACAGGGGAAATAGATTCCTGACTGATGTTTCTAGGGAATCGCGCCAGGTTTGCCCAGAAAAATCTATCATGAAAAAGCCGGGAAATTTCCGGGGAGGCGGGGAGGAAACCCGAGCTTGTGCCGGGGCGGAGTTTCCCGATGGGAGAGGGAGAGTGAATACCCAGCCAGCCACCGTCCCGTCTGCCGCCGTTCCCGACTGGGAAGCGGTGCGGCGCGATTTCCCACTGCTGGTGCAGGGAGCGGACGCCTCTCCGGAAGTTCTCTATTTCGACAGCGCGGCGAGTTCTCAGAAACCGGAGGCGGTCCTCGCGGCGCTCGACCAGCACTACCGGGAGGACAATGCCAACGTCCACCGGGGCATGTACGGATTGAGCGTCCGGGCCACGGACGCCTACGAAGGGGCCCGGGCCACCGTGGCGGCCTTTCTCGGAGCGTCCGGAACCGACGAGATTGTCTTCACCTCGGGCACGACGGCGTCGATCAACCTGGTGGCACAGACGTGGGGACGACGGAACCTGCGGCCGGGCAGCCGCATTCTGCTGACGGAACTCGAGCATCACAGCAACCTCGTGCCGTGGCAGCTCATCGCAGCCGAAACCGGAGCGGAACTGCTGTTCGTGCCAGTGCTCGGACGCTGCGGCAGCATTGACGAGGAGGCACTCGGGCGTCTCCTCGTGGACGGCGTGAGCCTCTTCGCCTTTCCTCATATTTCCAACAGCACGGGAACAATCAATCCAGCCGCGGCATGGTGCGCGAGGGCCCGCGCGCTCGGCATCACCACCCTCGTGGACGGGGCCCAGAGTGCCGGACACATTCCCGTCGATGTGTCGTCGCTCGGCTGCGACTTCTTTGCGTTCTCGGGACACAAAATGTGTGCCCCCACTGGCATTGGAGCCCTCTACGGACGACGGGAAATGCTCGCTTCCCTACCCCCATGGATGGGCGGAGGCGAAATGATCGAATCGGTGCGCTATGAACAAAGTACGTTCCGGGAACCCCCGGCCCGCTTCGAGGCAGGGACCCCCCCGATCGCTCCCGCCATCGGGCTGGGAGCCGCCTGCCGGTACCTCGAAGGAATCGGGCTTCCGGCCATCGCCGCCCGGGACGAATCGCTCACGGAATCACTGCGCGACGCCCTCGCGGCCATTCCCGGAATCGAAATCATCGGACCGGCCGGCCCGCGCGGAGCCCTCGTGTCCTTTACCATGAAACAGGCGCATCCGCACGATGTGGTGACCTTTGCGGCCAGCCGCGGCCTGTGCCTGCGGGGTGGGCATCACTGCACACAGCCCCTCATGCGGAAGCTCGGCCTGCCCGGCACGGTGCGCGCCAGCCTCTATTTCTACAATACGCCGGGCGAAATCGAACGCGCCGCTGCCATCATCGCCGACGCCGCCCGATTCTTCTCATGAACCCGCTCGACGACCTTTACCAGCAGGTGATTCTCGACCATTCCCGCCGCCCGCGGAATCACGGCGCCCTGCCCGTTCCTCCAGCCGTCCACACCGCGGGAATCAATCCTTCCTGCGGCGATGAAATCGAAGTCTGGGCCGAATTCGACCCGGACGGCCGCCTCCGCCGGATTCATTTCGCCGGGCAAGGCTGCGCCATCAGCCAGGCTGCCGCATCGGTCATGACCGCTCAATGCGAGGGCCTCAGCCGCGACGAAGCCATGAACCGCATCGCGACCTTTCAGGACGTGCTCACCGGAACCACTGAGCCAGACCTCGCCCAACTGGGCGAACTCGCTGCCTTCGCCGGTGTCCGGCAATTCCCCCAGCGCGTCAAATGCGCCATGCTCGCCTGGCGCGCCCTCGAAAAACTGCTCACCTGAAACCCCGGGCGCTCACTTGCGCGACGAACGCGATCGGGACGACGAGGAACGCGACGATGTCCTCGATTTGGTCGGTGTCTTCGACTTCGTGGATGTCTTCGATTTTGTGGGTGCTTTCGCCGGGGCTTTGCTGGTCGGCTTGGCAGGTTCGGCCGCAGGCTTGCCTTCTTCGGGCTTGGCAGGTTCGGCCGCAGGCTTGCCTTCTTCGGGCTTGGCAGGTTCGCCCGCGGGCTTGCCTTCTTCGGACTTGGCAGGCTCGGCCGCCGGCTTGCCTTCCTCGGACTTCGCAGGCTCGGCCGCCGGCTTGCCTTCCTCGGGCTTCGCAGGCTCGGCCGCAGGTTTGGTTTCGTCAGGCTTCGCAGGTTCGGCCGCAGGCTTGCCTTCCTCGGGCTTCGCAGGTTCGGCCGCAGGCTTGCCTTCTTCGGGCTTGGCAGGTTCGCCCGCAGGCTTGCCTTCCTCGGGCTTCGCAGGTTCGGCCGCAGGCTTGCCTTCCTCGGGCTTCGCAGGTTCGCCCGCAGGCTTCGTTTCGTCAGGCTTCGCAGGCTCGGCCGCAGGCTTGCCTTCCTCGGGCTTCGCAGGTTCGCCCGCAGGCTTGCCTTCTTCAGGCTTCGCAGGCTCGGCCGCAGGCTTGCCTTCCTCGGGCTTCGCAGGTTCGGCCGCGGGCTTGCCTTCCTCGGGCTTCGCTGGTTCGGCCGCGGGCTTGCCTTCTCCGGGCTTCGCTGGTTCGGCCGCGGGCTTGCCTTCTCCGGGCTTCGCTGGTTCTCCCGCAGGCTTGCCTTCTTCGGGCTTCGCAGGTTCAGCCGCGGGCTTCGTTTCCCCGGGCTTGGCGGATGATTCCGGGTTCTTGCCTTGGGCTTTCGGGTCGGATTTGGGGTCTTTGGTTCCGGAATTCGACCTTGTGGGCACTGTATTTTTCTGGGGAGACGATTCCGGCGGCGGACTGCCTGCCACGCCCGAGCGGACCGGGGCTCGGGTGGTACCTGTCGGACGACCGCGCATCAGCGCTTTGCGGTAGTTCTGAATGCCTCCGAAAATCGCGTCGGCCAGGTTCTCGCGGTATTCCGGCCGATGGATCTTGGCTCCCTCGGCCGGATTGCTCACAAAGCCACCTTCGACCAGAATCCCGGGGCGCTCAATGCCGGTGAGGACATCGAAGCGGTCGCGTTTCACGCCGCGGTCGATGCCGCGCAGCCGATACAGACAATTGGCATGCACGGCGGTGGCGAGGGCAATGTTCTCGGAATCCCGCTCATTCCCCCGCCGCATACTCAGGTCGCTCTCCTTGAGAACCTTGTCCGTGTTGGCAGTACCCGCCGGAGCGAGCGCGAACGTTTCCAGGCCGGAGGCGGACGACGTGAACGAATTGAAGTGAATGCTCACGAAAATCGCCTTCGGAATCCGGTTGGCAATCTCCACGCGGCCCGGTCGGCTGATGAAGACGTCACTGCTCCGTGTCAGCACTGTCCGGTAGCCGGCCGCCTCCAGTTTCCGCTTCAGCCGGAAAGCCGTGTCGAGCGTGTAGTTCTTCTCCGCTCCGTACGGGCCCACGGCTCCACTGTCCTCCCCCCCATGCCCCGCATCAATCACGACCGTATTGAACCCCACCGCATTCTGAATGTGCGACGGCCGGATGATGGGATGCAGCAGCTTCGCCAGATCCACCCGCGACACCATGGCCTGCCCGTTGCGTTCCTGGACCGGAAACGACAGGCAGAATTTCACATTGTTGATGAAAATGTCGTCGGATCCGACATTCCACTTCATCATGAGCGCCTGCGAACGGAACCAGACCGCCCGCCCATCACGCTGCAGCCTCGGAAACCCGTAAAACTGCTTCACATCCGACGCCGTGACATAATCGCGACCGTCCATCTGAGCGACCTTCCATTCAAACGCACGGGACGGAATCACCCCGCCCATCAGCACCAGCCACGCCAGCAGACCAACCCCGACGCGCCCCACCCAACTCCGGAACCGGACCGGGTACTTCGAGTCGTTGAGGCGGAACAGGCGGAACATGGAAAATCCTAAGGCTGCAGAAGTCGCCGAAGTGGATAGCGCCTTGCTCCGCCCGCGCAACCGGCCTTGAACGGTTATTCATCTGACGGAACCGCCCGCCCGCCCCGCAGAAACGGCACCGAATTTGCTTCCCTGAAACGCAGGCCCGCTTCATGATTACCTGCCGCGTGCCCCTCGAGAGTCGTTCCTGAATTGTCAGCCCCATCACTCCCACCGGAATGTTCCCTGCCCCGCATCCCCTGCCCCGCCTGATGCTCGCCGCCGTCATCGCGCTGGCTCCCCCCAGCCTCCGCAGCGAAACCATCGAGGAACTCGAGACCCGCGAAACCAAAGTCCGCGAAGTCGTCAGCAAGGTCTCCCCTTCGGTCGTCGCCATCACCTCGGCCGACCCCAAACGCCCCGGCTCCGGCAGCGGCGTCATCGTCGAAAAAACCGGCCTCATCCTCACCGCTGCCCACGTCACCGAGGCCACCGGCAAAAACCTCGTCATCACCTTTCCGGACGGTCGCCGCGTCAAAGGCGAATCCCTCGGAGCCAACCGCTCCACCGACGCCGGTCTCGCCCGCATCACGGACCAGGGCGACTGGCCAGCTTCGGAAATCGGCTCGAGCGACCGCATGCGCCTCGGGGAATGGGTCGTGGCCCTCGGTCACCCGGGTGGCTTCAGTTACGAACGCCGCCCGCCCGTCCGCCTCGGCCGCATCTGGCGGCGGGATGT
>JBIICE010000344.1:0-2952 GCA_044239025.1 Verrucomicrobiales bacterium
GTGCCTCGCAAACCCTTGTCATCCGGTCAGCCGGTGTGCTGGCGGGTAGCGATCCAACGTAATTCACCAGCAGGGAACGCAGCGCCGGCGTCATCTGACCAGGCATGAGCAGGCCCGCCATCCGGTCAATCAGCGATCCCGCATTCGCCGCGAGCGCCAGCTCGGCACTCACGTCCATCTTCACATCCCGCTTGATGGGATCGCCGTAGGCATAGCCCTGACCATAGGTATGCGGGGTCGCCTGCGTGGTCGTATTGGTGTTGTTGCGGCGGCTCAGCTCGTAAAACCAGTTCGCCGTATTCACCGCGCTGGTTTCGCTCGTGATCTGAAATTCCGGACTGAAGAGCCCGGCATTGCCGCTTTCCCCGGAGAACATGTAATCCGGTTCGAAGAAATTGAAGACGGTGGGCGACTTCATCGGGGTCTGATCAAATGACGATCCTCCGGTGGTTCCCATTTCCCAGGCCCGGCGACCCGCCACGGTATCGGTGGTGTCCGCAAAGGTGATGGCACTGGTCCCCACGGCGGTCACAGTGGCGGTCTGCCGCAGGCTCCGGCTGCTGTACGCCTGAGTCACCGGATCCCGGAAAGCAGCCACCGTAATGACCGCACCCTGCAGTTCCGCAGGCTCATCGGCCTGACTCCAGCGCCGCAGCGGCTGATCCACAGCCTCCAGCACATACACGCCATTCTCGGCGGCATTGACCTGATTCCGCAGCAGAATGACGCTTCCGGTGGTCACGGGAATCCCTTCGATGACGACCCGGCTGCTCTGCGGCAAGGGCTGGGTGAGGTCGGCCACATCGGTGCTCAGGGTTACGGCCGTCGCGGCGCCTGCCGGCGGCGTCGCGGAGGTCCAGCGGCTCAGCGGCTGACCATTCCCCTGAAAAATCCACGTCCCATTGTCGGAGGCCGGATTCTGGCCGGTGAGGTTGATCACATTCCCGGCAAACAGGGCGGTCGTGCCGACAAGGGTGTAGCCCGTGGGCACCAGTGGCGCATTCACATTGACCGGAGCGTTCGGACTCACCACCGCAGTCCCGAGCACTTTGCTGCCGCCATAATTGCGTTCTCCATACGAAAACCCACGGAAGGCACGCAGCATCTGGCTTGCGCGCACCAGTGGTTCCTTGAGATGGCCATAGCCGGGCTGCAGCCGCGGGGCGGCGTTGCGCGCTTCGGGATCGAGCAGCAGCGCCTTCACCACCGCCGCCATGTCCCCGCGCACTCCCGCTCCATTGTTCGCAAAGACCCGCGCGGTCCGGTACACATATCCCGGGCTCGGATTCGCCGTCACCATCCGCTGAATCAGCTGCCGGCACACAAAGGGACCCGTGTTGGGATGATGAAAAATCACGTCCAGCGCCGCAGCCAGCTCGGCTTCACAACCCGCGGTCGTCGCGGCTGCGCTCGCAGGAATCACGGTGTGCTCCAGCAGAACTTTTGCTCCGGTATCGTGATCCGATGCCCGCGGAATCATCGGCAGCACGTAGTTCGAACCGTTCGACGGCTGCACCCATCCGGTGAAGACATGCGCGAAACCAACAACTTCGGGCTGGTCATAGGTATTGATCGGCAGGCCCGCCGCATCCAGCACCACGGTTCCGTCGGGATGCAGCCTCCGCACCCCCATCGAAAACAGCTGCAGCACTTCCCGCGCGAAGTTCTCGTTCGGAATCGATCCCGTCGCCGGATTCGGCTTCCTGCTGTTCAGCATGTCCAGATACCGTCCCATCGCCGGGTTCAGCGTCACCTTCCCGAGCAGTGCCCGGAAATTCCCCAGCCCATGCCAGTAGAGCAGGTCGTAGTAATGTGTCAGGGCGCGCGCCTGTTCATCCAGCTCGCCTTCCTCGGAAACCACAAAAATCTGACTCAGCGCAAAGGCCACCCGGTGCCGCAACTGGTCGGGTGCCGTGCAGCTGAACTTCCACCAGGCCCGCCAGATCTCCGCAGAATCCTCAAGCGGCGCGCCCGCAGTGCCGACCGATGCCTTCGGGAACTTCCGGTAATGCTCCGCCACATGGCTCGCCATGGGCCCGCTCCCGTTGTAGCCGGTCGCGTTGCCATTCGTCCGCAGGGTCCGCAATGTCGCCGTCGGAGCCACGTAAATCGTGCGCGGTGGCAGCGTCTGCGTCACCACCGCCTCGGGATCGGGCCCCTTGTCCATCGCCAGCTGCGCATCAATCCAGCCCGCATAGCCCAGCGCCGCCACGGATTCCATGCTGTCAGGATCCCACGGCGCCACCCCATCATTGTCGGGCTTCGCCCCGAAGGTCGCCTGCTGCAGAAACCGCACAATCTCCCGCTGCCGCGCCGCACTGTCGCCCGGCAGCGTCAACTCGGCCGCCGGTGGCTGCGCAGGCGGCACGAAGAACTGCGATCCGCTCAGCGCCTGAAACATTCCTTTGATCTCCCCGGCCGGATACAGCTGCGTGTGCAGATTGATGTAGGCCTGGCCACTTTCAATGCTGGCAAGCACGTCGGCAACCGTGTGATTCCCGGTCGGATGGAATTCCCAGGTCCGCACGCCTTTGCTGTCGGCGACAGCCTCATCAATGTCGAAAATAATCGCCCCCACCGGACCCGGTAGCCCGCGGTTGTCATGAATGTGCTGCGAAATGATCGGCCCGGTCAGGTTGCTGTAGGTGAAACTGAGCCGCGCAGAGGTCTTCCCCGCATTGACCCGCAGCACCGCGGAACCGCTCCCAAGGGTCATCGCCCCGCCCTGCGGCTTGAGATGTGCCACGTAGACGGTCTCTCCGCTCGCCGCACTGCCTCCGGAACTGAAGGGCGACAGCGCATACGACGGAATCACTTCGGGCACGGCATCTCCGGGCTTCTTCCAGCTCACCTGAAAATGATCTCCTCCGGTCATCTCGCGCCGGATCGCTTCCAGATAATACCGCTCGCCGGCCTTCAGCCGCACCGGCAGCGATTGCTGACTCGGCAGGG
>JBIICE010000345.1:0-2943 GCA_044239025.1 Verrucomicrobiales bacterium
AGGCCGGTGGAGCCGGTGATGCTGTTCCACTTCGGGTTCTGCTCCGCGAAGTCCGTGTAGAGTTTGCGGAAGACCTCTGGGGACAGGGCTGAGCGCATGGCTTCCTCGATTTCGGCGCTGGTGGGCCAGATGTCGCGGAGGTAGACCGCTTGGCCGTGGGAATCCGTGCCGAGGGGTTCCGAGGAGAGGTCGATGTCGACCGTGCCGGCGATGGCGAAGGCGACCACGAGCGGGGGCGACATGAGGAAGTTCGCCTTGATGCTCTGGTGGACGCGGGCTTCGAAGTTGCGGTTTCCGGAGAGGACCGAAGCGGCGACGACATCTTCTGCGCGGACAACGTCTTCGATGCCCTTGTCGAGCGGACCGGAATTTCCGATGCAGGTGGTGCAGCCGTAGCCGACCGTCTGGAAGCCAAGTTTATCGAGTTCCGTCTGGAGGCCGGTTTTGTTCAGGTAGTCCGTGACGACGCGGGAGCCGGGGCCGAGGGAAGTTTTGACCGAGGGATTGACGGTGAGGCCGCGGGCATTGGCTTTTTTGGCGAGGAGTCCGGCCGCCAGCATGACCGAGGGGTTGCTGGTGTTCGTGCAGCTCGTGATCGCGGCGATGAGGACACTGCCGTGAGTGATGTTGTCTTTGACCCCGTTGCGGGAATCGACGGTCACTTCCCATGCCGGGTAGCCGCCGGCGGGCGGGGCGTCAGCGGTGGCGGTGCCGGCCTGACCGGCCATGGCACCGAGGACGCCGACGTCCGGGACTTCATCAAGTTCCTCGACTGGGCCGCTGAGTGGTTGCTTCCCGTAGCCGTCGGGGAGTGTTTTGGTGAGGAGGGAATTCCATGTGGACTTGAGGTCCGTGAGGTTGATGCGGTCCTGCGGGCGTTTGGGGCCGGCGAGTCCGGGTTCGACCGAGGCGAGGTCGAGGGAAACGACCTGGGAATAATCGATTTCGCCCGGTTGCGGGATGCCCCAGAGGTTCTGGGCCTTGTAGTAGGCTTCGACTGTTTCGCATTGTTCGTCTGTGCGGCCCGTACCGCGGAGGTAGGCGATGGTGGCCTCGTCGATGCCGAAGAAGCCCATGGTGGCGCCGTACTCCGGGGCCATGTTGGCGATGGTGGCGCGGTCTGGAACGCTGAGGGCGCGGGCACCCGGGCCGAAGAATTCCACGAATTTGCCGACGACCTTGGTTTTGCGGAGGAGTTCCGTGACGCGGAGGACGAGGTCGGTGGCGGTGACACCCGGCTTCAGTTCGCCGGTGAGGTGGACGCCGACGACTTCCGGGACGAGGAAAGTGACTGGCTGGCCGAGCATGCCGGCTTCCGCTTCGATGCCGCCGACGCCCCAGCCGACGACGCCGAGGCCGTTGATCATGGTGGTGTGGGAGTCCGTGCCCACGAGGGAGTCGGGGTAGTGGACGCCATCCTTGTCGAGGACGCCTTTGGCGAGGTATTCGAGATTGACCTGGTGGACGATGCCGATGCCAGGCGGCACCACCTTGAAGGTATCGAAGGCCTGTTCGCCCCATTTGAGGAACTGATAGCGTTCGCGGTTGCGGTGGAATTCGAGGTCGAGGTTGCGGGCGAGAGAGTCGCTGGTTCCGGCGAAGTCGACCTGTACGCTGTGGTCGACCACGAGGTCGACGGGCACGAGGGGTTCGATGATTCTGGGGTTGCCGCCCATGGCATGGACCGCCGAGCGCATGGCGGCGAGATCGACGAGGAGGGGGACGCCGGTGAAGTCCTGGAGGACGATGCGGGCGACGACGAAGGGGATTTCGTAGTCACCGGGATTCGTGGCGTTCCAGTTGGCGAGGTTGCGGACGTCTGTTTCCGTGACCTTTTTGCCGTCGCAGTTCCGGACGAGGGATTCGAGGACGATGCGGATGGAAGTGGGGAGACGGTTCAGTTTCGGGGCGACGCCTGATTCGGCGAGGGCCGGGAGCGAGTGGAACTGGCCGGCTTTGCCGGAGGCGGTGCGGAATTCGCGGAGCGTGTTTTGCATGGCGGAGGAGTGATCGGCTGGGATGGTTTCATTCACGGGGGGAAGTCCGGTGCAATCGGATTTCCCGGAGCATTGGGACAGAAATCGGTTCCGGGTGAATTACGGACGCACACCTGCGAGGATGGCGGTGGCTCGGGTGGCGCGTTCGCGGATGGCGGCCCAGTCGCGAGCGGCGATGAGATCGCGGGGGGCGAGCCATGATCCTCCGACGGCACCGGTGAGGGGGCTGCGGAGCCATGCGCCGCAGTTGGCTTCCGAGACCCCGCCGAGCGGGATGTAGTGGAGGCCGAGGTGCTGGTAGGGAGCGGCGATGGATTCGAGGTATTTGAGGCCTCCCGAGGGTTCTGCGGGGAAGAATTTGAGCAGGGTGCGCTGGTAGGCGAGGGCCGCTTCGATATCCGACGGCGTGCAGATTCCCGGGGCGAAGGGAAGGTTGGCGGCGAGGGCCGCTTCGACCGTGCGCGGGTTCATGCCCGGGGCGACGGCGAAGTCCGCTCCGGCGTCGATGGCCTGGGAGACCTGATCCTTGGAGAGGACCGTGCCGAGTCCGGCGAGCATGGAGGGGAAGGCGGAGCGGATGCGGCGGAGGCAGGCGAGGGCGGCCGGGGTGCGCAGGGTGAGTTCCATGGCGGTGATGCCGCCTTCGGTGAGGGCGGCGGCGACGGGTTCGGCGTCGTCCTCGTGGTCGAGGATGAGGACAGCGGCGATGCCCGCGCTGCGCAGGCGGGCGAAGACATCCTGTTCCTTGTTGGTCATGATGGGGGAGATAGCGCCGAATGGGAGTGGTGGCCATCTGAAAAGCAGGGGGCATGGCATCCGGGACGGTGGTTTCGTCCCTTGCGGAGAGGGGAGGGGTCCGGTATGGCGCTTCGCTTATGGCAGAACTGTCCAAAGCATACCTTCCTGGAGAAGTGGAAGAACGGTGGTACGCCCGCTGGGTGGAGTC
>JBIICE010000346.1:0-2942 GCA_044239025.1 Verrucomicrobiales bacterium
GTCCGCGCAGGCCTGCCCGAGGCGGAGCGGGTTACCGCGGATCTGGCCCTGCTGTCGCGCTGGGGGGCGAATGCGCTGCGGCTCTACGACGTTCCGCCGCCGTGGTTTCTGGACTGTTGCGGTGCTCAGGGACTGCGGGTTCTCGCGGGAATTCCATGGGCTCAGCACGCCGATTTTCTGAAGAGTTCCGCGGAGCGGCGCGCGGTGCGGCAGGCGGTCGCGGCAGGCGTCAGGACGATGGCGGGCCGTCCCGGGGTCGCCGCACTGCTCGTGGGCAATGAGATTCCCGCACCACTGGTGCGCTGGCTCGGCTATGACCGGGTCGCTGCCTTTCTGGATGAACTGATTGATGAAGCGCAGCAGCTGTCGGGCGGGCTTCCGGTATCGTATGCGAATTATCCGAGCACGGAGTATCTGCAGCCGGGGCGCGCGGATTTTGCGGCATGGAATGTCTATCTGGAGGACGCCGGAAGCTTCCGGAGGTACCTGGAACGCCTGCATCATCTGGCGGGCGACCGGCCGCTGGTGATCACCGAGTTCGGTGCCGATGCGAAGAAACTGGGCGAGCAGGCCCAGTCTGATCTGCTGCACGCCGAGCGGCAGGCCTGCGAGGAAACGGGAACCGCCGGGCATTTTCTGTTTTCGTTCACCGATGCCTGGTGGCGCGGCGGCAGCGAGGTCACAGACTGGGCCTTTGGACTGACGGAACGCGACCGTCGGCCGCGCCGTGCCTGGTTCCGGCTGGAAGCTCGGAAGCCGTCTGCTGCGGTCGGTCCGGCCGTGGGCCCTGTGCCGATGATTTCGGTGATTGTCTGCACGCGGAATGGTCATCGGACCCTGGGTGCCTGCCTCGGGGCCCTCGCGCGGCAGAGCTACGAACGGTACGAAGTGATTGTTGTCGATGATGGCTCGCGTCCGGGCCTCGCGGCGCTCTGCGGAGGCTTTGCGGGGGTACGCTATCTTCGTCAGGAAGCGTCGGGACTGGGGGTGGCGCGCAATGCCGGGGCCTCGGTGGCAGAGGGATCGATCCTTGCGTACACGGACGACGACTGCATTCCGGAGACCGACTGGTTGTCGTTTCTGGTACGGGCCTTCGATGATCCTGCGGTGGGTGCTGCGGGCGGTCCCAATGTGGCGCCGCGCCCGGTGACAGCGGCTCAGGCCTGTGTCATCGCCGCTCCCGGGGCTCCCGCTCAGGTTCTGCTGAACGACCGCGAGGCCGAGCACATTCCCGGCTGCAATCTCGCGGTGCGGGCTGCGGTTTTTGCCGAAGTGAGCGGTTTCGGGGCCGAGTATCATGCGGCGGGAGACGACGTCGATTTCTGCTGGAAAGTGCTGTCGCGGGGCTGGCGGATTGCGCCGGTGCCGTCGGCCGTTGTCTGGCACTACCGGAGATTCACGGTGCGGGCGTACCTGCGGCAGCAGGCCGGCTATGGGAAGGCCGAGGCTCTGCTCATGAGGTCGCACCGCGACCGGTTCGGCGGCGCTGGCGGGGCGCGCTGGGAGGGGGTGGTGTACGACGCGGCGCAGCGGAGGCTGGGATGGGGGAACGCACTGATCTACGACGGGCGGTACGGGCAGGCTGGTTACCAGGGCGTTTACGAGCGCGACACTGGAATCCAGCAGGGCTGCGGGTTCGGCTGGTGGTGCTCGGTCGCAGGCCTTGCGCTCGCTTCGTTTGTGGTGCGCGGGCTCTGGCCGTGGCCTCTGGTGATGGGGATGATTCCGGTGACGGTGGCCATGGTACGGTCGTGGCGTCTGCTGCTGCCGGCGGGGTGGGACCGCATGCCGAACCGGTTGCTGCTGGCGTGGCTGCTGCTGCTGCAGCCAGTGGCAAGAAGCGGGGCGCGTTTCCTGTGGAGCACGGTGCTTGCCGTGCCGCGGCCGGGGGCGGCAGTTCATCCGTGGCGCTGGCCGTCCTTCCGCTGGCTGCGCGATGGCATGGGGAACATCGCGCTGACCACGCTCGTGTTCGGGAGTGCTGCCGGGAGCGACCGTCATGATCTGCTCAAGGCTCTGGAAGGGCCCGGAGTGCGTCCCGGCGACGGCTGGGAGCCGTGGGATCTGCTCATGGGGGAGCGCGGTGTCCGCGTCCTCACGGTGACCGAGTATCACGCGGCCGGCAACGTCACGAAGGTCCGGTTGATGCTGGCCGGATGGCGCGGGGTGATCGCCGCGGCAGCCTTCGCGCTGGCCGGGTTGCTGCTGGCCGCCGGGGCACCGTGGGGGTCGGCCGGATGGCTGACCGCGGCCGTGGCCATCTTCAGTGCGTCCGGAGATGCCTTGGCGGTGCACCGGGCCAGGACGGCGGTGCAGAAGGCCGCTGCAGCGCTCGGATTCCGGGAAGCCTCCGCAATCGCGGAATGACGTTTTCGCTGTCCGCCCCCTGACACTGCGGAAGCGTATTCAGGAACACCGAACTACATTCACCAACATGAAAAAGAGTCATCTTGCCCTCCTCCTCGCCCTCAGCCCGGCAGTGCTCCGCGCCGCCGACGGAGCCGACGCCGACGCCGTCAAGGCCGCGGCCAAATCCCTGAGCGAAGCCACCGGCTACGCATGGACCTCCACGACTTCCATGGGCGAGAACAGCCGCTGGCAGCCCGGTCCGACTGAAGGCAAGGTCAACAAGGATGGCTGGGCCCATATGACCACTTCGCGCGGCGATCAGAAGATGGAAACCGTCTGGAAGGGCGGCGTCATGGCCATCAAGGGAGAAGATGGCTGGAGTACCCCTGAGGAAATGGCTGCCCGCCGCAGCGAAGGTGGCGGTGATGGTCAGCAGCGCGGCGGTGGCCGCGGTGGCTTCGGTGGCCGCACGCCCCGCAATTTCAAGACGCCCGCCGATCAGGCGGCCGACCTCGTGACGAAGGCGAAATCCCTCAGCAAGGACGGCGAGGCCATCGCCGGAGAGCTCAGCGAGGAAGCCGTCAGGGAACTGA
>JBIICE010000132.1:0-11768 GCA_044239025.1 Verrucomicrobiales bacterium
GCGCATGACGGAAAGGTCTATGCGATGGGAGCGACCGGAATTCTGGTGTGTCTGGAGGGAGCGACCGGGAAGCTGCGGTGGCGGCGCGACACCCTTGCCGAGGCCGGGCATGCGAATCTGATGTGGGCGAAGAGCTGCAGCCCTGTGATTGCCGGGGACAAGGTGGTGGTGACGCTGGGCAAGGGACCGCAGTGCCTCGCAGCGTACAGGATTGAGGATGGGGAACCGGCGTGGCGGAGTGGCCCCGGGGAAGCGTCGTACGGATCGCCGGTTCTCGTGGGGACGCCGGGCGGGGCGCAGCTTCTCTGTGTCTTTTCCGATCGGGCGGCGGGATTCGACCCTGCCACTGGGAAGGAATTGTGGTCATGGACCGAGGGATTCCGCGGGGCTCCGGCCAACGTGGCGAATCCTGTCTTCCTGCCACCGAACCGGGTACTTGTGGGCATTGGCTACGGGGTGGGATCCACGATGCTGCAGACCGAAGCCGGGAAGCCGCCGGTCATCGTGTGGGAGAGTCTGCGCATGAAGCCGAAATTCACGAATTTCGTGGTCCGGGGGAACCGGGCGTGGGCGCTCGATGAGGGCAGGCTGGCGTGCCTGGATCTGGACACCGGGAAGTCGCTGTGGCGCGGGAGCAGCTATGGTCACGGACAGATGCTCGGCGCTGGCGCCGTGCTCATTGTGCAGAGCGAGCGGGGTGAAGTGGTGCTGGCTGCTGCGGATGATCAGGAAGAACGTGTCCTCGCGCGGATCCCGGCACTGAGCAGCAAGACATGGAACCAGCCCTGTCTCGCGGGAACGCTGCTGCTCGTGCGGAACGACCGGGAAGCGGTCTGTTTCGAGCTGGCCCCGGCGGTGCCGTGAGGCTCGCTGCTGGCGATCCGCCGCCGGCTCCCGGTGCTGCGGCAGGGGCCATCTCCCGGTCTTTCCAGGCCCGGTACCCTTCTCCGTGAGGCAATGCGCACAGGCTCTTCGCAGCCGGTATCAAGTGCATGGCGTGGCTGTCCCCCCAGAGCACAAGGGAAAATGGGTGGGGAGAAGATCGAGTCACCGAGTCCGTGGCCAGCGGCATCGGGCGGCCACTGACGACATCATGCAATTCCACATCTGTGGCCGTATCGACCCTGTCCTTTCCCGCATGGCCGTTGGCGAAGGCGAGGACCGTCCGCCGCCATGCAGGCAAGCAGGAATGCCGCTCGGGCAGTTCTACCGCGGGCGGCCATGTCTGTGTCAGCGGTCGTTCTTCGTGCGCCTCGACTTGTGAAGGGATGCCTCGCCACGCGGTCAGTCCGGGTGGCGGAGCCATGGCAGGTGATCGACCATGGTCTTGCTCCGGAGGTGATTTGAACTGGTTTCAGGATTCCGGCTGGTACCATTGCTCGAGGAGCAGGCGGACGGTGGCAGGGAGGCTGCCATCGATTTCCGCGGGGATGGAAGTGCGGTGATGCCATGCCTTGTATTGGGAGGATGGTTCGACGGGGAGGAAGCCGATGACCGTGGGGGATCCGAGCCAGAGGATGCCGGTGGGAGCGTCGAAGGTGGCGAAGAACGGCTCGTTGCCCCGGGACAGTGGGCTGTGGCCGATGGTGGAGGAAGTTCCGTCGGGCTTGACGATGCGGAGGAAGAAACCGCGCTGGCCGGGCAGTCCGGCCGAGACGTCCGGCGGTTCAATGGTGAGGGTGGCGCGGGGCGTGAGGACGTGCGCGCCTTCCGTGGTGAATACGCCGGGGAAGGAGGGAAGCGCCGGTCGTTTCGTTATGGATGGGGACAGCGGTTGTGGTGCGGTAACGGGAATGTGAGGCGTGGTGCGGCGTACGAGAGTGTACCCGAGGATGGCCGACATGCCGACGAGCAGGGCGAGATAGGCGCGATTGGAAGCGGGGGTCGCAACGGCAGGGGCTGGCAGCTGCGAAGCGCGGTGCAGATGGAGGGAGGCAGCGGGGAGGAGCAGAGCTGCGGCCATGATCAGCGGGACGAGGATCAATTCGGGTGGATCGGGATGCCAGCCACCGGATTCGGTGAGGCGGGCAAACACAAAAAACAGGGTGATGGCGGCAGCAGGGGCCGACAGCATCCAGCCCAGCCATGCATGGTGGCGCAGTCTCCGTGCCGCTGCGGGGTCGGCGGCCCAGCGGCCAAGGTAGGCGCGCGCCGCGGCTACTGCGGCTGCCATGCTCAGGGCGAGGAGAAGGCTGAGTTCCGGGCCGTGCCCTGCGGGCATCACGAAAACGGCGGCAGTGGCCACGGCGCACCACCAGATGAAGGCGAGCGCGATTTCGGTGAGGGCTTTTCCGCGGGGAGGCACCGGCGCTTCCGGGTGGGCTGGACCTTCCTTCGGTCGGGTGCTTACGGGCAGGCGGAAGAGGGCCGGGAGGAAACCGGCAACGAGCATCAACGAAGTCAGGGACATGGTGAGCACGAGCGGTCCCGAGCCACCGAGGAGGCCCTGGAGAACCACGGTCATGAGACAGGACAGGAGGAGGCCCGCGCAGACGAGGAGCAGAAGTGCCCGGGCGAAGTTGGCCTTGTGAAGCGTGGGTGGTCCTGAGTTCTGCTGGCGCAGCATGGGGAGGAGGAAGACAGGTTCCGGTCCGCCGGGTTGCGGTGGCTGGCGTCGTTCCGCTTCCACTCCGGCGACAAACGCAGCGAGGGCCGCGAGGGCGGAAATCCCTGCGGCCATGGAAGTGGAGAGCCAGTGGATGCGCGTGGTGGTTCCGCCCGCTGGCTGGAACTGTCTGGTTTCGGTGCGCCATGGTCCCGGGATGCTTCCTATGCCGGGAACCAATCCGGATTTCCATGTTTCCGCGGCGAAGGTGGTGGAGCCCTCGGGGTGCATCGTGCGGGTTTCGCGCTGCGCGCCGCAGAAAAGGATCGTGGCAACCGTCAGGATGACGAGGAGGAGGGTGCGGCGGCGGAGCTGGCGGGTGCGCTCCACCGCTGAGGCAGCAGGGCCAGGGTCCGCTTTCCCGGCCGTCACGGCCGGCTGGTCCGGCGGAGCTGGTTTCTGCGGAGGTGGGTTCTGCGGATGGGCGGCAGCCAACTGCGTCTGCAGATCGGCGGCGGTGGCGAAGCGGAGTTCCGGCGCATGGGCGAGCGCCTTGAGGACGACCTCGTCGATCCGGATGCTGACCTCGACTCTCTGCGAAGGGGGAATGATGTGGCCCGTGGGCCGTTCCCCGCAGAGCATTTCATAGAGCACGACGCCGAGCGAGTAGATATCGGCGCGGTGGTCGTGCGAGGAACCCGGGCGCTGTTCCGGGGCAGCGTAGGCCGGCGTGCCGATGCTGCCGATGGTGTCCATGCCGGTCGCGGCAGCGGTGCCGGCCGCTGATTCATCCATGATGCGGGCAATCCCAAAGTCTGCGATTTTGACGTGTCCCGCTTTGTCGATGAGAATGTTTTCCGGCTTGATGTCGCGGTGGACGATGCCGTGTTCGTGGGCGCACTGGAGGGCCGCGCAGACGGGCGGAACGATGGCGAGGGCTTCCTCCGGAGAGAGGCGGCGGGACTGCATGAGCTGGCGCAGATTCAGTCCGTCGACGAACTCCATGGTCAGGAAGTAGCTGCCAGCGGCTTCGCCGAAGTCGTGGATGGCGACGATGTGGGGATGAGTGAGGGCTGCGAGGGCCCGGGCCTCGCGGGCGAAGCGCTGGGCAAAGGCAGGATCGCCCACGCGTTCCGGAGCCAGCAGTTTGAGGGCGACCGGTCGGCCAAGGGATTTCTGGATGGCCTTGTAGACGACGCCCATGCCGCCGCGGCCGAGGCATTCGATGATTTCGAGCTGGGGGAAGTGCGGGGCCAGCTCGGGGATCGGGGGGATGAGCGTGCCGGGGTCCGGTTCCGCGCCGTCGGGATCGAGGGCGAGACCGGCGAGGCAGCGGGCGCACAGGCCGTCGATGAAGAGCGGTCCGGCGGCGGCACCGCATTGCGGGCAGGGAGGAAGCGGCATGGAGCAGAGTTGGGAGGGGGGGAGTCAGGCTGCCGCGAGGGCGGCGATGAGGGCGCGGATTTCGTCGTCGGTTTCCTCCGGGTGGTGGAGCGTGGCGGCGACCGTCGAGCGGAAGACGAACTGGAAGCGTCTGCGGAGGCGGTGGAGAGCGCTGCGGGCCGATGCCGCGGTCATGCCGAGCTGCGGGGCGATTTCCTGATAGGGAACTTCGCCGCGGGGGGCCGTGAGGAATGGTTTGAGGAGGCGGAATTCCGTGGCGCGTCCGGCGGCATCCTGTTCATGGGAGAGGGTGGCGAGCGTCTGGGCGAGGATGGTGAGGGCCCATGCGCGGTCGTAGGCACTGTCGGGATCCACAGCCGGCGTGGCCGGTCCGCCCTCCCCGTGCCAGCCGGGGCTCAGCGGGACCGTCGAGACCCCGCCGCCGCGTCTGAGAGTCAGCTGGCGGTCGTGCTGATTGGCGACGAAGCGCTTGAGGACCACGAGAAGGAACGTGCGGAAGCGTCCTTTTTCAGGCTGGGCAGCGTTGAGCCAGTGGCCGGCGATGAGTCTGGCGAAGAATTCCTGGACGAGGTCTTCGGCGTCGTGTTCCCGGTGTCCACGGTGCCGCAGCCATGTGAAGAGAGGTTGCCAGTAGAGCTGACACAGGGCGGCGAGCGAAGCTTCCGCGGCGGGCGACGGGGAGCCCTGCGCCGAGGCCACGAGTGACCACTGGGTCGTCTGGAAGCCGTGGGGGTGGCGGTGTTCCGGTGGTACTTGGGTCATTACCGGAAGAAATAAGCATCCCGTGTCTCTTGTGGCAGGGAAAATCGTGTGGAGCGCAGATCGGGTGGCCTGCGGCCCTCATTCCTCGAGTGCCATGACATCGACACTGACCGTGAGGGCCTGGTGCGGCGAGCCGATGCTGACCCCGGTGAGGGGGCTGACGTCCGAGAAGTCGCGGCCCCAGCCGATCGTGATGTGGCGGTTGTGGGGGAGGAGGTCGTTGGTGGGGTCGGCATCGATCCAGCCCAGTGATTCTCCACACCAGACCGACGTCCATGCGTGGGAGGCGTCGGCACCGACAAGGCGGGCCTGGCCGGGTGGGGGGATGGTTTCGAGGTAGCCGGAGACGTAGCGGGCCGGAAGCCCCAGGGAGCGGAGGCAGCCGGTCATGATGTGGGCCATGTCCTGGCAGACGCCGCGGCGCTGGTGGAAGGCGTCCATCACCGGGGTGGCGGCGCTGGTGGCTTCCGGGTCGAACTGGAAGCTGCGGAAGATGCGCGCATTGAGGTCGGTGACGCCCTCGAGAATGGGGCGGCCGGCGGGGAACGATGGGGCGGCGAAGTCGGCCAGTTCCGGATGGATGGGAACGAGCGGGGAAGGCCAGGTGAATTCCGCGGCGGCGGTGGCCGGCGACCATTGGTCGTGACGGCAGCCGTCGCGGATGGATTCCCATGGAGGTGAGCGGCGCGGGTCTGGAAGGGAGCGGTCGTGGATGCGCACGAAGCTGCGGGCGACGACTTCGAGCTGGTGGTGGGTGCCCTCGATTTCGAAGTAGACGATGGGATTGCCGAAGGCGTCCTGGCGGGTGGCGGCGCGGCAGGCCGGCTCCGGCCGGATATGGATCTCGTGCCATGGGCAGGACTGGGTGGGCAGCTGGCGGGGCATGAGGCGGGCGATGTAGTGAGCCACCGTGACCGGGCTGGGGTAGGAATAGAGCGTGCGGTGACTGATCTGGTACGTCATGGCCATGGGGAGAGGGGCAGGGTCAGTCGCTGCGGCGGTGGGCGTGGCTGAAGAAATGCTCCGTGAGGGCCGAGGAAATGGTTTCACAGCCAGCAGCGAGCGTGGAGACGAGAGAGGAGATGCGCTGAGGGGCGGCGTCCGGGAACGAGCGGAGGGCGTCGAGGTTGAGAGAAGCGAGTTCCGAACGCAGGCCGTCGAGCAGTTCGCGTTCCCGGCCCGGTTCCCCGGAAGTTCCCGCCGGCAGTTCGGCGAATACCCTCGAGAGCCGCTGGAACTGGGCGGCGGTGCTGCGGGGATTTTCCTCGCTGAGCAGGAGGAGGTCGGTGGCAGGAAGGAGGGAGGGCCGGGCGAAGTGGAGCCGCCGGTAGGTCATGGTGGAATCGCTGACCTCGAGAAGCGGCGTGAGGATGGCATCGCCGGTGGCGCAATGCTGGGCAGAACCCGCGATGAGAGTGAGGCCATTGATGGCGCGTTCGAGGCGTCGACCTGCTTCGAGGAAGCGCCAGGCATGGCCGCGCGTCATGTTTTCCTGCTGCATTCCGGAGAAGGCCGCGAGGTCGAGGATGAGCGTATCGAGGTGGCTCCGCGACGCGGTCCGGTCGCTGGCGGCGAGGCGGGACTGGTCGGCGTCGCGGTCGAGACGGTTGAAGAGCCGCCACGAATCGTCCGAGAGGCGGTCGCGCGCGGCGGCCGCGTTGTAGCGGAGGCGGGCGGCGAGTTCCGGAATGCTGCCATGGCGCTGCGGGTCTGTGAGGAGCGTGCAGAGTTCGCCGGGGAGCGAAGCGATGGTTTCGCCGGGAGCGGTGAGTTCGAGGAATTGCAGGAGCTGAAGGCAGGCGGGACGTTCGCTTTCGCGCGCGGGTGAGAATTCGCCGCCGAGGCGTTCGAGGGTCGTGCGGATGAGGCGGACGTGCCATTCCATGCGTTCGGCGTAGCGGCCGAGCCAGAAGAGGTGTTCGGCGGAGCGGCTGGGGATCCCGGCCGGAGAGCGGAGCGGGCGGAGGACAATGGGAGAAGGGGGTGGTGGCGGCGAGGGGATTGGGGAAGTGGAAGTGACCCATGTGTCCTTGGAGATGCCGCCGTGCTGCATCGTGATGACGAAACGTCCGGGCATCGGGCTGACGCGGCTGAGTCCGCCCGGCATGACGGTGCAGTGACCCTCGCTGCGGGCCGAAAACGTGCGCCAGACAAGAGGCCTCGGTTCGAGTTCCGAGCCATTCCAGACGGGAGTGCAGGAGAGGTGGAGCGACTGCTGCGCGACCCATGCATGGGGATCGGCGCGGAGCCTCGCGAGAACCCGGGCCAGGGCCTCCGAGGACAGTTCGTCGAGGAAGAGAGGGTCGCGCGGGCCCGTGGCGAAGGCCGGTTTGAGAACCCAGCGGCGGGGATTGGCGAGAACGAGGGACAATTCACGGGGTTGGCCGCACCACCACGAAGGCACGCTGGGGAGTTTCAGTTCTTCGCCGAGGAGGTGGCGGCAGATGCCGGGAAGGAAGGGGTGCAGTGCTGGAGATTCCACGGCACCGGTGCCGATGCCATTGACGAGGGAGACATTGCCGCTGCGCCACGCCTCGCAGAGTCCGGCGGTGCCGAGCCATGTGTCGGCGCGCAGTTCGAGCGGGTCCGAGAAGACATCATCGACCCTGCGCAGCGCGACATCGACCCTGCGGAGACCGTCGAGGGTTTTGAGAAAGAGGCGGCGGTCGCGCACGGTGAGGTCGGCACCTTCCACCAGAGGGTAGCCCATGAGTCGGGCTTCGTAGGCGTGTTCGAAGTAGGTTTCGCTGTAGGGCCCCGGGGTCATGAGGACGACGCTGGGCGAACCCCGGCGGGTGGGGGCGAGGGCGCGGAGGGCGTCGCGTTCCGCGGCGAAGAAGCTGCCGAGGCTGGCGACGCTGCAGGAGGCGAAGGATTCGCTGAGTACGGAGGAGAGGATGCTGCGGTTTTCGAGGGCATAGCCGCGGCCGCTGGGGGCCTGGGTGCGGTCGGCGAGGACCAGCCATTGCCCGTCGGGTCCGCGGACGAGATCCGTGCCCATGGAGACAAGAAACGAGGCCCCGGCAGGGGAGACGCCGCAGGCCGCGCGCAGGAAGCCCGGGTTTCCATGGACGAGCGACGGCGGGATCCATCCATGGCGGAGGAGGTGCTGGGGACCGTAGATGTCGGCGAGGATGGCGTTGAGGAGTTCGGCACGCTGGGCGAGGCCCCTCGCGACCTCCTGCCATTCTCCGTCCGGCAGAAGGAAGGGGATGGCGTCGAGGGCCCACGGGCGCGTCGCACCGTCGTTCTCACCATGGATGTTGTGCGTGACGCCATGGTCGATGAGGAGCCGCTGGATGGCAGCGTTGCGTTGCTCCCAGAGGGACGGAGAAAGCTCCGCAAGGTGCAGGGCGAGCGTCTGCCAGTGCGGGCGGATGGAGCCCGGGGAATCCATCATTTCGTCCCATCCATCCGCACATGGCCGGTAGGCGGGCAGCAGAGGCGCGGAGGGTCTGATGCCGGGATCCAGCGCAGGTGAATTCATGGGTGGGGAGGCGGAGGGGCCGGAGACGGGAGTGGTCGGGAAAGACCGTCCGGACAGTTCTGGAATGAAAGCAGGGGTCGTGCCATGGTGGATTCCGGGAGTGGGCCGGGCCACGCTTTCCGTGAGGGCGATGAAAGCCCGGCAATGAAAAAGAAGTATAGCCAGCGGCCGCGGCATCTGGTACCTGCAGCGGTTTTCCGGCTTTCCGTTCCGTCAACATCATCTGCACACTTCTCATGCGTTCCACCGTCGTCCTTTCCCTTGTTGCCCTGACCAGCCTGGTTGCCGGGGCCGACCGTCTTCACCTGCCCCCCGGGGGCACTCCGAACGGCAAGAAGGTCGTGCTGGTGGCTGGCGATGAAGAATACCGGTCCGAGGAAACCTGCCCCATGCTGGCAAAGATCCTCAGCCAGCGTCATGGGTTTGACTGCACCGTGATTTTTTCAACGAATCCGGATGGAGGTTTCATCGATCCGAACTGTCAGACCAACATGCCGGGGACAGAGTCGCTGGATGCCGCGGACCTGATGATCATCGGGACGAGGTTCCGTCAGTTGCCGCCCGAGCAGATTGCGGACTTCGCGGAATTCCTCGATGCGGGGAAGCCCGTGATCGGCTTCCGGACGGCAACGCATGCCTTCCTGGGGAATGCGAAAACCGGGGATTTCCGCTGGTCTGATTTCGGCTTCAGCATTCTCGGCGAGCGCTGGGTGAATCATCATGGGGGTCATGGAAGCCAGGGCACCCTGGGCGTGGTGGAGGCGGCCCATGCGTCGCATCCCGTCCTGCGCGGAGTGGGCAAGGTCTTCGGCCCGACCGACGTTTACGGGATCGCCAATCTCGATCAGAAAACGGCAACGATTCTGCTGCGTGGGGCGGTCACGGAGTCGCTTGATCCCGAGTCGAAGCCAATCGCCGGGCCGAAGAACGATCCGATGATGCCGCTGGCCTGGATGCGGGAATATGTGTCGCCGGGCGGGAAGGCGAAGGGTCAGGCCTTCTGCACAACGATGGGATCGTCTTCGGACTTTGCGGATGAGGACCTGCGCCGGCTGGTGGTGAATGCGGCGCTGCACATGACCGGGCAGGCCGTCCCCGAGAAGGCGGACGCGGCCGTGGTGGATCCGTTCGAGCCGACCCCATTCCGGGCTATCGGGGACAAGGATTACTACCGGACGAGGAACTTGCGGCCGGACGACTATGTGCTCGGGAAGAGTCCGGCGACCGGTGTGCCCGGGGCCAAGCCGAAGCCGGCGGAGCCCGAGGAAGCGATGAATCGAGCCCCCGACAATGCGCCGCACGCGCGCATGCCGGTGCCGCGGGAGACGGCGGAACAGCGCGCCCAGGGCGTGGCGGCTCCGCAGAAGGGAGAACGCGTTGTCATCATCGGGAATGGCCTTGCCGAGCGCGACGTCTACTACAGCCGCCTCGAGACGGAACTGCAGCTGCGGTGGCCCGACCGGGAATTGCTGGTGCGGAATATGGCACGGGTGGGCGACACGCCTGGCTTCCGTCCGCATCCGTCGCGTCAGTCCCAGTGGGCCTTCCCGGGAGCAGAGAAGTTCCATCCTGACAAGAAGACGCATAACGGGCGTGGGTTTTTCCCGATGCCTGACGAATGGCTGACCCATCTGCGGGCCGATACCGTCGTGGCATTTTTCGGATACAATGAATCCTTTGATGGGCCGGCCGGAGTCGCGAATTTCGAGGCCGAGCTGGACGCCTTTGCGGGGCACACGCTGAGCCGGGCGTACAATGGACGCAAGGCTCCGCGCCTTGTGCTGGTCTCGCCGATCGCCTTCGAGAATCTCAGCGCGAAGCGCGACTTGCCCGATGGAGCCGTGCAGAATGCGAATCTTTCGCTGTATGCCGCGGCCATGGAGCGTGTGGCGCGGAAGCGTGGACTGACCTATATCGATGTCTTCAGTCCGACGGCGGGTCTTTATGCGAAAGGCGGCGAGTCGTTCACCGCCGATGGTTTCATGCCGACGGAAGCCGGTTATCAGAGGCTGGCGGTGTGGCTGGCGGATGGTTTGTACGGAAAGAAGGATTGGGACACGAAGCCCGACCCGAAGCTCGTGCATGCGGCCGTAAAGCAGAAGGACTGGTTCTGGCAGAATGACTATCACATTCTCAACGGAGTGCACACCCATGGGCAGCGCTACGACCCCTTCGGGCCCCAGAATTATCCGGACGAGGTGAAGAAGACCCGCGAGATGATGACGATCCGCGACGGGCTCATTCATGCGGTCTCCAACGGCAGGAAGCAGGACCTGGCGGTGGACGATTCCGGCACACACAAGCTGCCGCCGGTTCCCAGCAACTACAGGCCGGGCGGGAAGAATGGCCAGGCCGAGTACAAATACGGGGAAGACGCCCTGAAGACCTTCACGGTGCCCGAGGGCTACCGGATTGAACTGTTCGCCTCGGAACGCGAATTTCCGAACCTCGCGAATCCGATGCAGTTGTCGTTCGACAACCGCGGGCGTCTCTGGGTGGGAGTCATGCCGACGTATCCGCACTATCGGCCAGGGGACCCGATGCCCAACGACAAGATTCTGATCTACGAGGACACCAATGGCGATGGCAAGGCGGACAAGGAGACCGTCTTCGCCGAGAATCTGCACATGCCCATCGGGATCGAGTTCGCGCCCGAGGGCGTGTATGTGGCGCAGGAACCGAATCTGGTGCTGCTGCGCGACACGGATGGAGATGACCGGGCCGACCGCACGGAGATCATCCTCGGCGGATTCGACACGCACGATACGCACCATGCGATCAGTGCCTTCGGGGCTGATCCTTCCGGAGCCTTCATGATGTGCGAGGGAGTCTTTCTGCATTCCAATGTGGAGACGGCCTATGGTCCGGTGCGCTGCGTGGATGGCGGCTTCTTCCGCTACAGCCCGCAGCGGGGCATGCTGGAGCGCACCGTGCAGATGGGCATTCCGAATCCATGGGGGGTGGGCTTCGACCGCTGGGGTCAGGATTTTCTGCTGCACACCTCCGGTCCGACCATGAACTGGATGCTGCCGGTTTCCGTGAAGCCGACCTTTGGCAGCAAGACGCCCTCGGCTCCGGATCTCATTCCGCAGGGTCAGGCCGTGCGTCCCACCTCCGGGCTTGAGTTCGTTTCGTCCCGTCACTTTCCGGACGAGGTGCAGGGCGACATCATACTGTGCAATGCGATCGGTTTTCTGGGCATCAAGCAGCATGCCATTGCGGATGAGGGCACCGGCTGGAAGACCTCGTTCCGGCACAATCTGCTGCAGTCCTCCGATGGCAATTTCCGGCCCGTGGACCTCGAATTCGCGCCCGATGGATCATTGTATGTGATCGACTGGCACAACGTGCTCATCGGTCACATGCAGCACAATGCGCGGGATCCGTACCGCGACCACGTGCACGGTCGCATTTACCGGATCACGTATCCATCGCGTCCCCTTTTGAAGCCAGCGGAAGTGGCGGGTGCCCCGGTGGCGACGCTGCTGGAGAACCTCAAGCTTCCCGAGGACCGGACACGGTACCGGAGCCGGCGGGAACTGCGTGGCCGTCCCGCGGCCGAAGTGCTGG
>JBIICE010000133.1:0-11685 GCA_044239025.1 Verrucomicrobiales bacterium
TGAGGCCGGACTAAAAGACAAGTGCTGGGCTCAAAAGCAAAAACACGATACGAAACTTCAGGGCGGTTTCGAAGGCTTTCGGAACAGCTCAGAACGGTTCAAGAGCAAGGTGCTTCAGGAGCACGCGTCCAATAGCGCGACTCTCCTCACACAGACCGCGTTGGAGACAAAGGCAGAAAGCGTCTTCGGACCCACACCCACGACGGAGGCCTTAGTTTCGGCGGTCGATACCAGCAAATTGCTCGCACATGAAACGAACCCAATTCTGAAGAAGCGGGTCATCGGCAAGGAAGACGTGGATATCGCTGCAATGATCAAGAAGCTTGGGAACAGCGACTGGGTGCGGGGAGGACGGGCGTTCTACGACTTGAACGAAGGCGCTTGTCCGTTTTGCCAACAGAGCACAAGCGAGGCGTTCGCCAAAAGTCTGAACGAATACTTCGACGACACATTTGTGACGGACAGCAAAGCAATCGACGAACTTGCCACAGATTACGCCACCGAGGCGGCTCGGATCCAGCAGCAGCTTGCTTCCATCATCGCGTCACCATCCAAGTTCCTTGATGCCGAGAGGCTCAAAGCAGAGAACGAGCTGCTCGACGCAAAAATCGCACTGAACAACCAGCGCCTCGCAGGAAAGAAGAAGGAAGCAAGCCAGGTGGTCGAGCTGGAATCGCTGAGCAACGTGTTAGCGGCCATTAAGTCCCTAATCGACACGGCAAATGCCCAAGTCGGTGCACACAACAAGGTGGTCACAAACCTTGCGACGGAGCGAGCGACCCTTACAGCACAGGTGTGGAAGTTCATTCTCGAGGAACTGAAGACCGATCTCGCCGTTTTCATGACCGCGAAAGTTGGCTTGGAAAAGGCCATTACCGCGATCACGTCTCAGATCACAGCGGCGACGGCGGAAAGGGCGAAGAAGGAAGCCGAAATTCGCGAGCTAGAAAAACAAACCACCAGCATCCAGCCGACGATAGACGGCATCAACAGTCTCCTTTCGTCATTTGGCTTCCAAGGTTTCAAGCTCGCGAAAGCAGCAAGTGGGAACGCCTACAAACTGGTGCGTGCGGATGGTTCTGACGCAAAGGCGACTTTGAGCGAGGGTGAGAGAACCTTCGTCACGTTCCTATATTTCTACCACCTGCTCAAAGGTAGCGAGTCCGAGACCGGCATGACCACTGACCGAATAGTAGTCTTCGACGACCCGGTTTCGAGCCTCGACAGTGATATCCTGTTTATTGTTAGCAGTCTTGTTAAGGGCCTTTTCGATGAAGTGCGGTCTGGGACTGGGCACGTCAAACAGGTCTTCGTGCTAACGCATAACGTCTACTTCCACAAGGAGGTCACCTATAATTCAAAACGGAAGGACGTGGCGATGAACGAGGAGACATTTTGGATTGTGCGCAAGCCGGGGCTGGTCTCCAAGCTCGAAAAGCACCCTACCAACCCAATCAAAACCTCCTACGAACTACTGTGGGCGGAAGTTCGGAAACCCGAGCGCTCGAATCTCGCAATCCAAAACACGTTGCGGCGCATCCTCGAAAACTACTTCAAGATTCTGGGAGGCATCGAATTTAATAATCTCTGCGCGATGTTCGATGGGAAGGAGAAGCTTATCTGCAAGTCGCTTTGCTCGTGGGTGCATGACGGTTCGCACTACGCGCATGACGACCTCTACGTTTCTATTGATGATGGGATGGTCGATTCCTACCTGAAGGTATTCCGAGCCATTTTTGAGAAGTCAAAACATGACGCGCACTACAAGATGATGATGGGCGATGCCTACATTGAAAACCCTCCAGTCCCGGCCGCAAAATGAGCTTTCTCGATCCCTTTCAGATTGAGGAGTTAGCACGGTTGGCATCCCTGTCGGACCGTGAGGTTCGGAGCGATTTAGCGATTGGTGCCATCAAGGACGAGAACGACTACACCTCGAATTTCACGGGCGCTTTCAGACGAAATATCAACAGTTACAGCCGCTCCGGTTTGATTGCGACCTCGTTCCTGCTGCCGCATGCTGAAGAGCGGGAAGTGGGAGCGGATGCTGCAATCATACTTACTCGCGGTAACGAAAGCAAGGTTGCAGTCTTCGAGGCTAAGTGGCCGCGATTTTCCAAGCGTGGTTATGCTTGGGATTACGATCAAACTGCAACCGGGCTGTCGCACTTTTCTGACCAACTGGAACGCCAAAAGCGGTGGCAGAAAACTGTTGCTGTCTTCGAGATGTTCTATGCTGAGCATCGCTTCGGGAAGCAGCCGCCCTACCTGAACGGGAATGGTTCATCGTGTATCTGGCACGCCGATGCAGAGGCGTTCCGGATGGGTCGTCAAGATCCTGATGCCGTTTGGACCCAGGGCGAACTTCAGAAACTCCTACTGACGAAAAGCATTTCGATCGGGGATGTGATGATGGAGTTTGGTCGATGCAATCAGGGGAGCTCTATTCCCATGACGGAGCCTCTTAAGATTGGCCGTGAGTTCCGACTACATAGTGAGCTTTTAGCGATTAAGGCGGACGGTGACCGATTCCGGAGAAGACCACGATGACCACGATCACCAAATCCATCGGCGAAGACGCCGCCCTGACGTGGTTCGGGGAGCTGGGCTATGTCGTCGGGCATGGACCGCAGATGGCACCGGGCGAGGCGGCGGCCGAGAGCGGGACGTTTGGGGCATTCGTTGTGGCCGGATCTTCCCATGTTGCCTTGCGGCAGTTGAGCCTTGCCATTCACCAATCCTGCGCCCGTGCCTTCCTGCGCGGCACGCTGCCGCCGAAGCGGCTGAGCGGGGAACTTCGCTTGAGCGACGCGCAAGATCGGTGGCAATGACAACCAGATGACCTAGGTTCGGGAAATCATGATCCAGAAACTCAAAATCGAATCCTTTAAGTCCCTCGAGAAGGTCGAGATTGAACTCGGCCAGGTGAATGTGTTCGTGGGAGCCAATGGGAGCGGGAAGAGCAATTTGCTGGAAGCGCTCGGAGTTTTATCTGCCGCCGCTGACGGCAAGGTGAATGATCTGTCGCTCCTGCAGCGCGGGGTGCGACCAGGGGTTCCCAAGCTGTACAAGTCGGCGTTTCCCAGCAAACAGGGCTCTGGATCATCAGCGAGTTCACACATCCGCTTCGAGGCGTGGTCGGGCCAAGTGGAGTATGCCGTGTCGCTGAATAATCCACTTGAGGACCCAAGCCCTGCGTGGCGCTTCAAGCACGAGCTCTGGCAGGATGGTGTCCGGAAGCTGGTTGGAACCTCTCCAGCCAAAAGAAGCGCTGACAATCTGGTCGCCAAGAATCCGGAGAACGGGCTGGCAGCACTGCGGGCGGTGACCCTGATGGCAGATGATCCAGCCCTCCTGCTGCTCAAGGCTCTCCAGTCGTACGTGATCTATTCGCCGACGACGCCGGTGCTTCGGGGAATCGCCCAGGAGAACCAGCCAAGGCAGCCGATCGGCCTTTCTGGCGGACAGTTGCCTGATGCCGTCCGGGAATTCCTGCTCAGCGGCGCTGACAGCGAGCACGCAAAGTTAGTTGCCCGAGAGGCGCTTGGTTTGATTGACTGGGCAAAGCACTTTGGGAGCGCGCAGGCATCATCCATGCCTCTTTCTCCGGCCGCGGCAGCGTCGCCGCGCGTGATAAAGTTCACGGACCGGTATATGCGGGAGGGGCGAAACGTCCTGTCGGGCTACGATGCGAGCGAGGGGGCGTTGTTCATCCTGTTTCTGGCGGTACTGTCCGCGCATTCAAGGAGTCCCCAACTTCTCGCGGTGGACAATGCGGATCATGGACTGAATCCACGGCTGGCCAGATCTCTCATCAGCAAGTTCTGCGGCTGGGTAACGAACAACCCTGACACACGGCAGTTTCTTCTCACAACGCACAATCCGCTCGTTCTCGACGGGTTACCGCTGCAGGATGACCGTGTGCGGCTCTTTACCGTGGCGAGAACAAGCACAGGTCGAACGGTGGTTCGCCGGGTGGATATACAAAAGTTGGTCGAGAGGGCCAAGGGAGGCTGGACCTTGTCACGCCTGTGGGTTGCAGGAGATCTCGGGGGGGTGCCGAATGTCTGATGTCCTGCGCATCGGTTTTGCTGTGGAGGGCAGTACCGATCTAGTGATGCTCGAGGCCGCAGTGGCAGCCATCTTGCCTGAGTATGAACTCGAAATGGTAAGGCTTCAGCCGGAGGTTTCTGACTCGTTTGTCGCCATCGCTGGCACGACTGGATTCGGCTGGCCCGGAGTTTACCGCTGGTGCCGCGAGGCGGTCGAGAAAGGTGGAGGATCAATCAGCGGCGGTCCCGTGCTTGAGAGTTACGATGCGGTGGTTCTCCAAGTGGACGCTGATGTTGCCGGAGCATCCTACCAACAGGGGCATATTGATGACGCCACGGGTGACCTGCCGTGCGAGAAACAGTGTCCGCCACCTCAGGCAACAACAGATGCGCTACGACCTGTTCTTCTGCGCTGGCTCGGCGAGGCGGTTGCACCGAGGAGACTGGCTATCTGCATGCCTTCCAAGTCTCTGGAAGCATGGCTTCTCGCCGGCCTTTATCCCAACGATGCTGTTGTGGAATCGGGCACATTGGAGTGTCGCGCTAACCCAGAGCGTCTCCTGTCGGGAAAACCTAAGGATGGGCGCTTGGTCAGGGGCAGTCACAAGGATTTTAATATGTATCAAAACCGCGCTCAGGATTTCGCGCAGAATTGGTCCTGCGTGGAACAGAAATGCACTCAGGCAAAGCGCTTTGCGGTGGATCTTCGGATGGCCATTCAACCGTAGAAGTTCATGACCCTCACCGAGTCCATCGTCGAAGACGCCGCCCTGACGTGGTTCGGGGAGCTGGGCTATGCGGTCGGGCATGGACCGCAGATGGCACCGGGGTAAGCGGCGGCCGAGCGCGGGACGTTTGGGGAAGTTGTGTTGGCCGGGCGGCTGCGTGGGGCGCTGGAGCGACTCAATCTCTTGCTGCCTGGGGAAGCGCGGGAGGAAGCGGTGCGGAAGGTGGTGCGGCTGGCTGAGCCGACATTGGTGCAGACGAACCGGGCCTCTGATCAGTGGCACGTTCCGTTGAGCGCGACGGTTATGGGATTCAAAAGGAGGCTTGGGTCATGATGGAGATCAGGGACATTGCAGACCTTGAGCTGCTGAGGGAGAGCGTGGACCTTGAATGCAAGCTTGCCGGTGGGCGGGACGGCCGGGGTGCGTTGCCGGAGGATTTCTGGCCGACGTACAGTGCGTTTGCGAACACCGAGGGCGGCGTGGTGCTGCTTGGGGTGCGTGAGAAGGGCGGGCAGTTTTCGATCGCAGGCGTAGCCGACATTGCCAAGGTACGGAAGGAGCTGTTCGACGGTCTGAACAACAGGCAGAAAGTGAGTGTGAACCTGCTGACGGATGCCTCGGTGCGGGAGGTGGTGCTGCAGGGTGGCACGATTCTGGCGGTCCACATCCCGCGGGCGAATCGCAAGCAGCGGCCGGTGCATCTGACAACGAATCCGTTCGCGCAGCACACCTATCGACGCTTGAATGATGGGGACCGTGCATTGCCGGACGAGGAGGTGAAGCGGATGCTGGCCGAGCAGGTTGAGGACATTCGGGACGACCGTGTGCTGGGTGGCTATGACTTGGGCGATCTGGACATGGGAACGTTTCGGGCTTATCGCCAGATTTTTGCCAACCGTGAGCCCGGGCATCCGTGGAATGCGGCCGATGACCGGGAGTTCCTTCGGCTGATCGGTGGCTGGAAAAAGGACCGGGAGACGGGGGTGAGTGGTCTGACACTGGCGGGGTTGCTGATGTTTGGGCAATTCCCGGCGATTCAGGAGGAGATGCCGAACTACATGCTGGATTACCAGGAGCGCCCGGAGGCTAGGACGGAAAAGCGGTGGGTGGACCGCCTTACACTGGACGGAAAGTGGTCGGGAAATCTCTATGATTTCTACCGCAGGGTGTATTTGAAACTGACGGCGGACCTGAAAGTGCCATTCCAACTGGAGAAGGGGGAGAGAAGGGACGAAACGCCAGTGCATGAGGCGCTGCGGGAGGCGCTGGCCAATGTGCTCGTCCATGCGGATTACTCCGACCGCGCGTCTGTGCTGGTGGTGAAGCGACCGGACATGTTTGGCTTTCGCAATCCGGGGCTGATGCGGATTCCAGTGGAGGTGGCGTTGCTGGGAGGCGAACCCGACTGCCGGAACCGGACGCTGCACAAGATGTTTCGTCTCGTGGGCGTGGGAGAACAGGCTGGGACGGGTATCCCGAAGATCCTGCACGGCTGGCAAACGCAGCATTGGAATCCGCCGAAGCTCCACGACACCGCGGTGCCATATAACCAGACTCTGTTGGAATTGCGCATGGTGGACCTTTTCCCGGAGGATGTCATGAGCGGGCTGAACGCACGGTTCGGGGTCGCTTTCGAGGGACTGAACCACGTCGAACGGGTGGCATTGGCTTTGGCCGCCAGCGAAGGAACGGTGAATCATGCCCGGCTCAGGGCGGTGACGACCGAGCATTCGGTGGATTTATCCAAAACCCTCCAGCACTTGACCCAGGCTGGAATGCTCGAATCCACTGGCGGCCGGCGTGCGGTTTACCATTTGCCGGGCGAGGCGATTCCAACGCCGGACGACGTATTCGGGACACCTTCCCGAATTTCGGCCGCCAGCTCCCCGAATTTGGCAGTCAGCTCCCCGAATTTGAGTGAAAAACGGGATGCAGACGGATGCCTGCTCAGCCCGCAACTCCAACTGCCGGTGATGGACGACCTCGCTATGCTGTCAGCGACTTTCCGCAAACGGATGCAGGACTTAGCGGCGGAGCCCAGGAGCAAGAAAAAGGTTGATCGAGAGATCCTCGTTCGCACTGTGCTTGCCGTTTGCTCCGGGAGATTCGTTACCCTGCGCTGTCTGGCAGAGCTTATGCAGAGAAAGCCGGACACCATGCGCGACCAGTATCTGGCGAGGCTGGTGAAAGAAAGGAAGCTCACGCTAGCTTTCCCAACGACTCCAACGCACGAGAGACAGGCGTACACCACCTCGCCATGACCCTCACCGAATCCATCGTCGAAGACGCGGCCCTGACATGGTTCGGGGAGTTGGGGTATGCTGTCGGGCATGGACCGCAGATGGCACCGGGTGAACCAGCGGCCGAGCGCGGGGCGTTTGGGGAAGTTGTTTTGGCTGGGCGGCTGCGTGGGGCACTGGTGCGACTCAATCCGTTGCTGCCTCGGGAAGCGCTGGAGGAAGCGGTGCGGAAGGTGGTGCGGCTGGCTGAGCCGACATTGGTGCAGACCAACCGGGCCTTTCACCGGATGCTGCGGGACGGGGTCGATGTCGAAGTGGTGCGGGCCGACGGCAGTCTGGCGCACGACAAGGCGTGGCTGATCGATTTTTCGCGGCCTGAAGCCAACGACTGGCTGGTGGTCAACCAGTTTACCGTGACAGAAGGCCAGCACAACCGGCGGCCGGATGTCGTGGTTTTCGTCAATGGGCTGCCGCTTGCGGTGATTGAGCTGAAGAATGCCGGATCCGAGACTGCCGACATCTGGAGTGCCTATGCTCAGCTGCAGACGTACAAGGCCGAGATTCCGTCCCTGCTCGGGTACAATGCCGTGCTAGTGGTGAGCGATGGGCTCGAGGCAAGGATCGGGTCGGTGACAGCCAATCAGGAATGGTTCAAGGTCTGGCGGACGATTGACGGCGAGGGAGAGGCACCGCGATCCGTGCTTGAGCTGGAAGTCCTGATCCGGGGCGTCTTTACGCGGGACCGCTTTCTGAGCCTGCTCGGGCAATTCATCACCTTCGAAGTCGATCCGGACAGTGGGTCCGTGCACAAGATCGTGGCCGGCTACCATCAGTTCCACGCCGTGCAGGCAGCGGTCGAGGAAACGGTGAGGGCCAGCGGCATGGCGCTAGGTGGGGTGGTCGAGGATGCCGCGGGAGCAATCCGCTACGGGAAGATGCACGGTGGACGTCCCGGCGACCGGAGGGCTGGAGTGGTCTGGCACACGCAGGGAAGCGGCAAGAGCTTCACCATGCTGTTCTTTGCGGCGGCGGTGGTGCGGCATCCGGTCATGCAGAACCCGACGCTCGTGGTGCTGACCGACCGCAACGATCTCGACGACCAGCTCTACGGTCAGTTCCAGCGCTGCGAGGAAATCCTGCGGCAGACGCCCGTGCAGGCCGACTCGCGGGAACGTCTGCGGGAACTGCTTGCCGTGGCGAGCGGGGGCGTCGTCTTCACGACGATCCAGAAGTTCCTGCCGGGCAAAGGCGAGAAGATGCCCGAGCTTTCGGCACGGCGGAACATCGTGGTCATCGCCGACGAAGCGCACCGGTCCCAGTACGATCTGATCGACGGACTGGCCCGGCACATGCGTGATGCGATGCCCAATGCCAGCTTCATCGGCTTCACCGGGACACCCATCGAGAAAACCGACGCCAACACGAGGGCGGTGTTCGGTGACTACATCAGTATTTACGACATCCAGCGGGCCGTCGCCGACAAGGCCACGGTCCCGATCTACTACGAGAGCCGGATCGCCAGACTCAGCCTGAACGCCGAGGAACTGCCGAAGATCGATGCCGAGTTCGACGAGATCACCGAGGGCGAGGAACTGACGAAGAAGGAAAAGATCAAGACGAAGTGGGCGGCACTGGAGGCTCTGGTGGGGGATCCCAAGCGCATCGAACTCATTGCCGCGGATCTGGTCACTCACTTCGGAAAGCGCGTGGAAGCCATGGAGGGAAAGGCCATGGTCGTCTGCATGAGCCGGCGGATTGCGGTAGACCTGCACGACGCCATTCTGCGGCTGCGGCCGGACTGGGCAGGCGAGCGCAGCGATGAAGCCGCGGACGAGAAGGGCCGGAACTGCGTGGTGAAGGTCGTCATGACCGGCAGCGCCACCGACGGTCCCGAGTGGCAGCAGCACATCCGCAGCAAGGAAAAGCGCCGCTCGCTGGCCAACCGCTTCAAGGACCCGAAGGACCCGTTCCGGATCGTGATCGTGCGCGACATGTGGCTGACCGGCTTCGATGCACCGTGCCTGCACACGATGTACGTGGACAAGCCGATGCAGGGACACGGACTCATGCAGGCCATTGCCCGGGTGAACCGGGTGTTGACTCCCTCGCTGCCGCCGCTCGGTCGGGCTTCGCCCAATGCTTCGCATTGTCTGTCTCGCACGCCCCCTGCGCGCTCGGCTCCGGGACAAGCCGGGCGGTCTGGTGGTCGACTACCTTGGACTCGCCGACCAGCTCAAGCAGGCACTGGCCAGCTACACCGAAAGCGGCGGAAAGGGCGATCCAGCCTACGACAGCCGGCAGGCCATCGCCGTGATGCTCGAGAAGCATGGGGTCGCCTGCGACCTGATGCACGGCTTCAACTGGGACATCTGGACGTCCGGCACGCCCACGGAACGCCTGCAGCTCATTCCGCCCGCACAGGAACACATCCTCGCGCAGGAAGACGGCAAGAAGCGCTGGCTGCAGGTCGTCACCGAACTGTCGCGCGCCTTCGCCCTCTGTGCCGCCAGTGACGAGGCGACCGCCATCCGCGACGACGTGAGCTTCTTCCAGGCCCTCCAGGCGGCCATCGGGAAGCAGACCGGCACGGTCCGGAAGACGCCGGAACAGATCGACGCAGCCGTGCGCCAGCTGGTGAGCCGTGCCATCACAACCGACGGAGAAGTGATCGACGTGTTCACCGCAGCCGGACTCAAGAAGCCTGACATCAGCATCCTGAGCGACGGGTTTCTCGCCGAAGTCCGCGGCCTCAAGCACAAACACGTGGCCGCCGAGCTGCTGGAGAAGCTCCTCAAGGACGAACTGAAGGTCTGCTCGGCCCGGAATCTCGTGCTGGGACAGCTCTTCTCCGAGAAACTGAAGCGGACGGTCAACGCCTACCACAACCGGGCCATCTCGACGATGGAGGCCATCGAGGAACTCATCAAGCTGGCCAAGGAAATCGAGGAAGCCGGCCGCCGCGGCGAGAAGCTCGGACTCACGGACGACGAACTGGCCTTCTACGATGCCCTTGCCGCCAACGAGTCAGCCGTGCTCGCAATGGGGGACGACAAGCTCAAGCTGATTGCCGGGGAACTGATCCGGAAACTGCGGGAGAGCGTGACCATCGACTGGACCCTGCGTGAGAGCGCCCGGGCCAAGATCCGCGTCATGGTGAAGCGGATTCTCTCGAAGTTCGGCTACCCACCCGACCTCAAGGAAGAAGCCGTGCGGACCGTGCTCCAGCAGGCCGAACTCACCTGTGCCGACCTCGCATGAGCCTGGCAGCGTCCCCCTGAATCGCTGAAACCGGTGTGAGGGTAATGAGAGGAGCGATCAATGAGGTTTCCATGCGAGGGATGGCCAGAGAGCGAGGAAGCCAGCGGTGATGGCGAGTGCCACGAGGAATGCTACGGGGGCGGGCAATTTGAAGGTAAGGGTCATTAAGCCAGAGCAGATGGAGAGGCAGAGCAGGTTCCAGGCGTAGGAAGCTGCGAACAGCCATGCGCTGCCGGTGTCGGCGTAATTCCATTGGAGCTTTGGGCCATCGAAGAACTTTTCCCATGTCAACACTGCGGCGGTGGGCATGAGGAGGAGAAACCATTGCCACGCGGTCATTTTCGCGGGGAAATCATCCGATGGATTGGCCCTCGTGGGCCTGGAGGTACGGGGACGTGGATTCGCCGGCCGTCTCGCGGCGGGGATCGCGGCTTGAGCGGGTGGTGGAGCCGCGACAGGTTGCAGCGGCGATGCACAGGATGGGCAGGGAAACACAGTGCCGCACAATTCCTGCGGACATTCGATCGTTTGCCAGCAATGGGGGCATTGGAACTCAACCGATTCCATGATGCGAGACTATGTGGTGACCCAGCGTGGCGCAACCCTGCTTTTCTTCAGTTCTTAATGATTGGGAACGCCGGAGGGCCAACGGCCCGGGGTCATACCAGCCTGGGCCAACGGCCGAGGTTGCCTGATGGCATCATTTCAGAAGGGCTGAAGGCCCGTTCCATCGGTCTGGCATGGCGCGCCCCTACAGGGCTCCGGGGATCGGTGCGTCGGAAACCTGGGCCGTTGGCCCAGGCTGGTATGGGGCGCGCCGTTGGCGCTGGGGGGGGTGGAACGGAGCGCGGGTTTTCCAACCCGCGTTTGGATTCGTGGTTGGCGGACAGGAATGTCCGCCCTCCGTTGGCGAGCAGGAAGGTAGCGCGCCGTTGGCGCTGCCTGGGCACAGAAGGCCTGGCATGTTTTCGTTTGGCCAGTTGTCGTTTCCGGAGGGCCAAGGGCCCGGAGTCATACCAGCCTGGGCCATCGGCCCAGGTTGCCTGATGGCCTCATTTCAGAAGGGCTGAAGGCCCGTTCCATCGGTCCGCCATGGCGCGCCCCTACAGGGCTCCAGGAATGGTGCGTCCGGTAACCTGGGCCGATGGCCCAGGCTGGTATGGGGCGCGCCGTTGGCGCTGATGGGGGTGGAACGGAGCGCGGGTTTTCCAACCCGCGTTTGGATTCGTGGTTGGCGGACAGGAATGTCCGCCCTCCGTTGTCGTGCAGGAAGGTAGCGCGCCGTTGGCGCTGCCTGGGCACAGTAGGCCTGGCATGTTTTCGTTTGGCCAGTTGTCGTTTCCGGAGGGCCAAGGGCCCGGGGTCATACCAGCCTGGGCCATCGGCCCAGGTTGCCTGATGGCCTCA
>JBIICE010000134.1:0-11646 GCA_044239025.1 Verrucomicrobiales bacterium
GGGCACCGTTCTCTTGACGGCGCGGGGTGGCAGGCTGACGGGCAGGCTGCGCGGGATGGCTGGCCGGAAAGCGGCTGAAGTCCCCGCCGGGAGATCCGGGAAATCCATGAAGCGAGCGGGAGCCTATCTGACATATCTGGTGTACCGGTCGGTGGAGACCGTGGCGCGGCTGCTGCCGATGGGCTGGTGCTGGCGAGCCGGTTCGGTGCTGGGGTGGCTGGCCATGTGGGTGCTGCCGGGGTACCGCGGGCTGGCCCGCCGGAATCTGACAATCGCCTTCGGGCGGGAAAAGGAAGCCCCGGAGATCCGCCGGATGGTTTCCGGGCATTTCCGGACGCTCGGCGGGAACCTCTTCTGCAGTCTCAAGATGCCATGGGTCTCGGCTGGGCAGCTGGACCGGTGTCTGCGGGTGGAGGGGATGGACCATCTCAGGGAGGTCATCAGGGATGGGCACGGGGCCATCTATGCGCTGCTTCATATGGGAAACTGGGAGGTGCTCTCGCAGGCCGAGGTGGCGGCGCGGCTGAAGCCTGCGGCGATGTACCAGCCACTTTCCAATCCCTGGCTGAACCGCCATGTGCTGCGCTGCCGGGAACGGACGGGATGCCGCCTGTTCGACCGCAGGGATGGAATCAACGGACCGGTGCGGTGGCTCCGCGAGAATGGGATCCTCGGAATTCTTGTCGATCAGCATGCCGGTGATGCGGGGCAGTGGTCACCCTTTTTCGGCCGGTTGGCCTCGACGACGAATCTGGCGGCCCTGCTGAGCCGCCGCACAGGTGCTCCGGTGTTGCCGGTGGCGGTGGTGACGGAGGGACCGGGGCGCTGGAAGATGGTGATCGGGAAGGCGCTGCCAACGGGCCTGCCGTTGGATCAGGCGACCGCGCAGATGAATCTGGCATTGGAGCAGAGGATCCTGATGTCGCCGCTTGACTGGTTCTGGGTGCACAACCGGTGGAAGACACCGAAACCTGATTTCCTGCTGGCAAAGTACCGCCGTGGCATCACCCTTCCGGCCGACATGGAAGCCGAAGCCCTGCAATCCTTTCATCTGCTGGTGCGTTCACCGAACTGGCTGGGGGACGCGTGCATGGCGGTTCCGGCGGTGCGTGCGATCAAGCGAGGGAGACCCGATGCGCGGGTGACGGTGCTGGTGCCTGAGAAGATTGCGGCGGTATGGCGGCTGGTGAAGGAAGTGGATGAGGTGCTGCCGATTCCAGCGGGTGCCGGAGTGATGAAAGTGGCGCGTCTGCTGAAGGCGGCCGGGCATGACTGGGATGCCGGCATTCTTCTCCCGAACAGTCTGCGCAGTGCGCTGGAAATGCGGCTGGGCGGTGTGCTCCGGATGGTGGGCTACCAGGGGCACTGGCGCCGCCGCTTGCTGCATCAGATCATTCCGCCGAAGAAGAAAGCAGGGCCGGTGGAACATCATACGCGCCACTATCTGCGGATTGCCTGGAGGCTGGGAGCGGATGTCGAGGATCTCTCGCTCCACGCTCCCGTGCTGCCGCCGACGCGGTCGAAGGGGCCGAAGGGGCCGAAGGTGCTGGGATTGTGCGCCGGAGCGGAGTATGGTCCCGCCAAGCGGTGGCCGCTCGTGCGGTACGCGGAGGCCGCGAAGGAAGTGGCCGAGGGAGTCGATTGCCGCTGGCTTATTTTCGGAGCCCCGGGAGAGGCGGCCATGGGAGACGAACTGGCTGGCATGATCGGGCCGTCGGCCGAGAATCTGGCAGGCCGCACCACCCTCGAAGAACTGGCGCGGAAGCTGCGGGAATGCCGGCTGCTGCTGACGAATGACACGGGCACCATGCACTTTGCACAGCTGCTGGGCGTGCCGGTCGTGGCCATATTCGGCTCCACGGATCCGAATGCCACCGGGCCCCGGAGTGTGGACAGTGTGGTGGTCCGCAGGCATGTGGAATGCAGTCCCTGTTTTCTGCGGGAATGTCCGATCGACTTCCGCTGCATGCTGGAAATCCCGGCGTCGTGCGTCTCCGAGACAGTGCTGAGCCGACTGCGGGCGCTCGAGAAACAGTAACCGGGCCGGCTGATCAGATTCCCGCGAGAGCGCGGATCGCCACCACGGCGAGGGCGATGCCGAACGCCGCATTCCACCCGCGTTCCGCGGCGAGGTAGGCCCTGCGGACCGGTGGGATCTGGAGAATGCGGACGAAGAGACTCCAGAAAACAAGGGCCTGTCCGATGACGATCGCCCAGAAGGCGAGCTTGCGCGTGGTCGAGGGGTCCGGTCCGAGCATGGCGGCGAGGACGCTCGCGAGGAAGATGACTGCTTTCGGATTGAGAAGATTGGTGAGCAATCCCTGCAGAAAGGCGTCCCGCGGGGAGATGGCGCTGGAATCAGGGGAGAGCCTGACCGTGGCGGGATTCCATGCACTCCGGAGGAGGCGGAACGCGAGCCAGCCGAGATAAAGGCCACCGGCGATCCCGAGAGCGCGGGCTGCGCCGGGCGAATTACGGAGGAGCAGCGAGACTCCGCCGAGAGCCAGCGACGTGTGAACCGCAAGTCCCGTGGCAATGCCGGTGACGGTGCACAGAGCTGTGCGCAGTGGCAGACTGAGCGCATTCCGCATGAGCAGAAGCATATCCGGGCCCGGAGAGAACTGGCCCAGCAGCATGACGAGACTGAAGGCGAGGTAGTCCACCGGATCAGCAGGACGCGGGCGGAATGAGCTGGCGGGCGAGGGCAATGGCACCGAGGATGCCTGAGCGGGATCCGAGACCCGGTGCGCAGATGGTGGTGGTGAGTTGAGATGTATAGAGCGGGTGCTGCAGGTAGCCGGCAAGGCGTGCGGCCGTGCCTTCTCTTACTTTGTCGAGCAGGCCGGGCACCTCCATGACTCCGCCGCCCAGAATGACGCGTTCCGGACTGAGTGTGCAGAGAAAGGCAGCGCAGGCTTCCGCAAGGTAATGAGCTTCCGTATGCCATGCCCTGTGATCAGGTGGCAGGTCGGCTGCCGGGCGCCCCCAGCGCGCCGCGATGGCGGGACCGCTGGCCATGCCCTCGAGGCAGTCGCGGTGCCACGGGCAATGACCCGGAAAAGCGTCGTCCACGGCGCGGTTGGTGCGGATGTGACCCATCTCCGGATGAAGCGCTCCATGCAGGGGTTGGCCATCAAGCACGAAGCCACCGCCGATGCCCGTACCGACGGTCAGGTAGAGCACCGCGCGGCACTGGCGTCCGGCTCCCCAGAGCCATTCACCGAGTGCGGCGGCATTGACATCGGTGTCGAAGGCGACCGGGATGCCGAGAGTTCGCGAGAAATGCCCGGCGAAATCCGTGTCCCGCCAGCCCGGCTTCGGCGTGGTGGTGATGAAGCCCCACTCCCCGCTGCCGCGGTGAACACCGGCCGGCCCGAAGGTGCCGATGCCGAGCGCCGCGAACGGACCGAACCGCTGCCGGCGGGATGCAAGCCAGTCGGAGCAGTGCTGGAGGGTCTCGGCGGGCGACGTCGTGGGGATGGTGATCTGATCGCGCAGGTCATCCGGACCCGTTCCGCAGGCGACCACGAACTTGGTGCCCCCGGCTTCAATGGCGGCGCAGAGAGGACGGTCGGACGGGGTCATGATGCCTGCAGGCCCAGGCTGGCGTAGATTTCACGGGTCGCGTTCGACTGATTGAGCGTGTAGAAATGCAGCCCGGCAACACCGTGGTGCAGGAGGTCGGCGCATTGTTCCGTGGCGTAGTGGAGGCCGATGCGGCGCACTGCATCCGGGTTGTCTCCCGCGCGGGCGAGGGCCTTGAGAAGTTTGGCCGGGAAAACGGAACCACCGGAAAGATCAGCCATTCGGCGCATGCCCTGGGTGGAGGTGATGGGCATGATGCCGGCGATGATCGGGATGCGGATTCCGGCGAGGTCGCAGCGTTCGCGGAAGTCGTAGAAATGGTGATTATCGAAGAACAGCTGAGTACAGATATAATCCGCTCCGGCGTCGACTTTGGCCTTGAGATGGTCCATTTCCGCGAGGCGGTTGGGAGTGAGCGGGTGTCCTTCCGGAAAGCCGGCGACTCCGATGCCGAAACCGCGCGGGTCGGGATGATACCTGCGGTCGTTGAAGCGGCGGATGTGCCGGACGAGATTGGCCGCGAAGGGGAAGGCGTCGTGGCTGCGGTCGTAGTCGGCCATGCCTTTGGGCGGGTCGCCGCGGAGGGCGAGAATGTTGCTGACGCCGTGTTCGGCGTAGCGTTCCAGGATGGCGGAGATGTCGGTTTCTCCGTGTCCAACACAGGTGAGGTGCGGGACGGGGTCGAGTGAGGTTTCCCGATGGATGCGGACAACGAGGTCGTGCGTGACCTCGCGGGTGGATCCACCGGCTCCGTACGTGACGCTCACGAAGTCGGGACGGAAAGCTTCCAGCTGGCGGATGGTCTCGAAGAGCGCCTGACTTCCTTCCGGGGTTTTCGGGGGAAAGAATTCGAAGGAGAAGGTAGTGGGCCGGGCGGCGAAAATATCGCTTATGTGCATGGGAAAGCGGTTCAGGTGGCGATGCTCTGGAATGCGGCGATGACCGCGGCGGTATCGCTCAGGTCATCAAAAAGGAACGTGGGTGCGTGTGCGGCCAGTTCTTCGCGGCGATAGGCTCCCGTGGCGACGGCGAGGACCCTCGCTCCGCAGGCCCGCGCGCAGGCGATGTCACGTGGTGTATCGCCGATCACGATGGTGTCGGAAGGTGGCACGGGGCGGCCCGTATGTGACGAGGCCCGGGCCATGGCGACGGGGCCGAGCTGGTTGCGGTCGTGGTGGTCGTCACCGAAGGCACCGGGGATGAAGTAGGAATCGATGCCGAAGCGGCGGAGTTTCATCCATGCGGCGGTCTGGACATTCCCGGTGAGCAGACTGAGCCGGCGGGAGCCTTCAGTGCGCAGGAACTCGAGCAGGGTGGTGACGCCGGGGAGGAGTCGGCCACGCTCCGGCGGCATGGTGGCGAGTTCGCGTTCGAGGTGGGGTGGGTAGCTGGCGAAGAACCGGTCGATGCGCTCCGGAGACGCCGGCAGACCAGCGTGCTCGAGGAGATCGCGGATGATCTGGGAATCGGTGGAGCCGTGCAGATGAACTTCTGGCCACGGGGGATCGTGGCCCAGTTCCTCGCGGAATGATTCGATGAAGGCACGGTGCAGGGCGGCGATGCCTGCGCCCGGGGCGGTGAGGAGGGTGCCGTCGATGTCGAAGAGGAGCAGTTGTTCCATGCGTGGGCGCGGGAGTTTCTCCCTATTCCGCGGTGGCGTCCGCGGGAGTCTTGCCGCTGCCGGGGAGCTTCAGTCCAGCCATGCCACCGGGGTTGAGGTCGAGGTTCTCGATTCCGTACTTCGCGGCGACTTCGCGCAGTCGAACGGCCGCGGAGCCCCCTGCGGCAAGGAGTTTCCTCACCTTCTCCATGAAGGCTGGATCCTGGGCTGTCTTGAGGAGGAAGGGAATCATTTCCTCCGGCTTCGAGGGGGCGTCCTTGAGGAAACTACCCGCGTCGCTGAAAGTGGAAGTGACGCCGGTGAACGCCTCGCGGAGGTCGGCGGGCAGCTTTTCGGTCGGCACCTTGCGGATGCGGTCGCCCAGTTCCCGGAGGCTTCCGAGCATGGACAGAGGATTGCTGGAGGCCTCGGCGGTTTTTGTTTTGAGCCATTCCTGAATGGAGTCCACATCCTTGCGGAAGGTATCGACAGCCACCTTGGTTTCATCGACAGCAGGGGGAGGAGGGACGATCACCGCGGCTGGTTCATTGCGGTTGCAGGCCACCAGGGCGAGGCTGGCCGTGACAGCGAGGAGAGGGAAGGCAAGGTCTTTCATGGGAAGGTGGCGGACGGTGGTGCGGTGCGGTGGATCAGGAAACAGTGAACCGGAGGACCCCCTGCTGACAAGCCCTTGTTTTGGCCGAGCTACGGGATCGGACCCGGGGGCGGATGGGGGTGATTACGTGGAAGAGTCCTGAAATGGAACGATCTACGAGGATGAGGGGCCGCTGAAAAACAAGGATAGACAACTTGCGGTGCGGCGTTATCTTCCTCAGTGGTCCGGGGAAGGCCGGTCAGCAGGACAGGCGACCCGCGGACGTTCACTACAAACAGTAAGCAACCAAAAGGGAAAGAGGATCCACATGGACTATTATTCGGACTCCTATCAGACGAACGATTCCTATCAGAGCGGCGATGGCGGTGATGGTTACCGCCGGGGCGGCGGGGACGGGTACCAGCGTCAGAGTGCCCCTCCTCTGATGACGGAGAAGATTGTGACTGAGCGCAAGCAGTTCTTTCTTGATCTCAAGGAGAACAATCGTGGCCGGGTCGTGAAGATTACGGAAGACGTGCGTGGGCGTCGTGACACCATCATGGTGCCGATTGAAGTGCTTCAGGAATTCCATGACGCCCTCGGGCGCATCCTGGATTACGAGCGTGGTCTCTGAAGATGACGGGCAGTCCCGGGAAACCGATGCTGCTGACGGACAGCGCCGCCTGATCCCGGGAAGGGATTCACGGGATCGGTGGTCGCGTCCGGTCGACCCTTGCGGGAAAGACGAGAATCAGGGGAGCGGGGTGCTCCGCTCGATGAAACGAATGGATTTCCGATCATGAGTGCTGCTTCTGGAATTCTGGCTGGCTGTGCTGACGGGAGCCACTGGCTTCGGGTTGTGGGGCGGGGTTCGCATGCGAACGCGCCGCTGCTGAAGGCCTACGTCAGGGAGAGGACCGCCGGGGGAGGCCGGGTAGTGGTCGATCTGGCAAGCTGTACGGGTATGGACAGCAGTTTCATGGGTACCCTCGCGGGTTTGGCAGCATGGCTGGAATCGGAAGGCGGGCAACTGCGGGTGGTGAATGCGGGAGGAAGGAACGGAGAGTTGCTGAGGGGACTCGGACTGGATGCGGTGTTTCCGGTCGAGGACGGATGCGGGGAACTCGGGCAAGGGGTTCCTGATTGTGTGACGGTGCCCGGCGAACCGTGTGGACGGGCGGAGCGCGTTCGGGAGTGTCTTGAGGCGCACGAGGCGCTGGCGGTGGTGGATGAACGGAACGCGGACAAGTTCCGGGATGTCATCGAACTGATGCGGGCCGAGGTGGCGCGCGAGTTCGTGCACTGAGGGGGGCGGTAGGATTCCCTGCGGGCCTGAGGCAGTGGCTTCCTGCTGAAAATCAGGAGCGGCGGCCAGCGCCGAAGAACCCGCGTTGTTTCTCCGAGATCGGGAGGTCGAGTTTCTCCATGACGGAAAGCATGTCCTCCCACGACTTGCGTTTTTCGGCGAGTTCCGTTTCCGGACCGTTCTGGGCGCATCGGAGCAGGTAGGACGGATGGACTGTGAGCATGAGCGGTATTCCTGCGAATTCGTGCCATGTGCCCCGTTCCCTGGTGATGGAAACTCCGCGACCGAGGAGACCTTCTGCCGCAGTGGCACCGAGGGCAACGATGACGGTCGGTCTGATGATCTCGATCTCGCGGTGCAGAAACGGAAGACAGGCAGCCATCTCAGCACGAGTGGGCGGGCGGTTGCGCGACCCCTGGCTGGGGCCATCGAGGGCGGGCCGGAACTTGCAGATGTTGGTGATGTAGACCGTCGAGCGGTCGAACCCCATCGCGTTCAGAATGCGGTCGAGCAGCTGTCCGGCTGGACCGACGAACGGTTCGCCACGTTTTTCCTCTTCGGATCCCGGTGCTTCGCCGACGAGCATCAGAGTGCTGTGGGGGTTGCCCACGGCGAACACCATGGTGCTGCGGAGGGTCCCAAGGGCCCGGGCTGCGTCTGACGCGGCCGCAAGGGCCCGGACCTCGGCGAGCGCTTCCTCGCGTGAGGCGCCTGAAGCGGGTGCAGGTGCTGGTGCTGGTGCAGGTGCTGGTGCTGGTGCTGGTGCTGGTGCTGGTGCTGGTGCTGGTGCTGGTGCTGGTGCTGGTGCTGGTGCTGGTGCTGGTGCTGGTGCTGGTGCTGGTGCTGGTGCGGCTGAGTGGTTGGGGAAACTCATCCTGCCTGGCTTCATGCGGATGATTTCGCGGAGCGCTTGACGGGCGTCAGGGCTCATCCAGACCCGCTGCTGGCCATGGCGGCGAAGGCCTTCAAGGTAGTGCAGGAGCGTCTGCAGGGCGGGGAGCGGATGGAGCGATGAGGGGTCGTCTGCCATGGAGGGAGGACAGCATGCCTTGGGCTGCGGAGCAAGGACATCCCGCGGATGTTCAGCTGGGCCTGCGGTGCATGATCCGGATGGCATCAAGGCGGAGATGGGCGTGAGCGAAGGCTGCGTTGACGGAGTCGGCGATGGTGCGCAGGGTGCCGGCTTCGCCGCCTGCGGGGTGTCCTGGCCAGGAGGCGAGATCCTCGAGGCGGGCCAGTTCGGCTGCGTGGAACGCGGCGGCAGAACTGCGTGCCTTCTGGAGGAGTCGATGCATGCGTTTTGCCGCGAGCGTTTCCACAGTGGAGAGGAACTCGCTAAGTCGGCCGGATCTGACAAGAGCGCTGGCGAAATCACGCGCGGAGGGGTGCGGTTCGAGGGGGAGACCGAGAAGGGAACGGTCCCGGCTCAGATCCGTGAGTTGGTGATCGACCAGGATCCGGATGGGCGTGGGCGGAAGGAACCGGTCGATCTGCAGGTTCGGGGGCGCGGGGCATGCCATGACAAACCATGCTTCGCAGAAGATGGCAGCGGGCTGGCCGCGCCAGAGAGCAAAGCAGGCGTTGCCGGTTTCGCTGCCGAGGATGGTATCGAGGGCGGCTCGCCAGAGGGGGTGGTCGGTGGTGAGAAAGCCGATGTCTTCGCGGGCGAGTGCATGACTGCGGCTGGTGGTGAGCGTCAATCCCTCGGGCGGCAGTTCCGGCAGAGCGGCGGAGGCGACATCGCCCGGGCGCAGCACCCACGAATGGCATTCCGCTGGTTCGCGGAGGATGCCGAAGTGGTCCATCATGCTCAGGAAGAAGCGGGTGGTGCCGGTGTCTTCGTCGGCGGTGCGGATGAGATCGATGGCGGCGATGGCCTCGGTGGAGCGGAGCGACTGCAGAGCGAGGAGCCTTGCCGTTCCGGCGTGGAAACTGGAGGCGAGGTTCTTGCGGTGCCGGGTGGCCTGCTTGAGCAGGTGCGCAAGGGTGCTCGTGTCGCCGGGGTTCTGCAGGCAGTGGAGCAGATCCTGCCGGAAGACAGCGGTGGTGCCGACGGCTGCGGGGGAATGGCTCCGGAAGGCGTCGAGCGCTTCGTCGTACCACCTGACGAGGACGGCTTCGCGGGAATCTTCCGTGAAGGGCACATGGATCGTGATGGTGCCCCGCTGGCCGATGCGGTCGAGTCGGCCGATTCTTTGTTCAAGGAGGGAAGGATCCAATGGCAGGTCGAAGAGGACAAGGTGGCGGGCGCATTGGAAGTTGCGGCCTTCGCTCCCGATTTCCGAGCAGACGAGGAAGCGGGCACCGTCGGGTTCGGCGAACCATGCGGCCGCCCGGTCGCGCTGAATGAGCGATAAAGATTCGTGGAAGGCAGCACCCGGAATGCCGGTGCGTGACCGGATGTTTGCAAGAATCGATTCTGCTTCCGCAGCGGTGGAGGTGATGATGAGGAGTTTCTCGGGTGCCGTTGCGGTCAGTGTGGAGGCAAGCCAGGAAAGCCGGTGGTCGTCCGGATGATGGCTGGGATGGGGGAGGGGTACGAGGTGTCGGGTGCGCCCTGGAAAGCCGGAGAGATGGCGGCGCTGGTTGCGGAAGACGATGCGGCCCGGGCCGAAGGAATCGAGCACCGCGTCGAGGAGAGCCCGGGAAGAGGAAGGGATGGCCGGATCGATTCTTTCGGCGAGGGATTGGAGGCGTGGTGATCCGTTGGTGAGGGCTGCGAGCAGGTCGGCACGGGGAGGCAAACCGTCGGCGAGGGCGGTGGCGACTGCGGCCGTGGTTTCGTGGGCGGCGAGTTCGGTCTGGAATGCTGGGAACGAGGCGAAGCGGCCCGGGTCGAGAAGCTGGAGCCGTGAAAAATGGCTTTCCATGCCAGCCTGATCCGGAGTCGCAGTGAGCAGAAGCACCGACGGAGTCGCCGCGGCGAGGGCGGCGGCCAGTCGCCATTCCGGCGCAGGGTCTTCCGGGTCGTGGGTGAGATGATGAGCCTCGTCAACGACGAGAAGGTCCCATGGGGAGCTGAGGCATTGGGAGGCGCGTTCCGGGTGGCTGGCGAGCCACGGGAGAGCCGCGATGACGAGGGAGTCGTCGAGAAACGGATTGGCGTCCGGGTGGAGTCGGGTGGTGGCGAGGCAGCGTTCCTCGTCAAGCAGCGCGAACCGGAGGTGGAAGCGGCGCAGCATTTCCACGAACCACTGATGGACAAGAGGTTCCGGAACGAGAACGAGGATGCGGTCGGCGCGGCCGGTGAGGTGGAGCCGGTGGGTGATCAGTCCGGCTTCGATGGTTTTGCCGAGGCCGACCTCGTCGGCGAGGAGGATGCGCGGCTGTGGCCGGGATGCCGCATGAACGGCGATGCCGATCTGGTGGGGCAGAAGATCGATTCTTGCCCCAGAGAATCCGAGTACAGGGGACTGGCGGATGCGGGCGCGGCGGACGAGGGCTTCCGCGCGGAGATTGAAGGTTTCCGGGGAATCACTGTCGCCGCGGCGCAGTCTGTCGGTGCCATGCGCGGTGGCGAGGGAATCGGCCAGCAGATCCTCCGTGGCGCAGCCGTTGGGATCAAAATGGTAGGTGTAAACGCCTTGCGTCTCCGACCGGGAGGCGACTTCGCCGATGAACCCGTCGCGGAGGATGGCGCGGTCGCCTTGTTGCAGATGGTATCGGCGCAGGGGTGCTCCGGGCCATGCGTAGGTCCGTTCCGTGGCAGCGGCCGGAAAGGTGACGGTGACCCGGCCGTGTGCCGTGGCGGAGACGATACCGAGGCCCAGTTCCGGTTCGGCGTCGCTGGTCCAGCGCTGGCGGGGAGAAGGGTGGAGCGGCGTTGCCATGGGCTGCACTGGCGTGGGGTCGAGCAAAGCAAAAGCGCCGCCGGCTTGGAGGGGCCGGCGGCGCTGGAAGGACTCATGACGCGCCGTGGCGCGGAGGATCAGGGCGTCTTTTTGTCAGAGGGTTCCGTCTTCCCGGCTTCTTTGGCATTGGCCGCCGGGATATCAACGGAGATGGGCGGGGTGACGGCCTCGATTTTGCCGCCGGCGGGTTTGCCGGCCGGGACGGGAGCAGCGGCCGGTGCGTTTCCGGGTACCGCGCCCGGGGCCGGGGTAGCGGGCTGATCCTTGAAGAAATCGCTGCGTTTCTTCATGATGCCGTCGAGGGTGTACTTCGTGACGATGAAGATGCGGTCCTTGTGGGATTGTTCCGCGGCAAGTTTCTCATTCTTCTTCTTGAGGTCGGCGGCGAAGGCATCGTCTGCGGCTTTCTTCTGCTCTTCGGTTTCCGTGGGTTTACCATCCTTGTCGGGCGGCGGCGGGGTGCGCTGCTCGCTGAACTTTCCGTCCACGGCGAAGCTCAGGTGATAGTTTTCCGCGGCATTGGGGTCGGTGGTTCCGGCTGCTGGGGCGGCTTTGGAACCGACTTTCACCGTGTAGGTCAACCCGTCGAATGTTTCGATGACCGCGGTGTGAGTTGGTTTGTCGAGGGCTGCCTTTTCACGGTCGGCGGTCGGGGCGATGTCCTCGAAGGCAGCGTAGGCGAAAGCACCGCCCGGAGCAGCCGCCTTGG
>JBIICE010000135.1:0-11636 GCA_044239025.1 Verrucomicrobiales bacterium
TCCATGACATGGCCCAACCGGTCCGCTGACCACGCCTGTCCCGGAGGAGCCACCAGCACCCCCACCGAGCCCTCGTAGTTGCCGGCAGCCAGCGGACGCAGAAACCGGAAAACCTCCGCACGCACCAATGCCGTGAATTCCCTGACATTGCGCGTCACATCAACCTCCCTGGCGGGCTCCACCGCCGCCACCGGTGCGTCCGGACTGCGCATCCGTTCCCATTCCGCCAGCAGACTGGCATCGGTTCCCCGCACCACTCCGGCCAGCCATGCCTCCATCTCCTCCACCGCCGGCGTCTTCAGCGGCAATGGCACGGTCTGCGCCAGCACCTTCCAGACCGCGGAAAGATGACGCAGCAGGATCCCTTCCACCCGGTGCAGATCATAGTCCTTCACATAATCCCCAAACCCCCGGAAGTTCTCGAACATTTCCCGCGCAATGCTCTTCAGCCGGATGTTCTCGGTGCCCACCCAGGGATGCTGCTCCGCAAACGCATTGAAGGTCCGGTACACAAATTCCCGGCACGGCTTGGGATGCTCAAGTTCCTCGAGGCGCGCGATCCTCTCCTCGTACGGCACCCCGTCAGCCTTCATCTCACGCATCGCCTCATCCTTCAGCTTCGCGAGCTGCCTCCGCAGAATGATCTCAGGATCCTCCGTGATCGCCTCGCACAGCGTCAGCACATCGGCCGGATACGACGGAGCCTCCGGATCCAGCAGCGCCAGCGTATCAATCAGGTAAAGTGACAATGTGTTGTGCAGTGAGAAGTCATCCTGCAGACTCACATGCACCTGCAGCTTCCGCCCTCCAGACCGCCGCTCACCCCTCGGAATCACTCCGATGATGCTGCGCTCAGCCAGCGAGCGGAACAACTGCCACGCCCGCCGCCGATGCACCGCCTTCGCCGACTCCGGATCATGACAATCACGGATCAGCTTCTGCAGCGCCCGACAGCCATCACCTTCCCGGCCCAGTACCTGCAGCACCATCCCATGGGTCACCTGAAAGCGCGACTGCAGCGGCTCGGGTGCCGCCACCTGCAGCTTCCGGAACGTCTCCTCGCTCCATCCCACAAACCCCGGCGGCGGCTTCCTGCGCACCAGCTTCCGCAGCTTCTTCGGATCGCCTCCGGCACGCGACTCCATCTTCGCATTCTCCACCACGTGCTCCGGTGCCTGCGCCGCCACGTAGCCAATGGTGTCAAAACCACGCCGGCCGGCCCGACCCGTGATCTGATGGAAATCACGCGCACTCAGAATCCGCACCTTCGTCCCGTCATACTTTGAAAGCCTCGTCAGCAGCACCGTCCGGATCGGTATGTTGACCCCAACCCCCAGCGTGTCCGTGCCGCAGATCACGGGCAGCAATCCTTTCTGCGCCAGCGATTCCACCAGCAGCCGGTACTTCGGCAGCAGACCCGCATGATGCACGCCGATCCCATTCTGCAGAAACCGCTTCAGATCGCGCCCATACGGACTCGTGAACCGGAAGCCACTGAGCGCTTCCTTCAACCCCGCCCGGATCTCCGGTCCACAGGCGTTCAGACTGCTCAGTTCCTGCGCCGACTGTGCCGCCTCGTTCTGCGTGAAATGAACCACGTAAACCGGGGCCTCGCCCTGCCGCAGAATCTCCCCGACCGTCTCCTCCATCGGTGTCTCGACATACCGGAACTCCAGCGGCACCGGACGCTCCACCCCGCGCACCACCGTCGTCTCCTTCCCCGTCAGCGCCGTCAGGTTCTCCGCAAAAAAATGCGTATCCCCCAGCGTTGCCGACATCAGCAGAAACTGCGCCCGCTTCATCGTCAGCAGCGGCACCTGCCACGCCACGCCGCGCTCCCGGTCGGAATAATAATGGAATTCATCCATCACCACCTCGTCAAACGGTGCCTCTTCCCCGGAACACAGGGCGTGATTCGCCAGAATCTCCGCCGTACAGCACAGAATCGGCGCTCCCCGGTTGATCGACGCATCCCCCGTCGCCATCCCGACCTGCTCCGGTCCAAACTCGGCACACAGGGCGAGAAACTTCTCGTTCACCAATGCCTTGATGGGACTCGTGTATACCGATCGCCTTCCGGCCGCCAGCGACCGGAAGTGCAGCGCCGCCGCCACCAGCGATTTTCCCGAACCGGTCGGCGTATTCAGAATCACGTTCCTTCCCCCGAACAGCTCCAGCACCGCTTCCTCCTGCGCCGGATACAAATCCAGCCCCCGGGCTGACACCCCGTCCAGAAAACGCCCGAGGAGCGCGTCACCAGTCACAGCGGATCCGGCCGGCAGAAACTCACGGAACGCCCTCACAGCCATGCCTTCAGGCAGCCCTCCCGGATCCGGCAGCCTGAGCCGCCAATGCCTTCACCATCGCCAGAAACCGCTTCTCGGCCTTCCGGTCCTCCGGCTGGTCCTCATACCGCAGCGCGTAGTGATACGTCAGCACCGGCGCAAACTCGGACCCGATGAACCCACGGCGCGCCAGCTCCCGGAAATACTCCCGCACCGTCGATCCCTTCGGCCGTGGATGCCCCGCCGCCGCCGCCATCCGCACCAGTTCCATCAGATACTTCGGCTGCTCCAGATGCTCGTCGGCAAACCGGTTCTCCCGCGCTTCGCGGTTCCGCTTCACCGTCGATGTCCGCCGCCCCCGCCAGGCATTCCACAGAAATGCCAACACCGTAACCAGTCCCACCCACGGCAGCAGATTGCGGAACGACTCCACGGAACTAACCGCATCCGGACCCGACCCCATGGCCTCCGTAATCGCTCCCGCCATGCCCCCCCCTTTCCTCGCCGCCTCCTTCGCGGCAGCCTCGGCCGCCGCCTCGAGGGCAGCAAATGCCTCCTGCTGCAAAGCCGGAGGATTCTCCGCAGCCCCTGCCGTCCCAAGACCACCAATGTTCACCGGAGGCGTGAAATCACAGACCACCCAGCCATGCTGCTCCAGCAGAATCTCGGTCCAGGCATGCGCCATCCCATCGGAAAACTGATACACTCCAGTCACCGCATCGTACATGCCCCCGGCATACCCATACGCCACCCGCGCCGGAATCCCCTGAGCCCGCAGCAGCAGACAGCCCGCCGTCGCAAAGAAGTCGCAGTAACCCTTCCGCTCCTTCGTCAGAAAATTAGCCAGCGCTGTCCTCCCAGCCTCACCCTCAACCTTCGTACTGTACCCGATATTCCCGCGGAACCACCGCTGCAGCGCGTCAATCCGGCCCTCCAGCGTCGCAGGAGCATCCCGCAGCAGATCCTCCCGCGCCAGCAACTGCTCAATCACCGGATCATCCCCTGCATCCACATGCACCGACTCATGCTCCGTGGCCGCCACCAGCGATCCAATCGAAACAGGCGGAACCCCGTAAATCCTCGGTGACGCCAGCGCCTCGTACCTCACATCGCCGTCCAGCTGCATGCGGCACCAGCCATCCGGAAAAACAAAAAGACGCTTCGCCCGGTACGCTGTCGCCCCCGCGAGCGCTGGAAGCGATTCCCCTCCGCTGTTCAGCATGAAAATCTCGTGCACCACACTGTCGGCCGCCGCCGGACCCAGCGTCACCCACCCATCAGGCCGCCCATCAGCCGAATCATCCAGCCACTTCCCCTCGCCGCGGGCCGCCCTCCACGTCTGCTCGCGGTACTCGTCGAGCGTATGACTGCGCACATACACCACACCATCTGCCCGCAGCCGCTCTCTCGCCCCGGAATCAGTCACCTTCAGATAAAGCCGCGGAAGATCGGAAGCCCTGATGTCCGCCTTGCCCGGGAGCCGATGCAGGCCGGTCGCAGCCGAGGCATCCAGACCCGCCCGCATCTCCACACCACCGGGAGCCTGTCCGCTGTCCGTTTCCGTTTCCTTTTCGGTCCCCGCTGTCTCCGCCACCCGCATGTCCCACTTCGGGGAGATCCGGCACAGCAACTGCGCTGCCATGGGCAGGAGCAGCACAAACAGCAGCGCCAGCAGCAGATGCAGCCCCACCCCGCTCAGCCACGCCAGCAGCGCCGTCCCCGGGAGCGCCCCCGTCGGCGGACTCGCCTGCCGAAGCCTCAGCAGCCGCGAAGCCTCCCATGATGGCACGGCCAACAGCACCACTGCCAGACCCAGCGTCCCCGCCATTCCGGAAGAAACCGGATTCCTCTCGGGCCGCAGCAGGATCGCCGCCAGACCCAGCGTCGCATAAAACGCAATCGTGAACACGGCCCCTCGCAGCCGGATCGATGGCGTCAGCCGCCCCTGCACCCCCCAGACCAATTCCCAGACCGACTGCGTCGCCGCAAGAAAGTGTGCCAGCGCAAGGAAACACAGCAGCACCGGAAACGCCTTCGCCTGGTAATACAGCGGCCCCGCCACCGCCAGCACCCCGGCCGCCACTGCCCGCACCATCTCCCCGGCCGACTCGGACTGGCGCACCACGGAAACATACCCCAGCAGCCCCACGGCCCAGACCGCCAGCAGAAACGGACTGCCGCCGACACTCCATGCGAGCACTCCCTCGATGAGGAGCAGCACCACGTAGATGACAAAAGCAGCACGCATGATTTCAGGGAACCGTTGCCGGAGGATGACCCTTCGCCGGAGCCAGCCGGAACACCCGGCCCGGCCTCCGGATCCGCAGATCCGCCACGCTGATGCAGTTCAATTCAAACGGAAAGTCCGGCAGCAGAGGCTCCCATTCCTTCACCGGCACATCGCTGAGAACAAAAACCCGCGAATGCCGCCCCACCCCGGCAAGCGCCCGCACAAGCTGTCCCGCATCCCGCTCACCATGACGCCGCGCCGATGCCAGCAGATGAAACGCCGACTCCATGTCCGCCTGCGTACGCACCGCAAATGGCTTCCATCCATGAAACGATGCCTGAAAATCAAATGGCACCTGCTGCGTCCGGCATTCGCGGATGAGACCACTCAGTAGTTCCAGAGCCCCCTCGAACGCATCCACATACTCCCCATCAGGCTTCGTCGGACTGATGCTGTGATACATCACACAGAAATGCTGCGGCAGCGGACGGTCAAAGACACGCACCCTCAAGCCCCCCGTCCGCGCCGTGGCCGGCCAGTGAATCATCTTCATGCGATCCCCCGGCTGAAACTCCCGGATCCCATGAAAGTCGCCGTCGATATCCCGCCGGTCACTTTCGAACTCATCACTGTCCGAGGCCCCCGCACTGCTCGGGTCATCAAACGCCCGCGGCCGCACCGGACGCGGAAAAACCGTGAAATCCAGATGGTCACTGAATTCCTGACTCGTCCGCCAGATCCCCAGCGGAAACTCCGAAACAAGCGCACACCGGATCCGATGACGAACCCCGCGACGCAGCATGCGCGTCTGAATCCTCCGCTGCACCGTGCCGCCGGGGCCGATGATCCTTGCAGACAAGCCCCGCTCGGTCGGTCCGGACATCGCATCCTCCAGCTCAATGGCAAAACGCGGCAGAAACGGCGACTCGTTGCTCAGCTTCACATCCATGCGGAATACATCGCCCACAAAACAACTGACGGGAAGATCACGGCTCAACGTCAACCCGGACACATTCCAGCGTGACAAGGGATACGTCACCGGCACCAGCAGCATGCCGAACAACGCAAGACGCACCACTTCCTCCTCTCCAAGGAATGCACCGACCGCTGCCGTCAGCAGGCAGACCAGGAGCAGGATTCCTCCCCGCCCCGTCAGCCGCGTCATCGCCGACCTTCTGCCTTTCCGGGCCATGCCTGCAGAAAAAGAAGTTGAGTTCAGGGGACCGGCGTGTTGTCGAGCACATTGAGGACGGCTTCGGACGCCTCGCCACCACCCTGCCGCGAAGAATCCCGCAGGCTCAGTCGGTGACTCAGCGCCGCCTCCGCCACTGCCTTCACATGGTCCGGATACACCGCCTTGGCATCCTCCAGCCACGCTGCCACCTGCGCCGCGCGCATCACCGCAATGCTCGCCCGCGCCGATAGCGCCCCGCGGCTCGCATCGGTCTTCCGCAGCGCTTCACAGATGCTTGTGATGTAACGGCACATCCGCTCGTTCACCGGCATCGCCAGCGAAGCCTTCTGACAGAAGGCAATGTCCGCCGCATCAAGAATGGGCGGCTCCGCGGCGGGTGGGACTCCTTTCTGCAGGTGGAACTGCAGTAGCTTCGCCTGCGTCTCCAGGTCAGGCAACTCCATGTGCACCGTCATCAGAAACCGGTCGAGCTGCGGCTCCGGAAGCGGAAACGTCCCCGTATCGTACAGATTGTTCTGCGTCGCGATCACGATGAACGGCGACAGCAGCGGCCGTGTCACCCCGTCAATCGTCACCTGCTGCTCACCCATGCACTCAAAGAGCGCACTCTGGATCCGCGGGCTCGTCCGGTTGATCTCATCCGCCAGCACTATGTTCGAAAAGATCGGACCAGGAATGAAATCGAAACGCCCGGTTCCCTGATTGAAGATCGAATACCCGGTGATGTCGCTTGGCAGCAGGTCAGGCGTGAACTGAATCCGCTTGAAGGTGGCATCAATACTGCGTGCCAGCGTCGATGCCAGCGTGGTCTTGCCGATTCCCGGCGGACCCTGCAGAAGCACATGCCCGCCGGTAATCAGCGCCACAATGAGATGCCAGGAGGCGTCTTCCGATCCCAGAACTGTCGAGGTCAGACGCTGATTGAGGGCTTGGATTTTGTCGCGCACGGGGAATGGTGTAGTGAGGAAACGCAGAATACTTCGGCGGCTGTCGCGTTTGTGAAAGGAAAAACATGCCACCCCGGGATCCCTCCTCCTCCGGAGGGCCGTCACCGAAAACAGACAGACTCCGGACGGCACCCGCCCGGAGTCTGCCATGGATCCGTGAAACCCGCCGGATGCGGCGAGCCGCTCCCGCTTAGGATTGCGGTGCCCCTGTCGGCACCGGCTCCATCGCCTCGTCCACCTCGACATGCGCATGCGCCACGAGGACATCGAGCGCCTTGGCCAGGATGATGGAATGACGGAGATTATCCAGTCCCCCATCTTTCTGCAGGGCCTTGACCACTTTCTGCGGGGTGGTGCGCGCATTCGCCGCAATCGCAGAAACGCGGCGCACCATGTCCTCACGGGTCGCCTCCAGTTTCTCCCGGGCCACAATTTCCAGAAGAATGAACTCGTCCTTCACGTCCACGCGTGCCTGGTCACCGGCTGCTTTGAGGATGTCCTCCTCGTTTTCCACAATCACTTCCTGGGGGACGCCGCGGTCCATATTCATCCGCACCAGCTGCTGGGCACGCTCCCGCGTCGCATTGTTCACCACCGCCTCTGGCAGCGTGAATTCAATCTTCTCACGCAGCGCCACCATGGCCGCGATCCGCTTCTGTTCAATGTCCTTCTGGGCCGCCTCGGCCTCCAGGTGCTTGCGGATGAGTTCCCGCAGACTCTCCACCGTCTGATCGGGCATGATCCGGGAAGCAAATTCGTCGTCCAGCCCCGGAAGGATGGCTTCCTTGATCTCGTTCACGGTCACCGTGTAGACCACTTCCTTGCCCGCGACCGCCTCGTTGACCCCCTCGGCCGGCAGGGTCACCGTCACCTCCCTGGTTTCGCCCTTGGTCATTCCCTCAAGCTGGGGAGCAAACCCGGGCAGAAAGCTTCCTTCAGCGGCCTTCACAAGGTAGCCGGAATTCGCCGCCAGAAAATGCTCAGCCTCGGGAAGCAGCCCGGTGAGAGGCTCACCCCCGGACGTCGCCGTGTAGTCAATCGTCAGGTAATCGCCCAGTTTCACGGGACGATCCGCATCTGTCAGAGTGGCGAGGCTCTCGCGCTGGCGGTCGAGAACGGCGTTCACCTTCTCATCGGTAATCTTGAAGGACGGCACCCGGATGCTCAGCCCCTTGTATTCGGGCAGCGCAATCTCCGGAGCCAGCACAAGGCTCAGCGTGAAGGTGGTGGCGCTCTCCGGCTTGAATCCAGCCACGGAAATGACGCGCAGATTCTCCTGCTTCACAGCAGCACTGAGCCCTTCGTTGGCGAGCCGGTCGGCCACCTCGCGCTCGATGTCTTCCCGGAAGCGCTTTGCCACGACAGCCCTCGGGACCTTGCCTTTGCGGAAACCAGGGATGGCTGCCTGCCGGGCATACCCGGCCAGAATGGCATCATGGGTGACCTGACGGGTCGCTTCGGGCACTTCAACGCGGACCTGCGCCGTGCAGTCTGGGAGTTTTTCGACGGTGATTTTCATGAAGGATGGAAGACAGAAGATGGCTGCTGCTCCCGGAAACCACGAAACACAACCACCAGTCAAAGGACAGTCAGCTCTCCGGCCGGGACGGGCAGGGCTCGAAATATAGGAACAGCCCCCGACGATGACAACGGGCTTTTTTCCGGAAGCGAAACTCCTCGTAGTTCACGGAGTTTCCAATGCAGCCTCCACCACCCGCAGCACCGCCGCGGCATCCCGGAATGGCTCCGTGCCCCGATGCTGCCACCGGATCCTCCCTGCACCGTCCACAACCACCGTGGCATGAACCGGCCGCTGCCCGTATTCATCCCACGCCCGATACGCACGGAACAGGCCGAGCGATGGATCCGGCTGGATCGGAAACGGATACGGCTGCCGCAGCGCCCGGTCAGGACCCGCCCACGTCTCTGCCACCCGCTCGGCGGAGTCGACACTGACCGCCTGCAGGTCTGCACCGGCCAGATCGAATCGGATCTTCCACGGCACAAAGGAATCCAGTTGCTGCAGACAATGATCGCAGCGGTAACCAAGGAAGAACAGGATGACCTTCATCCGACCGGGGCGCGCTTCCCCGGACACGTCCGGGGCGATCCGCTCCACCCGTTCGCCCGGCGCGCCGGACGACACGGGCAGCAGACTGGGATCTGCGGCCGGGCGCGCCCACCGGTTCACCAGATCCTCCGCGAAAGGAAACGCCATCCCGACCGACCGTGCCGCATCCCTTTCCGGAAGTCCCACCGGAACCGATTCCCGCAGCAGATCCCCGGCGCGGGAAATCCCGCCATGCGCTGCCAGCAGGGGCAGCATCCTCGCGGCCGGGAGAGCCCTCTCCGCCACCGGAACATCCCCGGCAGAAGGATTCACCCCGCCTTTCCGCTCCATCCACCATTCCAGTTCCTTCAGCAGCGCCGCAAGATTTCCGCCCGCCGTCCCCGGCTGTTCTCCAACCTGCGCGACCACATCCCGCAGCAACGCCAGACCGGCAAATCCGCCAGCATGGTCACCGGAATGCAGCGCCGCGAGCGCCTGCGCATGAATCCACGCGGCCCTTTCCGGGGACGGTTCGGCCCACTCCCGCAGCGCCCGCGGAGCCGCCGTCCTGATGGCATCCCACGCCCCCAGCCGCAGCGCCGTCTCACGCAGGCAGGACCAGCCTGCTTCCTGCGCAGCGGCGAGCGCAGACTCCCGCTGCCCCGCCGACGCCAGCACCCGCGCCCGACCCTCTGCCGCCCCATGAAACCAATCCATGAGATCAGCATCGCCAGGCATCCGGACCAGCAACCGCGCCGCGCCCTCCTTCGCCCATCCATACCATGCAGCCGCCTCCGGGAACCACCCCCCGCGCTCCAGACGGCGCGCCCACGCCAAACCGGCACCCGGTGACACCGGAATCCGGCCCGGTAGCCGCGGCACGCCACCCGGATCCATCAGACACGCCAGCTGATGATCCGGATATTCCGCCGCACCCTCCCTCAGCGCCTGCTCGGCTTCCATGAGAATCTCCCTTCCGGACACCGTCTCAGCCGCCCCCGCGAGCAGCAGTTCCCGGGCCAGCAGCATCTGCACCAACGGCTTCCCGGAAGCCATGCGGCGCAGCCCGGCAAGGCGGCCCCGCACCGCCTCGGCCGCATCAAACGGCTTTGGCCCCGCTCCAGCCAGCAGAGCGGCCCGCGAGGCCCCATCCGAAACCCTTGCCGCCGGAAGCCCCGCCAGACTATCGCGCCACAGGCCGGCAATTTCCCTCATCAGAGGATCTCCATCCACCCCATCGAACTGCCAGACACGCCGCGCCGCCGCCGCCGCACGCCCCGGCCTCGCATGATTCGCCACCGCCATCCCCACAAGCGCCGGCACCAACTCGCTTTCCTTCTCAAGGGCCGCACGAAACCATTGCATGGCGCGTACCTCATTCAGCCGGAAAATCTCCCGCCAGCCCTCACGGACGCACTCTTCCACCCCCGGCAGCGGCTCCCCGGGCAACTCAAAAGGCCCCTCCGCAAAATACTCATCCCATAATGGAACCGCCAGCGGATCAGCCCCCAGCCCATGCATGGCATGCCCACTCCCGCCAGACGCAGGACCATTCCAGATAATCACCAGCAGCAGCAAACCAAGGCATCGCATCACTCCTCTTCTTACTCTCTGCCGGAACCAGCCGTCCAGCAGACAGAAGCATCAGCGAGCAGATTCAACTCGCGAAACGCAAGGTCGAGCTTACATCCCCACCATGCCGCCCCGCCCCGCCTCCCCGGTCAGCCGCCGGCAGTTCATCGCCGCATCCTCCGCCGCCCTTGCCTCGCTGCCTCTCGGCTGCCGGCGCCAGCCCGCCACAACCCAGGAACGCCCGCCAGCATGGCTCCTAACTCCGCTGGCCAATCCGCCCGACTGGTCGCGCCTCACCCCCTGGCACGGCACCCTCACCTCCGAAGAATTCACGGGCCTCCTCGATTCCGTCCTCACCCTCAGACCCGGAGCATGGTTCACTCACCTCCAGATCACTCCCGGAGCAGCTCTCATCCGCACCGCCTCACGGGAAGCCGGGACCAGCCGCACCCACGTCTTTCCCTTCGCTTCCCGTCCCGTGATCTCCCCGCCAGCCGCACGATTCTGGCGTCGGGCCGAGGACCTCGCACCGACCGCCCCTGAACGCCCCCTCGAAGGAGTCCGCATCGCCCTCGATCCCGGACACCTCGGCGGTCCATGGGCCATCATGGAACAGAGGTCCTTCCAGCACGGCTCATCCCCTCCCATCCGGGAAGGCGACCTCACCGTGGCCACCGCCCGCCTGCTCCAACCCCTGCTCGAGAAACTGGGAGCCACGGTCTCCCTTCTGCGCACCTCATCCAGTCCGCTCACCCCGCTGCGCCCAACTGAACTCGTCACTGCTGCCCGCCAGAGCCTCGCCGCAGAAGGTCGGCCGACCACCGGACCTGAAGTCATCCGTGAATCGGAACGCCTGTTTTACCGGACTGCGGAAATCCGTGCCCGCGGCCACCGGGTCAACGCAGAACTCCAGCCCGACCTCGTTGTCTGCCTCCACTTCAATGCCGATAACTGGGGAAATCCAGCTTCGCCCACCCTCGCACAGAGCAATCACCTCCACGTCATCGCTCACGGCTGCCTCCTGCCGGGAGAACTGACCCTCGACGACCAGCGGCTCGAATCCCTTCTCCGCATCGTGCAGCGCATCCCGGAAACGGAAATCGCACTCTGCACCGCAGTCGCCCGACGCATGGCTGCCTCCACTTCCCTGCCCCCATTCCGCTACGGGGGCGAATCCGCCCGCGAGGTCCCCGGCGAACCCTACGTCTGGCTCCGCAATCTCCTCGCCAGCAGGGTCTACGAATGCCCCGTGGTCTTCCTGGAACCCTACGTCATGAACCATCCCGAGGTCATCGCCCGCATCGATGCCGGCCATTACGAAGGGCTGCGCGAAGTGAACGGAAAACCCGTTCCCTCC
>JBIICE010000136.1:0-11621 GCA_044239025.1 Verrucomicrobiales bacterium
GCGGGTTTTCCCACCGGCATTTGGATTCGGGGTTGGCGGACAGGAATGTCCGCCCTCCGTTGCCCTGCAGAAAGATAACCCGCCGTTGGCGCTGAATGCCGTGGGTGGTGATTGCAGGGAATTTGCGCAGGCACCACTTCAGAATTCCGCGCTGCCCGGGGTCCGGGCGAACGGGATGACATCGCGGATATTGCCGACGCCGGTGAGGAACATGAGGAGGCGTTCGAAGCCCATGCCGTAGCCCGCGTGCGGTACCGAACCATACCTCCGAAGGTCCGTGTACCACCAGTAGTCGGCCGGGTTGACGCCGTGGCGTTCCATCCCCGCAAGGAGGAGGTCGAGTCGTTCCTCGCGCTGACTGCCGCCGATGAGTTCGCCGATACCCGGGACGAGAAGGTCCATGGCGGCGACGGTGCGCCCATCTTCGTTCTGGCGCATGTAGAACGGTTTGATTTCCTTCGGGTAATTGAAGACCGTGACGGGGCCCTCGAAGTGTTTCTCGGTGAGGAAGCGTTCGTGTTCGCTCTGGAGGTTCAGTCCGTAGGCGACCGGGTATTCGAATGGGTGACCTGACGCGAGGAGGATCTGGACGGCTTCCTCGTAGGCGAGGCGCTGGAAGGGTTTTTCCGCGACCATGGTGAGTCGTGGGATGAGGTCCTTGTCGACGAACTTGCTGCAGAAGGCGATGTCTTCCGCGCAGTCATCGAGGGCGAAGCGGGCCATTTCCTTCACATGGGCTTCGGCGAGATCCATGTTGGCATGGAGGTCAGCGAAAGCGACTTCCGGCTCGATCATCCAGAATTCCGCGGCGTGGCGCGAGGTATTGCTGTTTTCGGCGCGGAAGGTGGGGCCGAAGGTGTAGACCTTGCCGAGAGCGCAGGCGAAGGTTTCCGCTTCGAGTTGCCCGCTGACGGTGAGGAACGACTGACGGCCGAAGAAATCCTCTTCCGGTTTCGCGGTGGATCCCTGATCGAGGGTAGTGACCCGGAACATTTCGCCGGCTCCTTCGCAGTCGCTCGCCGTGATGATTGGCGTGTGCACATTGACGAAGCCGCGGTTCTGGAAGAACTGATGAACGGCCCAGGTCATGCGGCTGCGGATGCGGAAGACGGCGCCGAAGAGATTCGAGCGCGGGCGCAGGTGGGAGATCGAGCGGAGGAATTCGAGCGAGTGGCCTTTCTTCTGCAGCGGGTAGGTTTCGTCGGCCGTGCCGAGCAACCCGAGCGCAGTGGCCTGGACTTCCCATTGCTGGCCGGCACCCTGACTGGGAACGAGGCGGCCTTCGACCCTGATGGAAGCTCCGGTGGTCATCCGGGCGATGTCATCGTAGCCGGGGATGCCGGCGTCGGCGACCACCTGAATGCCGCGGAGACAGGAACCGTCATTCAGTTCAAGGAAAGAGAACGTCTTGGCATCGCGCCGGGTGCGGACCCAGCCGGCTAGGGCGATGGCATCGAGGGGGCCGGGGCTGGCGAGGGCGGCTTTGACGGACGTTTGCATGGCGCGGAGTGTCCGCGGGCGGCGGGGGCTGTCAAAACAGAATGAGCGCAGCCGTCAGTTCAGGGTGCGGGAAGGAGGAAGGCGTCGAGTCGTTTGGGTGAAACCGGTTCGGCGGTGCCGAGTTCCTGAGCGAAGAGCGAGACGCGGTATTCCTCGAGGAGCCAGCGGAAGGATTCGTGCTGCGCGGGGTCGACGCGCGGAATCCAGTTGTCGTACGGTGCGAGCAGGGCGGCGCGTTCCTTGTCCTTCGCCGGCTGGAGCTTCGCTTTGCGGGCGCGCACCGCGAGGGCTTCGAGGTAACGGGGCAGGTGATCGAGCCGGGCGTGGGGAATTCCTGCCGGGAAGTCGGCGGGAATGAGGCGGCGCAGTTCTGCCTCCATGGACGGCAGACTGGCGGACTCGGCGAGCAGGGCCGTGCGCTTTGCGAAGACCGCACGGGTGGTCTCGATGACCTTGCGGACGAGCAGAGGCCAGTCGCGGCGGGCCTGCTCGAGGAGGGCTGCGAAGCGGGCCTTGCCCAGTGGAAGGATGGGCTCGAGTCGCAGCGAGTGACGCAGAATGTGTTCGGCGGCGTGCTGCTGGAGTTCTTCCGGTGAAGGCAGGCCCGAGGCACCGGCGGCGGCCATGCGGGCGCTCACCGCACTGAGGGCGTCGTGCAGGCTGGCGGCCTTGCGGGACGGCGGGGGTGCCGCCGTGAGCTGACGCAGTTCGCGCTGCAGCCAGGCGAGATCCTTCGGGAGCGAAAGTTCCGCGAGCCGTCGGACTCCTTCCCGTGAGGCCGCTTCCGCTTCGGTGCGGTCGGTGAAGAGCACGACGGAGACCGCGTTGGGGCCGGCCTTGAGTCCCGGGAAGGCGAGCACGGTGCGGCCCATGCTGGATCCGGCGGGAACCGATTCCGGGAGGTCGCCGCACGACCATGTGGTGAGGCCATGCTGCTCCCACTGCTGGACAGCGCGCTGCCATTCCGCCGAGCCCGCCGATTTCCCGCGCATGGCTTCGTGGACGGAGGCGAGGTCGCGGCTGGTGACGAGCGAGGCACCGGCGGCATCGACGACCTCGATGCGGGGACGGAGGTAATCCGGCAGGCTCCCCTCGGGCCAGTCGCCGGCTGCGACGCGGACGCCGAAATTCTTCGTGAGGAATTCCGCGAGGGCAGGGAGGAAATCGCTGCGGCCGGGATCGAATCCTGCGGCGACCGCGGCGACGCGGTCCGTGATCGGTTCGAGGGATTTTCGGATCGGTTTGGGAAGGGCGCGCAGCAGGACACCGGCGATTTCCGGTCGGAGGCCGGGCACGGCCCATTGGAGCTGCCCCGAGGTGAGGTGTTCCGCGGCCTCCGCCGGGACCGTGACCGTGACGCCGTCGCGTTCGTGTCCGGGCGTGTAGGCATAGGAAACCGGCAGCACGGTATTGCCGATGGAGACGCGGTCCGGGAAGTGATGCTGGTGGTCCGTGGTGTCCGTGCGCGTGAGGTCGGCTTCCGTGGCCGTGAGGGCATCGTTGCCGTGCTCCCGGACGAATCGGTTGAGGTCGTGCAGCGACGAAATGCCGCGGAGTCTGGCGGTGTAGAAATCGGCGAGGCGTTCCGCGACCTGCCAGACACCGCCCGAACGCGATCGGCTCAGGGCGAGTTCCAGCTTGTCGCGCAGGCGGCGGTTGGCCGCAGCGAAGGGATGGCTGACTGCGGCGTCGTCGTCGATGAGGGCGGCGCGGATGAAGATGGCCGTCGCTTCGTCGGGCCGGACGCGTCCGTAATCGATGCGGCCGCGGCGCAGTTCGAGCCCGTGCATGAGAACGCGTTCGAGGGCGGTGACGCGGCCCGTTTTCGGATCCCATTCCGGGGCACTGACGCGGTGTTCGCAGAGGTGCGGGCCGAGTTCGATGGCCCATGCGGGGTCGATGCCTGCGGCGGTGCGGGCGAACAGCTGGGACGTCTGGACGATTTCCGCGGCCATGATCCAATCGGGCTGGGCGGGTGCTTTTTCGCTGCTGGAGCCCTGCTGCGGGCGGTCCTTGCGCTGGTGCAGGGACGATCCCGGAAAGAGCAGGACTTCGCGGTTCCCCGATGCCTTGTAGAGATTGCGGGCCTCGCGCCGGGCAATGTGGCCGAGCAGTCCGGCGAGAATGCAGCGGTGAATTGCCGCGCAGCGCACGTGATCCGGAAATTCCCTGACGGCCGGAGGGTCGGCGTCGTCGTCAAGCACCGCATCGCCGAGCTGACGCCAGAGGTCGCGCCATTCCGTGAGTCTGGTATACGAAATGAAGTTCGTGCGGCAGAAGCGGCGGAGCGCATTGCGGCTGCCACCCGGCGGCGGGGCCGCGAGCCAGAGGCGGAGCAGCGAGAGGAAATCCGATCCCGGCGTGCGGAAGGCACGGTGGGCTGTGTCCGCGGCCTCGCGGGCATCGTCCGGTCGTTCCCGCGGGTCGGGTACGCTCAGCCCGGCCGCAATCACCAGCAGTTCCGGGAGCACGCGTTCGCGCTTCGCTTCGAGGAGCATGCGGCCAAGCACGGGATCGAGCGGAAGCCGCGCCAGTTCGCGTCCAGCCGGCAGGAGTTCGTTGGTTTCGCCGAGGGCACCGAGTTCGTGCAGCAGTTGGTAGCCCGCACGGATCGCTGCCGGAGCCGGTGGATTCAGGAAGGGGAACGATTCGATCTCGCCGAGCCGGAATGCCTTCATGCGGAGGATGACTTCCGCGAGATTGGCGCGCTGGATTTCCGGAATGGCAAAGGGCGGGCGCTTGAGGAAATCCTCTTCGCTGTAGAGCCGGATGCAGAGGCCTGCCTGGACCCGTCCGGCGCGTCCGGCCCGCTGATTGGCGCTGCTCTGGGCGACCGGTTCGATGGGGAGGCGCCGCGTCCGGGTGCGTGGCTGGTAGCGGCTGATGCGGGACAGTCCGGTATCGATGACGCAGCGGATGCCGGGAATGGTCAGGGAGGTTTCGGCGATGTTGGTGGCGGCGATGACGCGGCGTCGGCTGCCGCCACTGAAGACGCGCTGCTGGTCCTGTCCGGCCATGCGGCCATAGAGCGGCAGCACTTCCCATGAGGGACCGAGGCGGCCGCCGAGGACATCGACGGCTTCCCGGATATCGCGTTCCGTGGGCAGAAACACGAGGATGTCACCGTCGCCCGTGCTCGTGGCGGCATCCTCGACCGCCGTGATGGCCCCATGCATCCACCCGCCATCGCCGTCGTTCTCCTCCGGGGGAGCGTAGTGGATGTCGACCGGCCACGTGCGTCCCGACACTTCAATGATGGGCGCTCCGCCGAACGCGGCGGAAAACGCCGCAGTGTCGATGGTTGCCGAGGTGATGATCAGCTTGAGTTCCCGGCGTCTTGCAAGGAGGCCTTTGAGGTAGCCAAGCAGGAAGTCGATGTTGAGCGAGCGTTCGTGGGCTTCATCAATGATGATGGCGCTGTAGGCCCGCAGATCGCGGTCGCTCTGAATTTCCGCGAGCAGGATGCCATCGGTCATGAATTTGAGGACCGTTTCCCGCGAAGTGTCGTCATTGAAACGCATGCGGCATCCGACTTCACGGCCCCAGGGAACCTGCAGTTCTGCAGCGACGCGCCGGGAAATGCTCATGGCGGCAACGCGCCGGGGCTGGGTGCAGCCGATGCGGCCCCGGGCGGCAAGGCCTGCCTCGAGGCACATCTTCGGCAGCTGCGTGGTTTTGCCGCTGCCGGTTTCTCCGGCGATCACGACGACCTGGTGCTGCCGGATGGCGTCGGTGATCTCGCTGCGCCGCGCCGTGATCGGGAGGTCGGCTGGATAGGAAATCTTCATGGGCTCCGGTGACCCGCGGAGAGTTCGGCGGGCACGAAAACCCATGGCATGCCGGCCGCCTTCGCGGCGTCGATTCCGAGTTGGCCATCTTCAAAGACGAGGCAGCGCGCCGGGTCCGCACCCATGCGTTCGGCCGCGAGGAGGAACATGTCCGGAGCCGGCTTGCCGCGGGCGACATCCGCCGGGGTGATCACCGTTGCGAAGAGGTGATCAATCCCGAGGGCACGGAGGGAATCGTTGACGATGCCCGCGTCGCTGCCCGAGGCCACCGCCATGGGAAGCGTTCCGTGACTGGCCCGTGCGATGGCGACGACCGGTTCGATGGGCTGCACGCTGTGGTGGTTCGCAAGGTACCAACGGACTTTGTCGGCTTCCACGGCCGCCGGATCGAGGCTTGTTCCGAACCGGGCATTGAGGTCGGACACAATGGCCACGCCCGGCATGCCCGCGAAGGCGTGATGCATTTCCAGGGTGAAATCGTGCGGCGGAAATCCGTGCCGGGCGAGGGCCTCGCGCCATGCTTCGAGGTGGAGGGGCATCGAATCCACGAGGGTGCCATCGCAGTCGAAAATGTAGGCATCGAAGGGTCCGTCCGGAATGTGCAGCATGCCATTCCCCAGCACGGAGCCGGGCCGCAGGAAAGCGCAAACCCCGTGGCGTCAGCGCGGCCGGGCCGTCCCCTGCGGATGCTCTGGACAATGGGAACGGGTGTGCTTCGGTCCGATCATCAGCATGTTCCGCATGTCCGACAGCATTCCGATGATCAGACCAGCCGGTAGGTCCGGCGCGACGAGGCGTCCGTCACGCCATCGCGGCTGACATTCCGGAGGGGCGTTTCTCCCACGGAGACGTCTGCTGTCCATCGACCCATGAACGCCTCCCAATCCTCCGCTCATCCTACCCGGCTCTGGCTGCTCATTCTGGGCGCACTGGGCATCGTCTTCGGCGACATCGGAACGAGTCCGCTCTACGCCATGCGGGAATGCTTCACGGAACTGCACGGTTCCGGAACGTCTCAGGAACTCAAGGTCGTCCTCGATGTCCGGCAGCATGTGCTCGGCGTGCTGTCGCTCATCATCTGGACGATCACTCTGATGATCACGCTCAAGTACGTGGTGCTGGTCATGCGGGCCGACAAGCAGGGGGAAGGCGGGATTCTGGCACTGCTGTGCGTGGCGTTCCCCGAGCGCCGCGGCAAGTACCGCTCCGGCACCGCTCTCGTCATGGTCAGTCTCGGCATCTTCGGCGCGGCCCTCCTCTACGGCGATGGGATCATCACGCCAGCCATCTCCGTGCTCTCGGCCGTGGAAACACTCAATGGCACGCCGATGCAGAGCTACATCGTGCCCATCACCATTGCGATTCTCGTGGCGCTCTTCTCGGTGCAGCGGCTCGGCACCGGAAAAGTCGGCGTCGCCTTCGGTCCGATCACCCTGGTGTGGTTCCTGACGCTCGCGGTGCTCGGCCTGCGCTGGATTCTCGAACCCCGGCCGGAGGGAGCACCGTCGGTCTTTGCTGCCTTCAATCCCATGCTTGGACTGAAGCTGCTCATGATCGACAGTCACACGTCCATCAAGGTGCTGTCCGGGGTTTTTCTGACAGTCACCGGCGGGGAAGCGCTCTATGCGGACATGGGGCATTTCGGGCGGCGGCCGATTTCGCTGGCCTGGATGTGGCTGGTGAAGCCGGCGCTGCTGCTCAACTATCTCGGCCAGGGAGCCTTTCTGCTGCATCATCCCGAGGCCATCGAGAATCCGCTCAAGAACATGACGCCCGACTGGGGACAGATTCCGCTGACCGTGCTGGCGACCCTGGCGACGGTGATCGCCTCGCAGGCGCTCATCTCCGGAGTCTTCTCCCTGACGATGCAGGCCGTCCAGCTCGGCTACCTGCCGCGGACCCGCATTCAGCATACGTCCTCGCAGGAAAAGGGACAAATCTACATCAGCCGGGTCAACTGGGCCCTCATGGTTGGCTGCATTGCCCTCGTCGCCAGCTACGGCTCATCGCAGCGGCTCGCCGCAGCCTACGGCATTGCCGTGGCGCTGACGATGCTCGTGACCACGATTCTGCTGTACTTCGCCGCCCGGCGTCAGTGGGAATGGTCCGCCCCGAAAACTCTCCTCGCGATTGCCGGACTGGTCGTGCTCAGTGCGGTCTTTGTCTTTGCGAATGCCCTCAAGTTCTTCCATGGCGGCTGGATTCCGGTGCTCATCGGGATTGGCCTGTTTGCGGTCATGATGACATGGAAGGAAGGACGGCGTCACCTTGGGGCGCGGCTGGCGGAGCAGGCCCTGCCGCTGGATGATTTCCTGACGAGCATCGAGCGGGGCAGCAAGGTGGCGCGTGTTCCCGGTACGGCGGTCTTCATGTCCGGGACCAGTGGGCTCACCCCGACGGCCCTGCTGCACAATCTGAAGCACAACAAGGTGCTCCATGAACGGATCGTGTTCCTCACCATTGAAAACGAGAAGGTGCCGTACATCCCGGCGGGCGACCGTGTCGCCATTGCCTGCATTGCCCAGGGCAGCCCGGAAGGTCATGCGGTCTGGCGGGTGGTGGGGCATTACGGCTTTATGGAACAGCCCGATATCCAGGAAATCATGCGGCTCTGCGCCGACCAGGGACTGCGGCTCGAGCCGATGCAGACGAGCTTCTTCCTCGGCCGCGAAACCGTCATTCCCGGAAACCGCTACTTTGCGCCGTGGCGCGCCAAGCTGTTTGCGCTGCTCTCGCGGAACGCCCAGAGTGCTGTCGCCTATTACAACATTCCTCCTGGCAGAGTCGTGGAGTTTGGCATTCAGATCGAACTCTGAACGTGCTCCTGCGATTCTCCGATTTCTCCACATTTCTCCGATTTCCTCCCATGAACCGACTCCGTTTTCTTGCCGCTCTGCTGTTCATGCCCATGGTAGTGGCCGCACAGGAAGCGGGTGATGAAATGACCGCCGAGCAGGTGATTGACCGGGTGCTCATGAGCCGTGCGCTTCAGAATGCCGAGGAACTGAAGGGCACTTTCAGCAAGGGGAAGACCACCGTGCCGTTCACCATCCGTCTCGACAAGGACCTCATCCGCTTCACCTTCGACAAGCCGAAGCAGGTCATCAGCCTGAACGTGACCGAGAAGGGAGCGCGTCTCACCGAGGAACTGGCGGGCGGCAAGCCGCAGCCAGTGGCCACGAAGCGCTATGCCGAAGGCGTGCGCGGGACGGACCTGTCGTATGACGACTTGTCGCAGCGCTACCTGTACTGGCCGAAGAAGGTGAGGGCCGGCACGGAGACAATTCAGACCCGGCGCTGCGATGTCGTCGATCTCTACAATCCGGACAGCCTCGGTGATTACTACCTCGTCCGGGTGTTTGCGGACCGGGAATCGGGCGGCATGCTGCGCATGATGGGGTACGACCGCACGGGGAAGCTCATCAAGACCTGCGCGGTGACCTCGGGAATGAAACTCAAGAGCGGAGCCACCGTGCTCAAAAGCATGGAGATTCTGCGCCACGAACCGGGCAGCCGGAAGGCAGCCGGGGAGACGACGCTCGAACTGCGCAAGCCGTGACTCCCCTTGCACCGCGCCCGCTGTCCGGCACGGTGGCGGGCTCATGACGATTCCAGAATATCTCGGGCAGCAGCTGAACATGGCCCTCGCGGCCGCCGGTCTCGATCTGCCTGACGGATTCCGCGCCAGCGTGACGCCGGCTGCCGACACGCGCTTTGGTGACTACCAGACGAATGCCGCCATGGTGCTTGCCAAGCCCCTGCGAAGCAATCCCCGTGCCCTCGCTCAGCAGATCGCGGAACTCATGGACACGGGTGGACTCACGGAAACGCCCACGGTGGCCGGGGCCGGGTTTCTGAATTTCACGATCCGTCCGGAGGCTCTCGCCGGGCGCATGGCGGAATTGCTCGGCGACGATCGGTTGGGCGTCGGACCGCAGGACCCGCGCACCATCGTGATCGATTTCTCGGCTCCCAATGTCGCCAAGCAGATGCATGTCGGCCACATCCGCAGCACGATCATCGGCGACTGCCTTGCGCGCACCGCAAGGTTCCTGGGCCACCGGGTCATTACGGACAATCACATCGGCGACTGGGGCACGCAGTTCGGCATGGTGCTTTACGGATGGAAACGGGAACTCAACCGCGAGGCCCTTGCGCAGGATCCCATCCGGGAACTGCTGCGTCTCTACAAAGCGGTGAATGCCGAATCGAAGGCCGAGGAAGAGGCGAAGGAACGGGGTGAACGCGCGGACACACCGACGCGCGACACCTGCAAGGCGGAACTGGTGCGCCTGCAGGCCGGCGACCCCGAAAACCTCGCCATCTGGAAACAGTGCGTGGAGGTTTCGCTCGACGGACTTGCCGCGGTCTACCGCAAGCTGGATGTCGGCTTCGATCACTATCTCGGCGAGAGCTTCTACAATGCGGCCCTGCCGGGGGTTGTGCAGCAGTTGCTTGCCAAGGGCATCGCACGGGAAAGCGAGGGCGCGGTCTGCGTCTTCTTCGATGACATTCCGGCGCTCGCGGACAAGGCCCCGTTCATTGTGCGGAAGTCGGACGGCGGCTTTGGCTATGCCACCACGGATGTCGCCACTGTCCTCCACCGGGTCCATGAATGGAAGGCCGACGAAATCTGGTATGTCGTCGGTGCCCCCCAGGCCCTTCACTTCGAACAACTCTTCGCCACGGTCCGGCGGATGGGCCTCCATCCCGGCATGGAGCACATTGCCTTCGGGAGCATTCTCGGCGCAGACGGCCGCATGATGAAAACCCGCAGTGGCGAAAGCGTCGGTCTCCTTGAAGTCCTCGAGGAAGCAGAGGAACGCGCCCGCGCTGTCGTGGAGGAAAAGAATCCCGATCTCGATCCCGCCGAAAAGGCGGCCATCGCCACAGCCGTCGGCATCGGCGCCGTCAAATACCAGGAACTCAGCCAGGGCCGGCTCACCGATTACAAGTTCGTCTGGGACAAGATGCTCGCCTTCCAGGGAAATACGGCTCCCTACCTCCAGTACAGCTACGTGCGCACCCGTTCGATTTTCCGGAAGCTGGAAGGAACGGCGGATCTGGCAGGGCCCTACGAATTGACTCAGGCGGAGGAACGCGAACTCGCCCTGCTCCTGTGCCGCTTCGCGGAAGCCGTGCCGGCCGTCCTCGAGGATTTCCGTCCGAATGTCCTCGCCGGCTACATCTACGACGTGGCCCGCGCCTTCCATTCGTTCTTCGAGGCCTGTCCCGTCCTGCGCGCCGAAGGTGCGGCCCGGGCGACCCGGCTGGCCCTCTGCGAACTGACTTCCCGCGTCCTGCGCAGCGGCCTCGACCTCCTCGGCATCCGCGTCACGGAACGCATGTGAGGCTTCCCGCGCGAGCCATGCGGAACTCCCTGATGGAAAAGCTTGCCGAATTCCGCGGGCGCGGTCAAATTCGCCAGATAGAGAAGTCCACGACCCACGCTTTTGCCGAGATGAAAAAATTCCCATTTCCCCTGACCATTCTGCTGGCCGCAGCCGGCCTGTCCCTCTGCGGCGTGAGCCACGCCCAGGAGGCTGCCGCCTTCCGCCGCTTCACGCTCAACGATGGCAAGACGTTCTACGCGGTCATCACAGCCAAATCGTCGACTTCCGTCACCTTCAAACTCCAGAACGGCAAGACGAGCACCCAACCGATGCGCGCCCTCAGCGAACCGGATGCCCAGTTCGTGCGCAAGTGGACGAAGTTCAAGGATGACCTCCTCAACAATGCGGAGTTCGCCTCGCTCACGGTCAAGGAAATGCTCGAACTGCGCGGCTATCAGTCCTTCGAGTTCGATATCGAGGGCAATCACATTTTCGTGGATGGCGAAGTCGGTGGCAAGAACATGCGCTTCATGATCGATACGGGAGCGCATTCTTCCATCATCCATGATGGATCGGCCAAGGAGGCAGGCCTTGAAATCGGGCCGTACGACCAGGAAATCCGGGGCGTCGCGGGCTCGCAGAAGGCGGCCGTCACCCGCATCAGTGTCCTCAAACTCGGCGACACGGTCGTCGAGAACCGCAAGTTGCTCGCCACGGACTTCATCCCGATCGGCGGTGGCCCGGGGCAGTTCGAGGTGATTTTCGGAGCTGACTTCCTCCGGGAACTCGACGCGGTCATCAGCTATCGTGAGGGCCGCATCTTCCTCAAGCCGGACAACATCGTGAAGAAAGGGGCTCCCGCCGCGGGCAAGCCGGCTGATGCCGCTGCCGCTCCCAAGGCGGATTTCCGGCGCTGGACGAGCGCCGATGGAGCCAGGAACTTCCAGGCAGCCCTCGTCGACAAGTCGGACAAGGACGCCACGTTCCGCATGCAGGGCGA